>JANXOM010000074.1 GCA_025353585.1 Deltaproteobacteria bacterium
CCGGGGCCGCCGCGGCGTGGACCTTCGCGGAGCTCGTGCGCCCGGCGCCCGCGACCGCGCGCCCGGCCGTGGCGCTCCTGCCGGCGACGCTCGCGGCCGCGCTCGACCCCGCGTACGTCGCGCTCGTGCTCATCGCCGCGATCCGCTACTGGCGCTCGCCGCAGCGCCGCGGTCGCTGGGCGATCGCGATCCCCGCCGTCGGCGCGGTGCTCGTCGGCCTCGCCGCGCTCGCGCTCCGCGCGGAGGCGGGCGCGTTCGCCACGCTCGGGCGCGCGTGGACGGGCGCCGCGCGTGCGCACGCCAGCGCCGGCGATCTCCTCGCCGGGACCGGCGATGCCCTCGGGCCCCTCGCCGCGCTCGCCGCGCTGGCCGGCAGCGCGCTCGCCGCCACGCGGGGCCGCGCCGTGGCCCTCTCGCTCGCCGCCCTCGCCGGCGGGGCGATCGCCACGTCGCTGCGCGCTGGCTGCGTGGAGCCGTCGGTGTTCGTGCTCGCCGGCCTCGCCGCGGGCGTGGCGATCGCGCACCTCGCCGCGCTCGTGCGGAACCCGGCGGGGCAGGCGTGCCTCGGCGCGACCGTCGGCTTCTTGCTCCTCGTGACGCCTGCGTGGACCCTGTCCGCCGCGATGCGGTAGCCTCCCCGGGTGGCAGCCGGCCGTCCGCTCGTCGTTCGCGGTCACGCGCACGCGCCCGCGTGGCAGGACACGGCGGTCGCGATCGGCAACTTCGACGGCGTGCACGCCGGTCACCGGGCGCTCCTCGCGCGGGCCCGCGTCCTCGGCGAGCACGTCATCGCGCTGACGTTCGACCCGCACCCGTCGACCTTGCTCGCCCCCAGCGGCGCGCCACCGGCCCTGACCGCCCTCGAGCGCAAGGTCGAGCTGCTCGGCGAGGCGGGGGCGGACGCGATCGTCATCGAGCCGTTCACGCGGGCGCTGGCCGCGCTCGCGCCCGAGGTCTTCATCGACGAGATCGTGCTGCGCGCCCTGTCGGCCCGCGCGATCGTCGTCGGCTACGACTTCACCTATGGATGCAAGCGGGCCGGCACCCCCGACCACTTGCGCGAGCACGGCCTGCGCCACGGCGTGGCCGTCGAGGTCGTCGCGCCCGTCGAGGTCGGCGGCGAGGTGGCGTCGTCCACGCGGATCCGCGCGCTGCTGGCGGGCGGCGACGTCGTCGCGGCGGCGCGCCTGCTCGGCCGACCGTGGGACGTCGACGGCATCGTGGTCCACGGGGCGAAGCGCGGTCGCACGATCGGCGTGCCGACGGCGAACATCGCGGCGCCGGTCGACCTGCCGCTGCGCCCCGGGATCTACGCCGTCACGCTGGACGGGCGACCCGCGGTCGCGAGCCTCGGCACGAACCCGACGTTCGTCGAGGGCGACAAGCTCGTCCTCGAGGTCCACGTCCTCGACTTCGACGGCGATCTCTACGATCGCCACATGCGCGCCGCGTTCATCGGCCGTCTGCGCGACGAGGCCCGGTACGACTCGGTGGATGCGCTGATCGCGCAGATCCGTGCCGACATCACGGCCGCGCGCGGCCTCCTGGCAACGCACGCAGGCCCCGGCGCAAGCCTCGGGAACTCCTAGAGACGCCTACGCATCGCGTCGTGACGTTCGCGCGCATCGACACGGACGGCACATGTCATGGGGCGCGCCTTGGCGGGGGCCGCGAGACGGTGTGGGATGCGGTCAGGAAACGGAGGGTCACGATGCGCCTACGTACACTGGGTCTTGCCGCAGTCATCGCCATGGGAATGGCGCAATCGAGCTCGGCGTTCGCGCCGAAACATGCCGGACGGGAGCGCGACTTCGTGACGCTCGGTCGGGACATGCGCGTGGCGCAGCGCACCTCGTGGTTCGCGCCCGCCACGGCTCGGCTCGGCGCGCTCGCCGGCTGGACGATGATGTGGGATCGCGACACCGACGTGCCGATGCGCATGTGGGGCGCCGGCAGCGCGGCGCCGGGCGCGGTCGCCGACGCGTCCATCGCCGAGCAGGTCGCCCGCCGCTTCCTCGCCGATCACATCGAGCTGCTGGCCCCGGGCGCGCTCGTCGGCGACTTCGTGCTCGTCTCGAACCAGCTCGGCGTTGGAACCGATCTGCGCACGGTCGGCTTCGAGCAACGCCACGACGGGGTCCGCGTGATCGGCGGGACGATCGGCTTCGGCTTCAAGGGCGATCGTCTCAGCATGGTCAGCTCGACCGCGCTGCCGAACGTGCGGTCCGCGGCGCCCGCGTCGCGCCTCACCGAGGGCGGCCTGGCCGCGAGCGCGATCACCTGGCTCGCCAGCGCCGGCAAGAGCGTGCGCGCGCGCCCCGGGGCGCACGCCGGCCTCGCGGGGACGCCCGGCGAGATCGTCATCCTGCCCATCGTCCACGACCACGGACGCAGCGTCGACGTCGAGTACCACACCGTCGAGTCGGTCGTCGTCCAGACGACGACGGGCAAGCCGGGCGTCTGGCAGGTCTATCTCGACGCGGCGACCGGCGCGCCCGTCGCGCGCGCGAACCGCCTCGAGTCGTTCACCGGCACGATCGACTTCGATACGACGAACCAGTCGCCGAGCCAGGCGCGCACCGCGAAGGCCGCGCCGTTCCTGACGACCGTGATCAACGGCCAGAGCGTCACGTCCGACGGGTCGGGCGCGGTCACGTTCACGGGCCCGACGCCGGCGACGGTCCAGCTCAGCCTCACGGGCCCCTTCATCGCCGTCAGCGACGCCTCGCAAGCGCTCGCCACCGACGCGCTGCCGCTCGCGAGCAACGGGCTCCTGACGTGGAGCAAGGCCGGCGTCCCGTTCAGCGACGCGGAGCTCGATGCCTACGTCGCGGCCAGCCGCGCGAAGATCTTCGTGCGCACGCGTCTCGACCCGACCTTGCAGTGGCTGTCGGCCCAGATGTCCGTGACGGTCAACGACGCGAGCGACTCGTGCAACGCGTTCTCGACCGGCGACGATGTCCACTTCTACGTGCCGGGCACGTTGCAGCTCCCCGACGGCTCGAACGGCACGTGCGAGAACACGGGGCGCATGTCCGATGTCGTCTCCCACGAGACCGGCCACTCCGTGCACAACAACTCGGTCATCCAGGGCCAGGGCGCGTTCCCGCCGTCCGACGGCCAGAGCGAGGGCCTCGCCGATACGCTCGCCGTCTCGATCACGGACGACCCGGGGCTGGGCCGCGGGTTCTTCGTCGGCGGGGGCTTCGCCGACACGCCCCTCCGCGACCTCGATCCGGCGGTGAAGAAGACCTGGCCCGTCGCGGGCGGCGAGGTCCACGACGAGGGAGAGATCCTGGGCGAGACGCTGTGGGATCTCCGCCAGGGGCTCCAGACCAAGCTCGGCACGGACGCCGGCTTCGCCCAGCTGCTGAAGATCTTCTACACGATCATGCAGCGCTCGCCCACGATCCCGGCCGCGTACGCCGAGGCCCTGCTCGCCGATGACGATGACGGCGATCTGTCGAATGGCACGCCGAACCTGTGCGAGATCAACGCGGCCTTTGGCGCTCACAACCTGGCGGACCCCTCGGCCTCGCTCGGGCTCTCGCCGCCCGAACGCACCGGCTACGCGGTCACGGTCGTCATCCCGAAGCCGACCACGAAGTGCGCGAACGCGGCCACGGTCAGCGCGGCCGAGGTCGTGTGGCACGTGAGCCTCGCCGGCACCGACGCGACGATCCCGCTCGCGGGCGGCAGCGGCCAGTCGTTGACCGGCGTCATCCCGACGCAGGCGGACGGCTCCACGGTCTTCTATCAGGTGAACGTCACGCTCTCCACGGGCGCCGTGATCCACTTCCCCGATAACCCGGCGGACCCGTACTACGAGTTCTACGTCGGCGAGGTCACGAACATCTACTGCACCAGCTTCGAGCCGGGCTTCGACAGCTGGACGCACAGCGGCACGAAGGACGAGTGGCAGGCGGGCACGCCGCTCGGCATCGGCGGCGATCCCTCCGCGGCGCACACGGGTACGGGCGTCGTCGGCATCGACCTCGGCTCGGGCGCGGGCAACAGCGTCGATGGGGACTACGGCTCGATGGCGAACGAGTCCCTCGTCTCGCCGATGATCGACCTCACGGGGCACAAGAGCGTGCACCTGCAGTACTACCGCTGGCTCGGCGTCGAGGACGGCGAGTTCGACAAGGCGTCCATCTCGGCGAACGGCGCCGAGGTGTGGCGCAACAAGACCACGGGCACGGACCCGCAGGGCGCCGACGAGATCAACCACGTCGACAAGGAGTGGGTCTTCGAGGACGTCGACCTGACGTCGGCGATCGGCTCGGGCTCGGCGGTGCAGCTCACGTTCGGCCTCCTCAGCGACCAGAGCCAGAACCTCGCCGGGTGGAACATCGATGATCTGTGCGTCGTGGCCGTGGCCCCCGCACCGCCGGTCACCGGCACCTGCGGCGATGGCGCGGTCGGCGCCGGCGAGACCTGCGACGACGGCAACACGGTCGACGGCGACGGCTGCTCGGCCACCTGCCAGACCGAGACGCCGACGAAGGACGGCGGCGGCTGCTGCTCCGCGGGCGGCAACCCGGCCGGCCCCGCGGCCCTCGGCCTGCTCACGCTCGGCCTGGTCCTGCGCCGCCGCCGCCGCCGGAGCTAGTTCCGGCGAGGGTCAGACCGCGACGGGCAGGACGCGGCGGCGCACGAGCTTGATGCTCAGCAGTCGATACAACATCTTGCTGACCTCGAAGCTGCCCATCCGCGACTTGCGGATGATGTCCTTCACCGTGTTCTTGCCGTTGACGAGCTCGAGCACGGCGAGCTCCTCGCGCGTGAGGCGGCCGCGGCCCATCTGGGCCACGGAGTCCTCGTTGCGCAGGAACACCACGTCGAAGTTGTCGATCGCGCGCTCGATGAGGTGCCACTCGTCGACGCGGCGATAGCCTTCCATCAGCACGGCCTCGACGTCGAGCCCGAGCGCGGCGTCGATCACGGCCGGCGGCAGCTCCTGGCCCGCCGCGAAGCGGAAGCGACCGTGGCGCCAGCGCAGGATCTCGTAGATGAGCTCGCTCGACTGCCGCGTCAGACACGACTTCAAGTCGGCCTCGCCGAGGAGCCCGAGCTTGACGAGCTGCTGACCGATCAGCCGCGCGTTGGTCTGTTGCCGCGACTCGAGGAACGCCTCGAAGTCGGCGCGCGCCATCAGCTCGGCGTCGATGACGAACCGGCCGAGCACGAACTCCTCGGGCACGCCGACCGCGATCGCCTGGTCGACGCGGCCGCGGCGGAAGAAGATCTCCACCCGCGCGCCGCTGCGCTCGACCGTCAGCACGCCCGACTGCTCCTGCACGTCGAGCAGCTGGAGCACCTCGGCGAGCGGGACCACGCGCAGATCCCCGCGCAGCCCGGGCACGTACTCGCCGAACAGCCCGAGGTCCACCGACGCGAGCATCTTCGTCACCATCGCGTCGTCGAGGGCGGCGCGCGTGGCGTCCGCGATCGCGGCCGCGTCCGTCGGGACCTTCATGCTGCCGGACGCGTCCGACGCCGCATCGGCGAGCGAGAACAGCGCCGCGACCCGCGCGCCGATGACGCCCGCGATCTGCATCCGCATCTGCTCGAGGGCCGCCGTGCGGGCGAGCTGCCGGTCGGCGTCATCCGTTGCGGAGAGGTCTTCACCCGCCACGAGCGACGGCGCCTCGGTCTCGTGCCCTGGCTTGTACTTCGCGATCGTGTGCTGCACGACGGCCGTGATCGCCTCGGGCGAGAACGGCTTGGTGATGTAGTCGACGATCCCCATCACCTTCACGAACCGCTCGCCCACCTGATCGCCCTTCGCGCTCATCAGCACGACCGGGATGTCACGCAGCTTCGGGTCGGCCACCAGCTCGCGGCAGAACTGGTAGCCGTTCATCCGCGGCATCACGAAGTCGAGGAGGATCAGGTCCGGGCGCTGCGCGCGGACCGCCTCGAGACCGGCTTCTCCGTCGGGCGCGATCGCCACCTGGTAGCCCGCTTTGGTCAGCACGAGCTGCACGACCTTCGTGATGGTCGGACTGTCGTCGATGACGAGCACGAGCTCCCCGGCCATGTGCGTGAATGTCATCATATACGGAACCGCGCGCGCGCCACGACGTGCGACCAGGTAACTTGGTTGCGGCAAATTACACGTGGTAGGTTTGCGGGAAGTGCCGCTCCTAGAGGGAGACCTGGAGCATTACCCCAGGAAATTCGGCAAGTATCACTTGCTGGGTCCCCTCGCACAGGGCGGGATGGGCGCGCTCTATCTCGCCGTCACCGGCGACCGCGGCCTCGAGCGCCTGATGGTCATCAAGACCGTCCTGCCGCACCTCGCCGACGCCGAGTACGTGGCCCGCTTCCGCGACGAGGCCAAGGTCGTCGTCAAGCTCTCCCACGGCAACCTGATCCCGGTCTTCGACGCCGGCCTCGTCCAGGGCGAGCTGTTCCTCGCGATGGACTTCGTCGAGGGTCGCGACCTGCGCGCCGTCTGGAACCGCTGCGCGAAGAAGCAGGTCGCGTTTCCGATCGACGTCGCCGTCTACATCATCAAGGAGCTGTGCCGCGGCCTCGCGTACGCGCACTCGTTCCCCGACCTGAACCTCGTCCACCGGGACATCTCGCCCCCGAACATCCTCGTGAGCTACACGGGCGAGGTCAAGCTGACCGATTTCGGCCTCGCCGCGAGCTCGCTCAAGCTCGAGAAGACGGCGCCCGGCATCATCTACGGCAAGGTCGCGTACATGTCGCCGGAGCAGGCGCGCGGCGAGAAGCTCGACGGGCGCTCGGACATGTATGCCGCGGGCATCGTCCTGTGGGAGCTCCTCACGGGCCGCCAGCTGTTCCCGCCCGGCAAAGATCAGCCGCAGGACCTCCTCGCGCGCGCGAAGAACCCCGAGCCGCTGCGCCCGAGCAAGCGCGCCCCGCGGGTGTCCGAGGACCTCGACATCATTTGCCTGCGCGCCCTCGCGGCGGACAAGGCGGAGCGCTACGCCGACTGCGACGAGATGCGCATGGCGCTGCAGACGTGGCTCGCGCACAACGCGCCGACCACCGACGGCACGCGCATGGCGAAGTTCCTCGAGGAGCTGTTCTCCGAGGACATCGCGCGCGAGCGCGTCGAGCGCGTCGAGCTGATCTCGCGCGTACGCACGCGGGCCCTGACCCTGCCGCCGACCGACGAGCTGCGCCGCATGATCGAGCAGGGCCAGCTGCCCGGGAACCAGTTCGGCGGCAGCAGCGACGACGAGTCCACCGCCGTCACCGAGGTCTCCGGCGACGGCGAGGCGCCCGTCCGCCGCCCCGGCTCCATCGGCCGCCGCGCGAGCGATCGCGGCGACGAGGCCCGCGAGAACGACCGCCGCCGCGACTCCGACCGCCGCAACCTCCGCGCAAAATCGCAGGCGGACCAGTCGTTCATCTCCCCGTCCGCCGGCGCGACCGCGCTGGCCGAGCAGCAGCAACCCGAGTTCGAGCTCGACGTCGGCTCCGACGTCGATGGCCGCTACCGCATCATCGAGCTGATCGGCGAAGGCGGCATGGGCAAGGTCTACATGGCCGAGCACGTGGAGATCGGCAAGCGCGTCGCGCTGAAGGTCCTGCACCCGAGCTACTCGCGGATGCCGGATCTCGTCGAGCGGTTCCGCCGCGAGGCGCGCGCCGCCTCGAAGATCGGGCACCCCAACATCGTCGATGTCACCGACTCCGGCACCACCGCCGACGGCAGCGTGTACTTCGTCATGGAGTACCTCGAGGGCGTCGAGCTCGGCAGCGTGATCGAGCGCGAGGGCGCCCTCGACGTCGCCCGTGGCCTCAAGATCGCAGGCCAGATCTGCCGGGCGCTCGCCGCCGCCCACGCCGTCGGCATCATCCACCGAGACCTCAAGCCCGAGAACATCTACCTCATCGCGCGCGGCGGCGAGGCGGACGTCGTCAAGGTGCTCGACTTCGGCATCGCGAAGACCACCGAGGCGGAGGCCGCGCGCGAGCGTCGCCTGACGAGCCCCGGCATGGCGATGGGGACGCCGGAGTACATGGCACCGGAGCAGGCCGCCGGCCGCCCCGCCGACGCGCGCACCGACGTCTACGCGCTCGGCGCGATCATGTACGAGATGATGACGGGTTTGCCGCCGTACGAGGGCGACAACTTCATGGAGATCCTCACGAAGAAGGCGACGCAGGATCCGCCGCCGCCGCTGAGCATTCGCCCGGACCTCCCGATCCCCGTCAGTGATCTCGTGATGGCCGCGATGGCGCGCGAGCCGTCGTCGCGCCCCGAGTCGATGGAGGCGCTCGAGTACCAGCTCAACAAGTCCCTCGCCGGGCGCGGCGTGGCCGTCGCGCAGATCCTCGGCATGACCACGGACGCGAACGTGGTCGCGAGCCTGAACCCGGGCCTCTCGGTGCGCACGATCGACGACGGCATCGTTCGCCCGGTCAGCTCCGCGGGCATCTCGGTGCCCTCGCAGCCGCGCGCGATCACGAACGTCAGCGGCGTCAGCCCGCTGAGCGAGCTCACCGGCTACGCGAGCGGCCCCGCGCTGCGCCCGTCGACCGAGGGCATGCAGCCGGTCTCCGCGCAGCCGTCGTCGAGCCCCAACATCCCGCTGCGCTCGGCCACCGCGCCGAGCATGATCGCGCAGTCGGCGCCCGTCGAGATCGGCTCCGAGTCGTTCGGCGGCTACACGGGCGAGGCGCAGCTGCCGCGGCGCAGCGCGCTCGGCGTGTTCGGCTGGCTGCTGCTCGCGGCGATCTTGTTCGGCGGTGTCGGCGCGCTGCTGTACGTCGCGTTCGGGGAGCGCGGCCAGGCGGCGGGCGTGGGCTCGGGCGCGGCCGTGTTGCCGGGCAACGAGCTGACGCCGACGCCGGCCGGCTCGGCCGCGGTCCCGCCGCCAGCGCCGATGCCTGCAGGCCCCCGGGGCAGCGCGGGGGGCGCGGTGCCGGCGATTCCACCGGGCGAGCCGACCAGCGCCCCGCCGACCCTGGGCAGCACCCCGCCCAGCGTCGAGGCCGCGCAAGGCTCGAACCACAAGTCCCCGAGCGGTCCGCGCACGACGACAGCGCACAAACCGCCGGTCACCGAGACCACCGAAGATCCGAAGGGCGCGCCCGCGCTCATCGCGCAGGGGAAGAAGCTCGAGGCCAAGGGCGAGTACGACATGGCGCGCGGCGTCTACCAGAAGCTCGAGAAGCTGCGCGGCTACGCCGGCCAGGCCGAGTACCTCCAGGCGTTCGCGGCGTTCCAGCAGAAGGACCCGGCGGCCATCGGCCTCGCGCAGCACGCGGTCGAGAACACGCAGAGCGCGACGGAGAAGCGGCAGGCGCAGCTGCTCAACGGCGACGCGCTCTTCCAGAGCACGGACTTCGAGCGGGCCAAGGTCATCTACTCGGGCCTGCTCGCGCAGACGCCCGACGAGAAGACGAAGGTCGCCATCCGCCGCAAGATCAACACGTGCGACGTGGCGATCCAGAAGACCCTGGCCCAGCCGAGAAAGTGAGCCCCACGCGGGCGGCGCGCGGGCCGATCTGCCCCGGGACCCGCGGTGGGCCCATGATGTCCGCAAAGCCTTGCCTCGAACAAACCGTGGGTGCGGCAAGTCGCCACGTCGGAGAGCGCGCTGGAGGTCGGTCTGGTGGACGTGATCGCGCAGTGCAAGAGGGGCGACCGGTCGAGTTGCCAGGCCTTACCTCCGTTTCACCATCCATTACTGCCCGAGGGACTCTACGGCCAGCGGGGCAGGATCCTGTTTCAGAACTCACGTACGGCGAATGAAGAGCAAGCCGAGCAGCTCCGTGGCGAGTGTCGGGATGGGTTCGCGTATAGCTGCCAGATCCTTGCCGCCGGTCCCCGAACGTCGAGGAACGTCCGCAGATGCGCGACGCAACGTTGCGCGTGGCGCGCGAAGAATGTCGACGCGAGAACCCCGAGGCGTGCCTACTTGTCGAGCCCGAGTGGCCCGCGGAGGATCGCCTCGCCGCGCTCGACTGGGACTGTCAGGTCCGGCGCTCCGCGTGCGATCGTCTCGGCGAGGAGATGCTCGCCCTCGGTCGACTCGACTCGACTCGACTCGACTCGACAGAATGTGCCCCGGCCCCGTGACGTCGATCGGAGCTCGGTCGGCGGCGACTGGACCTCGCACTTGGTCCGGGGCATAGTCGGGCCGTGCGTTGGATCATTGCCGCCGTCATCGGGACCGCGCTCGGCGCGGGCACCGCGAGCGCCCGGCCTGCGCAGGGGTACCGCGCGGGCCAGAAGATCGACCTCGAGGTCGCCTCGTGCGGCGACGCGGTCTGCGAGGTCCGCACCGCGCGTGCGTTCCGCGTGATGGCGCGCGCGGCCAGCAAGGACGGCGTCGACCTCGCCGTGCGCAGCGGGTTCCGCTCGCGCACCAAGCAGGCCGCGCTCTACAAGGCGTACCGCAAGGGCGAGGGCAACCTCGCCGCCGCGCCGGGCTTCTCGAACCACGAGAGCGGCCGCGCGCTCGACCTGTACGTGACGCGCGGCGAGGCGTTGCGCTGGCTCGAGAAGAACGGCACGCACTACGGCTTCCATCGCACCGTGCCCGGCGAGGCATGGCACTGGGAGTACCTCGCCGACGGCGACCGCGAGCACCTGCACCGCAAGCCGACCTCGTAGGTCGCGCCGCGGTCACCGCCTCACGGGCAGCTCGCCGCGAGCTCGAACGGCCCGGCGTGGGCGACCGCGTCGCTCGCCCGCCGCCGGCGCCGTCGCCGCTACCGGCCCCGGCGCACGCGCCGCGGGCGGGGATGGGCGCGCAGCAGGAGCTCGCGGTGCTCGATGCGGAGACGTGGCTGGAGGTGTCGAGCTCGGCGACAACCAATGGCGGCGGCTGGATCACGCGCGACGCGGGCACGCCGTTCGTGCGCCTGGCTGCCCGCCGGCGATGCGACCACGAGCTCCGTCTCGCGCTTCGTGCGTGACGAGCTCGCGGGCTGTTGGACACGCTGACCGGGGACGGCACGGTGCGCCGCGAGACGCAGCAGGTGCTGCTTCACTCGCATTGCGCTCGATCTCGGGCCACGTCGACACGTTGTCGCGTGGCCTGCGTGCGGGTATCGTCCGGTTCGTCGGGAGCAAGCAAATGATGGTGCGCCGCACCGCAATACGGGACCTCGCGTTCCGGCACAACACGAAGCCGACGCTTGGCCTCGAGGTCCTCCGGCTGGCCGACCTGTTTGCTCGCGAGCGCGCGGGCCAGCTACCCGAGCCGCTGAGCACGCCGCAGCGGCCGCAGTTTTCAAACATCATCGTCGGCCTCACCGGCCGGGGCACGATGCTGGTCGACTTCACCGCGGTGCCGGTCGGCGCGGGCCACATCACGGTGCTCGCGCGCAGCCGGGTGCAAGCCTTCCAGCCGGCGTCGGGGCTCGACGCGTGGTTGATCGCGTTCTCTTCCGAGTTTCTCGATCTCTCGCCGTCGCCACGCGCGTTGTCGGTCGACTGGGCCCGGCCGTCGATCGCCCCGCGCGGCACCGATCATCGCGAGTTACTCGAGCTCGCGGCGCAGCTCGCGATGGAGCATGCGCGGCCGCTCGACGCGGTCCAGCCGGGGGGTGCTCGTTTCGCTATTGCGCGCGCTCGTGTTGCGGATCGATCGCTACGTCGGCGCGGGCGACATCCCGCCCACCGAGCTCCAACGATTTTTCGCCATCCTCGAACGGGACTGTTTGACAACGCGACACGTCACGCACTACGCGAAAGCCGCCGGGTTCTCGGCGCGCCGGCTCGGGGAGCTGTTGTACGCCCACACCGGACGATCGACGAAGCAAGTCATCGACGAACGTGTCGTCCTCGAACACAAGCGGCTGCTCGCGCACACGGAGCTCTCGGTCAAGGAGCTGGCCGAGCGGACAGGCTTTCCAGAGCCGACCAATCTCATCAAGTTCTTTCGTCACCACACCGGGACCACGCCGCTCGAGTTCCGCAGGAAGTTATCATCCGGCCGCCGATCCTGACCTCGCGCCGGATCATCGGGGCGCCTACGGTCAGGGCATGAACAAGACGCTCATCGCCACGGTCCTCCTCGCTGCCGCCGGGATCGCCCACGCCGACCCGAAGCTGGACGTCCAGGTGTTCACCGCTTCGCCCGGTGGATTCCAGGTCGACTCGACGCTCGTCACCGGCGAGAAAGACGCGATCCTGATCGACGCGCAGTTCGATCGCGCCGACGCCCATCGCCTGGTCGCGCAGATCCTCGAGTCGAAGAAGACGCTGACCACGGTCTACATCACGCACCGTCACCCCGATCACTACTTCGGGCTCGAGGTCATCCATCAGGCCTTCCCGAAGGCGAAGCTCGTCGCGCTGCCGGCGACGGTCGCCGAGATCAAGAAGACCTGGCAGGGCAAGGTGAAGCAGTGGGGGCCGATGTACGGCGACAACCTCGCGACGACGCCGGTGTTGCCGACCGCGATGACCGGCACCACGCTGACGCTTGAAGGTGCCACGCTCGAGGTCTACGGCGGCGTGCAGGGCGACGACAGCAACAACTCGTACGTGTGGATCCCGTCGATCCGGACCGTGGTCGCGGGCGACATCATCTTTCGCGGGGTCCACGTCTGGACCGCGGAGACCAAGGTCGAGCAACGCAAGGCGTGGGCAAAGACGCTCGACGCCCTCGCCGCGCTGAAGCCGGTCACCGTGATCGCAGGACACAAGGATCCGAAGGCCGACAACACGCCGGCCGGCATCGAGCAAACTCGCCAATACCTCGATGCGTTCGAGACCGCCCTCGCGAGCTCGAAGACCTCCGACGAGGTCCAGAGCAAGATGAAGGCGAAGTTCCCGCTGCAGCTCGACATTATCCTCAAGGTCGGTGCGGACGCGCAGTTCGCGAAGTGACGACCTCCCGCCGACGTATCGCCGGGTCCGCAACGCTACGGCGTCGACACCGCCCACGAAAGGCGTGGGTTCGCGCTGTGACGACGCACGAAGTACTGCTCCGGGGTCGTCCCGAGGAGCTCCTGGAACTCGCGGATCATGTGCGACTGGTCGCAGTAGCCGTGGTCGAGGGCATATTGGGCCCACGCCACATCTCCACGTCCGTCGCGCAACGCGCGGGCAAGCCGTGCGATCCGCGCGACCCGCCGTGGTGAAACGCCGAGCTCGGTCGCGAACAGTCGGCGGAGCTGCCGCTCACTGATCGCGAGCGCCGCGGCCACCGAGCTGACGTTGTCCCCGCGTCGCAGCCGCGTCAGCGCAGCGGCAACCATCGGGGCTTCTTCCGCCGATCGGGTTGCGATCTCCGCCGCGAGCAAATCGACCGCGCGACCTGGGCGGACGCCGATCAGCCCTTCGAGCAGCCGGTCCCCTCGACTTCCCCAGACCTGTCCGAGCGGGACGACTTGATCGGCCAGCTCCACGACCGCCGTGCCGAAGACATGCCGGGTATGGCCGGGACGAATGAAGAGCTGGAGCGCGCGTGTCGGGAGCGCGAAGGACTTGCGGCGCGCGACCGTCAGGGGACCCACCACCGAAGCGGTCGGCGTGCCGTCCGCCGTCCAGCGCACCAGGATGGAGGTCTCGGCGCGCGGCTCGAATACCCCGTCCACCTGCGCCGCTTGGCGGTGTTGCGGCGATATTGCGACCGCCGCGACTGCCGGGACCATGCTCGTGTCTCTTAACATGGCCGGGCTGTCCGATTGATCCAATCGCTACGCTCGCGTCCCGGGTAGAACCTCTGCATGTCCGACCTGATGCGCCTCGAAGGATTGACGCTCACCGTGGAGAGCGTCGAACGGTCACTCGAGTTCTACGAAGGCAAGCTTGGCCTTCGCGTCGAGTGGCGCTCGCTCCCCGCGTTCGCGATGATCCGTCATGGCGCCGTCACGCTTGGATTGCTCGCGATGGCGGAAGCCCAGAAGGACGGCGTGGAACCTTCGCGCCCGGCCCAGCGCGCGGCCACGCACGTCGAGTTCTCGACCGATGACCTCGATGCCCTCTATCAGCAGCTCGTCGAGCGGGGCGTCGTGTTTCATCAGCCTCCGCACGACGAGCCATGGGAGCGCTCGGCGACCGCGTTCGATCCGGACGGCTACGCGGTCGAATTTGCTCAAGGCAAGCGCGGCAAGAACCAGATCGATCCGGCGGCGTCCGGCGGGGACTGGACGAAGTGATGCCGCGCTTCCTCCTGATCTTTCGCGGCGGTGCCGTGGTCAACGCGTCGATGCTGCCTGTCGACCGGCGCGCCCAGGTCGAGCGCTGGGCCGCGTGGACGCGCGAATTGCAAAGCCTGGGTCACCACGTCCCCGGGGGCGTGCCGCTCGCAACGGATGGAGCGCGGATCGATGGAGCACGCCGTCTCGTGACGCCGGGCGCCCCGGCGGACAGCGAGCTCGTCACCGGCACGTATATCGTCTCCGCCGCGTCGTTGCAGGTTGCGACCGAGCTGGCCGCTGGCTGCCCGATCCTCGACGTCGACGGGTCGGTCGAGGTTCGCCCCGTGCTGGAGCGTCCCGCGTGAGCGATGGGCGCGCGTGGACGGGCCGTGCGATCAGCCATTCTCGGCGTTGAGCGCGATCACCCGGTCGCGGACTTTCACCGCGTCGCCGAGGCCGCTCACCCCGAAGCTCGGCACCGGCCTCGATGGAGCGACCGCCGTGAACCATTCGTCCTCGGCGCCATGGGCTGCGCCGCGAACCTCGGTGAGCAAGATGCCCCGGCCGTCGGCGTCGACGAGCTTGAGATGCAGGTGATGCATCGGCAAGCCATGCGTGTGCCGCACGAGCTGATCGCCGCTCAACTGTAGCGGAAACTGCAGCTCCATCGAACCGACGACGAGCCGCAGGCGGCGGCCCGTCCTGACGATCAGCAGCTTTCGGCGTCGGTGCCGGAACAGCGCGATCGCCGGCACCGCCAGGACGCCGGCCGCGCACGGGAGCGTCCACACCCACGGTGCCATTCCGGGCGGGGTGCCAACGACCACGCTGACCGCGAGCGCGACCAGGCAGCAGCCCGAGAGCGCGCCAAACAACGCCATCACCTCGGCCCCCTTGCTGACCGAGACGTCGTAGCTATCGACGACCTCGTCGACCGCTGGCTCCGCGTCGCGGTAGGGCATGCAACGCGAGTCTAGATCAGTCGAATACGGCCTGCTACCAGCCAGTCGGCGCGGCCCCCGGGGCCTTGCCGATGGTCAGGGACAAGGGGTCGACAGGACGCTGAGCTTCGCGCCTCCGCCGGCGCTCCAAGCCGCGACGCATCGGTCTCCCACCCCCACTGCGCGCGTGCCAAGCGGCTGTTCGCCGCGGATCGTGCCGCGCGTGCTCGCGGCGGTCGCGACGTCGCGTACGAACACGCGGTGGCCGGTGATCCATGTGACGAACGGGCCGTGCGCCCCGATGCCGAGATCGGCGGTGGCGGCATCGACGTCGGTGGCCAACACCACCTGCTCGCGCACGCCCCGGTCGTCGATACGCGCGACGCGCAACGCCCCGTCGTACGTCTCGTACAGCAGCGCCATGTCGACGCCGGTCGGGACGAGCGCGATCGCGCGCACGGCGTCCGGGATCCAGACTCCTTCGCGGTCGAATTCTTCGACGACCTGGATCCAGATGCCGTAGGCGCCGTCCATCCTCTGTTCGGCAACCGCGATGACGAGGCGTGAGCCGGTCGAGGCGAGCGCGCAGCCGGACGGAATCGCTGCTGGCACCAATACATCGCGTACGGTCGTGCCGTCGCGCGAGAGGAAGCTGACCGCCACCGCGTTGGAGCCGCGGCCCTCGCGAGGCCACGTATCGAGATGCCCGAACGCGAAGCCATCGCCGAACGCGACCGCGCCCCGACAGGCCGGCTCCGACCGATCAGAGCGGCAGCTGGTGAGGGGCTGCACCGGGCCGGAGACCGCGCCGGTAGCGTCGAGTGGGATCGCGATCTCAGCCTGTAACCCGACGATGACGACAAGCGAGCCCGCCGCGTCACTCGCGATCTCGGGACTCCGCATCGGGCTTCCATCGTCCTGATGATAGATCGGCGTGTCGGCACCGACCGTGGTGACACCGGCGCGCACGTCGGCGAAGCGATGCGCGAACACGGTCGCGCCGTGGCGGCCGTTGCGGCGCTCCCCACACGGCGGTCAGCGCGCGGCCATCCCGGGCGATGCTCGGTGCGGTCGCCAACGCCGGCGCGCCGCAGGTCCCGAGCGCCACGCCCGCGCTCGCGGCCGCGACAAGCGCGACGCCGAGCGCGACGCGGAAGGACCGGACCTCGGCGATCACCGACCGGCGGTAACACGCGCGGTCTCGACCCTCCCGCGAGCACCGAACGGCGCCGCACCACGTGCGGAGGGTCCATCGTGCCTGCGCCCCGTTGCGTTCGGGTAGGCTCGGCTGGTGAAGGTCAAGCAGATGCTCCAGCCGCACGGTCCGGCCACCGCGCTCGTGCTCACCGATGCCCAGGTGGAGGCGCTCGGGGGCGGCAAGCGCGCGGCCGTGACCGTGACGATCGCGAAGAAGACGGTGCGCCTCCGCGTCGGGGTCATGGGCGGCCTGAACCTGATCGGCCTGTCGAAGGCAAACCGCGAGGAGCTCGGCGTCGACATCGGCGACACGGTCGAGGCCGCGATCGAGCTCGACGCCGCCACCCGGGCGGTCGACGTCCCCGCCGACGCGGCGACCGCGCTCGCAAAGGCAAAGCTGCGCAAACAGTTCGACGCGCTCGCGTTCACGCACCAGAAGGAGCACCTCCGCGCGATCACCGAGGCGAAGAAGCCGGAGACGCGGCAGAAGCGGATCGCGGCGATGCTCGAGAAGCTGCGCAGCTGAGCTCGGGCCCGTGTCGAGACCGTCGAGCCAAGCTCCCTACGGCGTGGCCGCGCGCGGGCGCCCGAGCAGCAGGCGATTCTTCGCGCTGACGTTGGCGGGGATCGCATCGACGATCACGTCGTAGCCGCGCTCGACGAGCCACCTGGCGCGCTCCTCGTCGACGTGCGCGGCAGGATCGGCGCGGTCGACGAGATCGGGACGCCACCGCGTGAGGTGACAGCACGGCAGCAGGGCCACGCGTGCGCCCGCGGCGGCGGCGCGACCCAGCACGGCGTCGGAGAGCGGCCCGCAGGCGTGGGCCGAGACGATGACGTCGCCGGCACCGAGCGCGACCTCTTCGAGGCGCCCGCGCTGGAACGTCACCCGGCCGGCGAGGACCGGAAACGCGGCGACCACGGCGCCATGGACGAGCCCGTGGTTCTTCGGCAGGCGGATGTCGACCGCGAGAGCCGTCGAGCGCGGATCGACGTCGAGCAGCAGGAGGACCTGCGCGAGCAGGCCGTAGCCGGCGCACAGGTCGACCACGCGGCCCGTCGGGCCGGACGCGAGCCAGGTGCGGATGCGCGTGGCCATCTCCCACGCCTCGTGCAGCTCCTTGCGGGGCAAGCAATCGACGGCGCAGATGGCGCGCCCGAGGGAATCGAGTAGGTTGTCGTCGGGATACAGGCGCGCGTGCGACGGAGACAGCTTGTTGCGCGAGCCGGGGCCGTGCACGAGTTCCGGCCGCGACTATATACGGCGGCGGAGCAGGTCGACCAGCGCGCCCTCGGCGGTCAGTCTGCGCGTCGAGCTGACCCGCGGCGTTGCTTGCGGTAGGCACCCGGCGGGACGCCGGCCCACTGGCGGAACGCGCGGCTGAACGCTGCGTCCGAGGCGTAGCCGGTCCGGCGGGACGCCCGCGCCAGCCTGGCGCCGTGCGGAGCAGCGTCGCTTTGCACAGCTCCCTCGCGGAGCCAGTGAGCGACGACGTTCGAGTTCGAGCGGCCGCCGAGCAGCGCCGCCCGACTACCGGCGGACCACGATGCGGCCGGCGCAATCGACGGGCGGGTCGACGCCGCACGAGGTGACCAGATCTGTCGCGTGTTGCTTGCTCTCCGCGACCAGGTCGGCGATGAGTTCGTTGTGCTGGCGCAGATCGATCAGTGCCGCACGCAGCGCGATCTCCCCGAGCTGGTCGTACAGCGCCGGAGCCACGACCACCCGCGTCGCGTTCGCGAGGCCAATCGACCAGCTCGGCATGCGCTCGCGTGCGAACGCGATGTCGAGGCTTGCACTGCGTTCGACCGGGGTCGCCATTAACGCGCAGTGCAAGTCGATCGGGAAGCCGAGTCCCGTTGACCATGACGAGACACAGTTGGGGTCGCGGAACAGCAGCGGGAATACGCCTGTGGAAGGGAAGTACAGCGGAGCGAAACCGTTGCCAATCGGGTGCCGTGGGCGCTCCGATCAACCGCAGGTCATGGTCCTCGCGAAGTGACAGCGCGAGCCCGTTCAGCTCCGCGTCGGACATGCCCGCGACGACGGCCAACCGCTCGCGCGCGGGAACGTCCGCCACGGTCTGCGAACGGCGGCCCTGAAGCCAGATCATGAGCAGCGCCGCACGATGGACTTCCCAATCGGTCTCGAGCGGAACTGAGTCTCCGTTCGCGATCCGGCGGCGTGCGGCGCCCAGGGGATCCTCGACGCGGTCCTTCAGGAAGCGCTCGACTTGGTCGCAGTTAATGTCCTCGTCGGAGAATAGGCTGCGCGACGACTGCTCGTCGAACGCATTGGCGTCGAAGTCGAAGAAGCGCAGCATGCGCTGCCCGAACTCCCACGGCTTGGTGACGAACCGCGAGATGTAGTGGCAGTTGTGGGTCTGCTGAGCCATGGCGGTTCGAAACGAGGCTTTTCGTCGACGACGATGAGACTACCGACTCGTGCTCGCTCGGCGAGGAAATTTGTATGAACTCCGTCGTCGGGCGCCGACGACCAGGACCACCGCGACTGCGTCCGCGAGCATCGGCGGTGCCGCGGCGCGAGGTCTGGTCGCGGCTTCCGCGTCGGCGGCCGCCAACCGGTAGAACGTCGACTTCACGCTCTCGAGCGCCGGCGTCGCGAGCCGGTCGCTGACGCTGGTCAGCATGCACATGCCAGCATGGTGCTCGACCGTCGCGGCCGCGTCGCCGCGCGCGAGCGCGCCAACGGAGTCGCTCACGCCTGCATGGTGGCCTGGGCGCGTGTTTGCCGGGCACCTCGACCTCGCGAAGCCACTGATGTGGACCGTCGAGAACGCGCTGTCGCCGGAGCGCTGCGCGGCGTACGTGGCGCGCTTCCACGCGGCCGTGCCGGAGCGCGCGCCTGTCATCACGCCCATGGCAACGAGATCGACGCCGCGGTCCGCACCAACACACGCGTGATGCGGGACGACGAGGACGAGGCCAACGTGCTCGTCGCGGCGGTGCGCGCCAGCGTGCCGGCGACGTGGAATGGCGAGCCGCTCGTCGGCGGCAATCCGCGGCTTCGGGTGTATCGCGATGCGCCGGGCGAGCACCACAGCGCTCACTTGGACACGGTGGGCGAGCCGCCCGACAGCGTCGCGAGCCGCATCACGCTCGTCTTCTACCTGAACGACGGTCTCGACGGTGGGCAGACCGAGTTCCGGAGCTGAAGAAGACCATACGCCCGCGCGCCGGGATGGCGCTGCTGTTCCAGCACCGCGTCCTGCACGCAGCGCTCGGCGTCACGGCAGGCGTGAAGTCCGCGCTGCGCACGGACGTCCTGTATCGCGCGCGGCCGCGCTGATGCGGTCGCGCCGGTCCCGTGTCTCGTGGATCCGCGTGGTGGCGAGGCGTTGTCGAGAGGCCGCGGCCGGTGCTCAACGCGGCGCAGGCGTCGGGCTGAGGACCAGTCGCGCGGCAGCGCGGACCGAGTCCTCCTCGTAGTCGTCCGCGGCGATCTCGGTCAGCCGATCGCTGGTGGCCGGTCCCACGTGGACAGCGCCGCATGCGAGCTCTTGCGATTCGGGTTCGCAATCCCAGAGCGCCTCGACGAGCAACTCTTCCGCGATCGGTCACAGCGGTGCGGGATGAGCGCGGTGACGACGCGTCGCCGTGCCCACGAGTAGGGCGCGGTGCCATAGACCCGCGCGACGAACGGCAGTGACGCGCGCGCGCCGATCGTCGCCAGCGCGTCGATGACCGCGCACAGCCTGTACATGTTGCCAGTCGCCAGCGCTTCGTCGCCGGCGGTCTCGAGCATCGGGCGGTCGTCGGGCATGGCGTGCAGAGCGAGGATCCGCTCCGCGACGAGCGAGAGCGGCCGCGGGGCGCCGAACCAGGCCCGGGCGAGATGGAGCGTGGTCTCGGGTGGGAGCGCCTCCAGGTAGAGGTGGCAGGCGAGGCGCGCCGGGCTGGCCTGGCCTCGCGCGGCGGCGCCACGTGCCGCTTCTTCGTGCAAGAGCGCCGACGCCGCGGGGACGTGGTCCGTGACGCCGCGTTCGCCGAGAATCGTCAGCGCGACGACTCGCCCCTCGCCGCTGCCAGCGGCCGCCGCCGTGCGGAGCGCGGCGTCGGTATCGGGATCCTTGCGTGTTCGCAGGATCGGCAAGGCGTGACGCCGGTCGCCAGGCTGCAGCCGGCTCAGGAGCGCCGCGGTGGGCATCGCCTCGTCGAGTGGAGCGGCAGTCGGGGCGCGGATCCGAGGTGCGGCCCACGCAACCAGTCCTGCCATCGGTTGTGGGTCCACGGTGCGATTATTGCGAGCGCCCGCGATGAAGCGCAGCGCGGGGACGTCCGCCGCCCAGTCGTCCCAGGAGGCCGCGACTACTTGCGCGGCATCGGCCAGCTCTTCGACGATCGCCGTCTGGGCCAAACCCGCGATGTCGCGCGGGTCGATGGTGGCCGCGATGAGTGATCGCCCACCGGCAGCCTCGAGCGCGTCCAGGCACGCCCGCCAGTGGCGGCCGCGTCGGACCGCCTCGGCAAGCGCCCGCGCGGCCGTCGGTGATGTCGGCGTGCCATCGCCGCGAGGACGCCGATCGGGAGCCAGAGGTCGGACTCATGGTCCGTCGTGTGTTCGCCGAGGATTCGCTCTGCCACGGTGGAGATGTCGGCATCGAGCAGGACGAGCAGCCGCGCGTAATACTGGTCGCGTGCTTCCAGCTGCCGGTCCCACCGCGGGTCGTGGAGGACGCACGACAGCACGTCGTGCGCCGTGCCCGCGCGAAGGGCAGCGCGATAGCCGGCGCCGCGCCCCAGCCTCAGATCGGCTTCGACCGACGCTGTCAGGGGCATGGCGGCGGGTCCACCGGATGGCTGATCATTTCCACGGATGGCGGCGCGTGCGCAGCGTAACCCTGACGAAGCGGGCGAGCACCGGCGCCATGTTCGCGGGCACGTCGTCGTCCCACTCGCTGCTCGAGAGCGCGTCCTTGACGCGGATGTGCTCGTCGAGGATCACGAACCACGGCAGGCTATCCGCCGGGATACCGCACGCCTCGAGCTCCTCGTGCTCGAACCGATCGAAGTCGACGTGCACGAGCGTCACGCCTGCCAGCGCCGCGACCATCGCGGGATCGCTCAGGTAATGCTGGATCGCGATGCAGGGCTTGCACCAGGACGCCGTCGTCTCGATCATCAAGTTCTTCGGCTGCGCCGCGTGCTCCTTGCGCAGCTGCTCCTTCAGCGGCCCGTCCGCAGGGCTGAGGTCGACCACCGTCAGGTCGCCGAGCACCGTTCTCGTCTGCGCCGGCCCGGTATCGGGTGCCCGCGCCGCCGTGCGAACGCACCGAGCCCCGGCATGGACCTTCATGAACGCGGCGCAGCCGGCATCGGTCACGGCCGTGTCCTCCACGCCGAGCAGCACGAGCGCCGTCAACGGCCCCAGCTTGCGCAGCCCCGTATCGGTGACCTTCGTCCCCGCCAGATCGAGCGACTCGAGGTGCACCAGCCTCGCCGCCGCCTCGAGCGCGCGATCAGTCGCGTTCGTGTTCGCGATCGACAACACCAGCAGCTTCGGGTTCGTGATTTGCGCGATGTCGGCGTCGCCGAGCATCGTCGCCGAGATGTCCAGCGTCGTCAGCTCGCCGAGCTTCGCGACCTGCTCGAGACCCTCGCCACCATCGAGGCGGTTCGCCTGCAACCCAACCTGCGCAGCATCGGAAATCGCTCGAGCTGAGCCAGCCCCGCGTTCGTCACGTGATCGAACCTCAAGCCGAGCTCCTCGAGTGCCGGCAGCGCCGGTAACTTCGCAAGCTCTTCATCGGTGAAGTCCGACTGCACCGCCAGCTCCAGCGTCTCGAGCTTCGCCCCGAGCGCACCCGCGGAGGGCAGGTCGGTGCACGACACGCGACGCAGGTCCGCCGGCACCGGCCCCGCGCACGAAATCGCGAGGATCACCTCGTTCGCATTCGCCCACCGCACCAGCTCGGGCGTCGGCACCTTCACCCCCGCCCGCATCCGCGCTTGCTCCGGCACCTCGGTCCGTCCCGACGCAGGCCACTCGTTCGACGCCGTCGTCGCGATCTTCACCTCCACGCTCGCCGGCTGCAGGACCCCGTAGGTCAACTCGGTCACGCCGGGCGGTATCACGAGCGCCCGCATCCCGTTCGCCGCCGGCGGCGCAACCGGCTCCGGCGTTGGCGCCTCGCGCGGCGCGACGATCGCCTGTACGGGCGCTGGCGGATTGGTCTTCCGCCCACACCCGCAAACGAACAAGGCAACAGCGATCGACGCGACGCGCAGCACACGCGCAGCCTACACCGCGGCTGATGGCCCTCGACCTGCGTTGGCGCACCAGGTCGCGACCAGCGCGATTCGGGCGCGCCTCGCCGTCGAAGTCGCGGCGGCGCGTAGTGGTTGGCACATCGATCCCTAGCTGCCGTCAACAGGCGAGCCCTCGATGCGCTCCGCGCCACGTATCGAGATGCTCGCGGTGAACACAACGCCGTCGCAGAAGCTCGCTGCGTACCCATCCAGGGCGTGGCCCTGCGTCCGGTCGTGCTCCAGCGCGGGGAGGAGGTCGCCGCTCGGACGCCGCGCTGCGTGATTCGACACTCCTCGTCAGCGAACTCGGCCACGCGCTTCGAGGCGAATCACCCGACATCGACCCGGACGCTCTGAATTCTCACCCACAAACGGCGGTAGATCTGGAAGGTCTTCGTTCCGTGGCTCTTCGCCCGCACCCGTGAACGGCCGTAGACTTTGACAACACCGGCGCGCAGAAGGCGAGCTCGTTCACCGGCATCGCCGACGCGATCGGCAAGTGCGACGGCAACGTCAACATGCCGTTCGTTCGCGCAGCGCGGTAACGCGCTCATGCGCGGTCCGGACTAGCGCAGATCTTCGATCACGCGCGTTCCGGCCGCATACACGGCTGCATGTGCCGGCGCCGATCCGTCGCCGTTCGCGCCGCTGAGCACGATGACGAGCTGCCCGTTCGCGGTCACCGCGGTGCCATCGCCGTTGCTATTCTCGGCCTTGATCGCCGCGTCGCTCGCTACGGCGCGCGAGGAGCCGGCCGCGCCAGCAGCGGCGGCGTCCTTGGCGACCTTGTTGGCGTCCTTGTCGATCACGACGACCTCGCGCCTGGCGACCTTGCACTGGTTGGTCTTCGCGGTGACGCCCTTGAACTTGTGCTTCGCGAGCGCCGCCGTGAACGCGGTGGCGGTCTTGCCGCACGTAGCCGCGGTGACGTGCTCGGTGGTCTTGTCCGGATCGCGCGTGTTCGTGAAGGTGAACGAGGCAGGTGTCTTGTCGGTCGTGGTGACGATCAGGTAATCGTACGAGGCGCCCGCCTCTGCGCTGCTGGAGTCGCTTCGCGTGACGAGTGCCGCGGTGCCGTCGGCGTTCCAGGCAACGACGTCGAGCACGATGTAGACGCCCATCGCGTGGGCAGGAGTCGCGACCGCGAGCAGGCCACCGACGAGCAGCGAGGCGAACAGCAAGTTGCGCATATGCGTAGAAAGGTTCCACGCGGCTGCCTTATTCTTCCGCGGTCCGGGGCTCACCCGGACCAGCGCGCGATGGCGGCGGCGAGCCCGGCTTCGCCGACACAGGCGACGTGGCCATCGGGGCAGACCAGCACGGCGGTCGGCGCGGGCACAGCGCCGAGCACGGGCAGCTCCCAGACGCCGCGGCGTGGCCACATTATGTTGGTACGCGGCGCCACTCAGTAGACCGCGCCGAAGTAATCGGCGCGCGCGAAGTAGAACGCGCGCTCGAGGCGGTCGTCGTACCAGCAGGTATCGCGTGCGATCAGCTCGCGGTCGTCGGCGGCGGCGACCGGATACGCGGACCGGGCGAAGACGGCGCTGTCGATCGCGAGATCTGACCACACGAAGCAGTCATCGACCTCGGTGACGCGTACGGCGAGCGCCCCGCAGCCGAGATCGGCGCAGCACTCGCAGACGTAGAGCGGGTGCCGGCCCGAGTCGAACGGCGACGGCGCGCGTAGCAAGAGCCCGCGAACGTAGGTGCGCTGCGCCTTGCCATCGAGCTCGTAGATGCAGCGGCGTCCGCCGACATTCACGAGCCCGTCGAGGCGCTGGCCGTTGATCGCGAAGCCGCGCGGCGAACCCCCGATCGAGAGCTGGTCATACGAGGCCATCGGTACCGCGCCCGAGGTTACCCCTACCTCACGCGGTCAGTACCGTCTGCCACTGCGCGGCAGGTCGAGCAGGACGTGCGGTTCGTTGGCCAAGCCTGAAGTCATGAATAGATCGCCGAGTCCGCGACGACCCAGATCAGGATGGCGCCGCGCGCGGTCCACAGCAGCGTCCGGATCCAGTTGGTCACGACCAGCAGATGGTGAGCCCTAGCATCGAAGCCACGGGCGAGCTTGGAGTGCTGGGGCACGGAGATGAACATCGTCGCGCCCCACGTCGAGACGGCGAGCGTCACGCCGACCCACACCACGGGAGTGGGCAGCGTGCTGAGCGGCTCGAAGATCCACAGCGTTGCGAAGGCCAGCTCCCCCAGCATCAGTGGCGCGACGACAAAGGTGATCAGACGAGAGTGAGCTGCGTGATAGGCGGGAAACTCGGCGCTGCCGACGCGCGCGAATAGGGGGTAGGCGACCACCTGGACCAGCCAGATGAGGCCGACGAGCGGAAGGGTGGTGGCGAGCTGACCGAGGAGCGCGAGGGTCGGAAGCTGCACGTCATTGCTCCGCGTTGTCGATCTTCGGGCTGATGTCGTGCCAAGCGCTCGCAGGGAGCGCGAGCGCGAGTTCACGCACCAGCGCGACGATCACGTTATCGATGGCGACCGGACGCGTGCGTGACGCGGTCCACGACGGCAGCAGCAGCGCGAGAGCGCGGCCGCCCATGTTGTGGACGAGGAAGTAGGCGGCGTCCATGCCCTCGAGCGTGGAGCCGGTGCTTCGGGTGACGAAGAAGTCGATCAGGTGCCGGTCTCGCACGCTCGGCGAGTCACCTCGTGCCGGTACTCGAACAGCTTCTCGAGTTGACGCTTCGCCACGCCCGCGCCAAACAGGCGGCCCAACGCGCCAAACGGCAATTCGTACTCGATCTGGTCCGTCAGCGTGCACTCGTCCGGCCCTCGCTCGGTGACGATGTGCCGGTGTAGCCACGCCGCAAACGGTCCGCGATTCATCCGGTCGGCGAACATGACACCCGGCTCGTACGCGACGTGCTCCGCCTCGATCGTCTGCCAGAACGGCCCGATCTTGGTGCGGAGGACCACGATGGTCCCGACCGAGAGCGAGGTCGGCGGCTGGATAATCTCGGACTTCTGCCACGGCGGCTGCAGCCGCGCGAAGGCATCGGGTGCCTCGTGGAACGCGAACACCGTCTTCGCGGACGCGTGGATCACGCTTGTCTTGACGAATTGCATCTTCACGGACGTCTACCACTCGCGGTCCTCGCCGCACACCGATCAGCCGTTCGCCGACGCCGAACAGAAGAACCGCGAGAACGCTGAGGTCGGCGTCTGCGCCGGTGGGGGCGCGTCGGCGAGCGACAGGCCCTGGGGGCCGCGACGCCGCGCACGCGACCGCGAGCCAGGCGATGCAAGCGCGCATACGCGGATGATAGCGCGATGCCTGCCTAGGCCTCGAACCCACCGCCAGCGTGGTCCTGCGCACCGGTGACGTCGCCCGCGGCCCGGGGAAGCGAGGAACGCGATGATCGGCGCGATCTCCACGGGGTTACCGAAGCGCGCGAGCGGAACCATCTGAACGGTCGCGGGAGCGAGTGCCGCGATCCCAAGTAGTGATCGAACGCGGCAAGGTTCCCGCATGGCTGCTGATAGCGACGGGCCTGGGCGTGGCGTGGAATGCGTCGGCATCGCGCAACTCGCCGACTTCGTCACGCAGAGTCACGAGAGCCTGACGATGAAGGGGACGAGCGCACAGGCGGCCGACCTGTACGGTCTGCCCCTCTGGATGAAGGTGGCCTTCGCGCTCGGCAGCATCGGCGGCCTGCGTGGTCACGTACGCTTCGGCGGCAATGGCACGAACTTGCTCACGCGCGCTTGGTACGCGTGATACGCACCGCCGCGCGAGCGCAGTGACAGGATCTCCGTCGGAGGAATGCCCGTGACGAAAAGATCGAGCACAGCAGCAACGCCTGCGGAACGATCGCGATCACGCCGTACGGCCAGTCCGCCCCACCGCGTATCGCGTACCCTAACCACACGCACCACTCGAAGAAGTAGTTCGACCGCGTCTACCGGCCCGTGACCGGCAGCAAATGGATCACCGTGATCGTCCAGATCGCATGTGACACCAGCGACGCCCAGAGCGTTCGCGTCCACACCCGCTCCGCCGTCCAGATCGCGCCGCACACGAACGCGGCCAGCGCCACGACCCACGAGCCGCTGCCGATCTGCACGGCCGTGTACGTCGCCAGCGACAGCGCCACCGCCGCCGGACGGCCGAACCGCGCCTCCGCCGTCTCCAGCAGCGCGCCGCGCCAGAGCAGCTCCTCCGCGCACATCACCACGCACGTCCACGCCAGCGCCGGCCCGATCCGCTCCGAGTGCGCCGCCGCGTAGAGGTCCGCGACATGGCTCGCCAGCCCGGGCACCACCGCCACCAGCAGCGCGTACGCCGCGTACGTCGCCGCCGTCATCGCCGCGCCGACGGCCACGCCGATCGCCGCGCCGCGCACGACCGCGCGCCCGTCGAACCGAACGCCCCGCACCACCAGCAGCAGCAGCGCGACGGCCGCGCCGTACGGGCCGAGGACCGCGTACACGTCGTTGTCGCGGATCTCGTGCAGCGCGAACGGCCAGCCGATCACGAGCGCGATGCACAACGCGAGCACCCGTGAGCCGCGCCGCGTCGCAACCGGCGCCGTCACGCCGTCTCGCGCGCGAGCCGGTGCGTCCAGCGCTCGAACCAGCGGGCGGAGGGCCGGATCGACTCGGACTCCTCGGCGAGCGCCGCGTGCACCGCTTCGTCGAAGGAGACGCGATGGTACGCCGGCATGTCGTCCCAGATCTGGGGGCCGGCGGCCACGATATCGGAGCGCATGCCCTCGACGAGCTGCGTGGCGATCGCGGGGTTCGCCCGCGTCACGAGGCGGATCCAGTAGCTCGACAGCTTCGGCGAGACGAACGGCACGTTCGCCACCCGCGGGTTGTGGCCGACGAGCCGCGCCGTGCGCATGATGATGTCGCGGCCGGAGAGGCGCTCGAGCCCGGGCACGGCCAGCACGCAGCTCTCCGGCAGCGGCATCGCGAGCGCGTGGACGATCGCGGCCGCGATGTCTGCGATCGCGACCGGCTCGCTCTGGCTCCGGAGCCAGCTCGGGAACAGCATCCATGGCAACCGCGTCGCCAGGTCGCGCACGATGCGGAAGCTCTCGCTGCCGCCGCCGATGATCATCGTCGCCTGCAGCTCGGCCACCGGGACGCGACCAGCGCGCAAGGTCTCGCCCGTTTGCAGGCGGCTCGCCAGGTGCTGCGACACCTTGCCGCTCGGCCGCATGCCGCCCAGATAGACGATGCGATCGAGCCCGGCGGCCTCCGCGACGGCGCGGAAGGTCGTCGCGTCCTTCATCTCGGCCGCGCCGTACGCCGCGTGATCCGTCATGCTGTGCACGAGGTAGATCGCCTGGTCGACGCGCGCGAGCGCTCGCGTCACCGAGCCCTCGTCGTCGAGCTCGAGCTCGCAGTACGTGCGCAGCGGGTCCTGGCGCGTCGCCGCGGCGGGGTCGCGCGTGCCGCAGAGCACCTCGTGCCCGGCGGCGACGAGCGCGGGATAGATGTGGCTGCCGACGAACCCGGTCGCACCGGTCAACAGAACGCGACTGCTGGACACATCTTCTCCTGGAGCGCTGCCTACACCATCGAGCCCGCGAGCCAATCCGCGAGCACGTCTACCGAGGAGAGCATGGTGTTCGCGCGGCGCAAGCGCTCGGACAGCGTCTTGACGACCTGCACGAGCAGCACGGAGGCGGCCTGCGCGTCCGTGGTGATCAGCTCACGGAGCGCGTCGTGAGGGAGGCGGAACAAGAACGTCGCCTGCATCGAGGTCACGCTCGCCGAGCGCGGCGCCGGCTCGACCAGCGACATCTCACCGAAGAACTCGCCGCCCTGCAGCATCGCGAACGTCTGCGGACCGCGATGCACGGCGACCTGGCCGGAGAGAATCAGAAAGAGCGCGTCCCCGAGGCTGCCCTCCGCGACGATGGTCTCGGACGGGTTGTAGCTCTCGATCTCGCCCGCGCGCGCGATCTGCGCGAGCTGGTCCGGCGCGAGGTTCGCGAGGAGCGGATGGCGCTCCAGGAGCGTCGGGGTCGGCACGCGGCGAGTATCGCGCGTTTTTTGCTGCTACGGTCGCGGGCCATGCGCCGCCTGGTCGTTGTCGTCGCGCTGCTCCTGGCTTCGGCCGTCACCGCGCGCGCCCAGGGCGTGGACCGGCGCTACGCGGAGGAGCCGACGGATGGCGTCGCGCTGCCGACGACGCCGCTCGCCGGCGAGCACGACGCCCGCGCCGTCACCGCCAACCCCGGCGGGCTCGCGCTCCTGCGCGGCGCCGAGCTCACGCTCGCCCTCGCCATCGAGGATCCCGGGGTCGCGAGCACGTCGGGCCAGGGCTTCGGGCTCTACGCGGCCACGCCGGGCGGCGGTGGCGTGGTGCCCCGCTTCGGGCTCGGCGTCGGCCTCGAGTGGCTGCGGCCGTCGCGCGCGAACCTCGAGCCGGACCCCGGCCAGCCGTTCCGCTTCACGCTCGCGTACGCCCAGGGCCTCGGCAAGGCGGCCGGGCTCGGCGTGGCGTGGCACCACTTCCACGACGACGGCGTCCTCCAGGGCGTGAACACGTTCGACCTCGGCCTGTCGACGCGCTGGGGCAACCACCTCGCGCTCGGCGCGACCCTGCGCGACCTCGACACGAACCCGATCGCGGGCACGCCGGTCCAGCGCCGCTACGAGCTCGAGGCCGCGCTGCGTCCGCTCGGCACGGACGCGCTCGAGGTCGCGGTCGGCGGGCGCGTCGGCGAGGTCCGCGGCCATCTGGACGGCTGGGCGCGCGTGTCGGCGCGGGTCGCACGCGGCGTGTGGGTGCATGGCGGCGTGGAGACGCGCGCGCTGCACGTGCTCGCCGACAGCGCGCAGGGCCTCGACTCGTTCGACGCGCGCGACTACCGCGCGACGGTCGGGCTCGAGCTCTCGTTCGGGCACCTCGGCGTGACGGCGCTCGCGACGGGCCTGCACGACGACTCGACCAACAACCATCTCCTGGCGGGTGAGGTGATCGTGCGGGCGTCGGCGGTCGGGCCGGCGGGCGTGGCGGGAGAGGCGCCGCACATCGAGCGCATCGAGCTCGAGGGCACGATCGAGGCTCGCGAGCTGACCGCGATCGTGCTGCGCATGCGCGCGATGGAGCGCGACCCGGCGGTGGTGGCGGTGGTGCTCACGTTCGACGCGCCCACGGCGGGCTGGGCGACGTTCCAGGAGCTCCGCGGCGAGGTGCTGCGGCTGCGCGCGGCGAAGAAGAAGGTGTTCGCGTACCTCGTCTCGGGGACGGCGCGCGACTACCTCGTCGCGAGCGCCGCGGACAAGATCTACATCGATCCCGCGGGCGGGCTGCGTCTCGTCGGGCTGGCGGGGACATCGATCTACTTCAAGGGGCTGTTCGACCACCTCGGCGTGCTGCCGCAGTTCGAGAAGATCGGCGAGTACAAGAGCGCGCCGGAGCAGTTCACGGAGACGGGCCCCACGGCGATCGCGGCCAAGATGCACGACGAGCTGTACGGCTCGCTGTGGGACGGCTGGCTCGACGCGGTGGGCAGCAGCCGGCACCTCACGCGCGCGCAGCTGATGGCGATCGTCGACGCCGGGCCGTACACGGCGGGCGAGGTGGCGAGCGATCCGCGGCTCGCCGACGCGGTCGGGCCGCCGGACAAGATCGCGGCGCTCCTGACGCACGAGCTCGGCGGCGCGTACCCGGTGGACACCGCGCCCGAGGTGCGGCCCGAGCGGTGGAAGCGCCCCGGCGTGGCGGTGATCTACATCGACGGCGATATCGTCGACGGGAAGTCGGGGGCGTCGTTCCCGCTGCTCGGGTCGAAGACGTCGGGCGGGCAGACGGTGGTCGAGGCGCTCGCGGCGGCGCGGGCGAACCCGGATATCGGCGCCATCGTGCTGCGCATCGACTCGCCCGGCGGCAGCGCGCTGGCGAGCGAGCTGATCGCGCGCGAGGTGTTCGCGACGCGCGGCGTCAAACCGATCATCTGCTCGATGAGCGACTACGCGGCGAGCGGCGGCTACTTCGTCGCGGCCGGCTGCGACGCGATCTACGCCGAGCCGATGACGGTGACCGGCTCGATCGGCATCTTCTCCGGCAAGTTCGACCTCAGCGGTCTGCTCGCGAAGCTCGGCGTCGGCACGGACACCTACCGCCAGGGCGCGCACGCCGATGCCGACAGCCTGTTCCGCCCGTTCACGGACGAGGAGCGCGCGTCGCTGCTCGAGAAGCTGCGCTACTCGTACGGCCGGTTCGTGGGCGCGGTCGCCGACGGTCGGAAGCTGAGCAAGGCCGAGGTCGACGCGGTGGGCCGCGGCCACGTGTGGACGGGCGTGCAGGCCAAGCCGATCAAGCTGGTGGATCAGCTCGGCGGCTTCGGCGACGCGCTCGACGACGCCAAGCACCGCATGGGCCTCGCCGCGAGCGACCGCGTGCAGCTGGTGCATTTGCCCGAGCAGGAGAGCTCGCGGTTCGGCGCGCTCGGCAAGCTCATCGGGATCCACGCCGATGCCGGGCTGCAGCTGATGGACCTGCCGCTGATCCGCGCTGCGCTGCGGGCGCTGCCGGCCTCCGTCCTGCTCGACCCCGACCAGGTGCAGGCGCGCCTGCCGTTCGCGATCAGCTTCGACTGACGAGGGAGCCGCTGCCACGGCCTGACAGGGGCCTGGCCCCTTTGTTTGTGGCCGGATTTCGGACAAGCGGGTCAGCCGGCCGCGAGCAGGCGCTCGACGGTCGCGGTCAGGTGGTCGAGGTCCAGGGGCTTGTCGAGCATGGTCGCGTCGAGGCGCGCGGCCTCGGCGTGGGTGGCCTCGCTGCCGAAGGCCGTGATCAGCACGATCGGCATGTTCCACGCGCAGCGGCGCAGCTCGGCCGCGACGTAGAGGCCGGTGACGCCCGGCATGCGGACGTCGCTGATCATCGCGTCGAACTTGCTGGTGCCGCACTGGCAGATGGCCTCGCCGAGCCGCGTCAGCGCGTCCTCGGCGTCGCGCGCCTCGACGATGTCGAGCCGGCTCTGGCGCAAGTGGCGCGCGAGCAGCACGCGCAGGTCGCGATCATCCTCGACGAGCAGGACACGATGGCGTTGGGTCATGCCACCTACCTGTGCAGCGGCGATGCCAGCGCAAACGCCTGCCGCGACCGCCGCGCGCCTGGCCCGCGGGGAACTTTTCTACGCCCCGGGCTCGGCCGGGGAAGAACTCAGCGCGTAGCGCTCGAGCTTGTTGTAGAGCGTCTTGCGATCGAACCCGAGGATCTTCGCCGCCAGCGTCTTGTTCCCCGCCACCGCCTGCAGCACGCGCTCGATGTACGCGCGCTCGACCTCCGCCATCGACTGCAGCTCCGCCGGGTCATCGCTCGCCACCACCACGTGTGAGGTCTTGTAGCTGCGGATCCGCTCCGGCAAATCGTCGACGGCCAGCTCCGCGAACGGCGTCACCGCCACCGCCCGCTCCATCGCGTTCTCGAGCTCGCGCACGTTGCCCGGCCACGCGTACGCCAGGAGCTTCTCCGCCGCGCCGACGGAGAGGCCGGTCACGCGCTTGCCGCTCGCGGCCGCGAACCGGTCGCAGAACGTCTGCGCGAGCAGCAGGATGTCGGGCCCGCGCGCGCGCAGCGGCGGCACCTCGACGTGGATGACATTGATCCGGAAGAACAGATCTTGCCGGAAGCGCCCCGCCTCGATGTCCGACTCGAGGTCGTGGTGCGTGGCGCTGACGAGCCGCGCGTCGAACGGCACCTCGCGGTCGCTCCCGACCGGCCGCACCACACGGTCCTGCAGTGCGCGCAGGAGCTTCGCCTGCAGCGCCAGCGGCATGTCGCCGATCTCGTCGAGGAACAGCGTGCCGCCCGTCGCCCGCACGAACAGCCCGGTGCGGTCCGCCACCGCCCCCGTGAAGCTGCCCTTGACGTGCCCGAACAGCTCGCTCTCGAGGAGCGCCTCGGGGATCGCCGCCGTGTTCACGGCCACGAACGGCGCGTCCGGCCGCCGCCGCCGATGCAGCGCGCGCGCGACCACCTCCTTGCCCGTGCCGCTCTCGCCGGTGATGAGGACCGACGCGTCCGACGTCGCCATCTGCTCGAGCAGCGCGTACATCCGCTGCGCCGCCGCGCTGCTGCCGAGGAATGCCTCGAAGTGCTGGCTGCCGGCCGCCGCGCGCCGCAACCGCTTCACCTCCTCGCGCAGCGACCGGTGCTGGGCCGCGCGCGCCACCGTGACCTCGAGCTGCTCGACGTCGACCGGCTTCGCGATGAAGTCGTACGCGCCCGCGCGGATCGCCGCGATCGCCGTGTCGAGGCTGCCGAAGGCCGTGATGACCACGACCGGCACGTCCGGCCGGTTCGCGACGATGCGCTCGCACAGCTCGAGCCCCGTCATCCCGCCGAGGTTCAGGTCCGTCACGATGACGTCGAGGTCGGAGGTCAGGCTCCGCGCGAGCGCCTCGTCGGCCGTCAGGCACCAGTCCACCGCGAACCCGCGCTTGCGCAGCCCGCGCGCGAGCATCTCGCACAGCGCGCGATCGTCGTCGACAACGAGCACCTTCACCGTCATGGCGTCGCGGGCAGGTATACCGAGAACCGCGAGCCCGCGCCCAGCTCGCTCTCCACTTCGATGCGGCCGCCGTGCTCCTCCACGATGCCGTGGCTGACGGCGAGCCCGAGCCCCGTGCCTTCACCGACGGGCTTCGTCGTGAAGAACGGCTCGAAGATCCGGCGCAGCTCGTCCGGCGCGATGCCCGTGCCGTGGTCGACGATCGCGAGGCGGAGCTCGGTCGCGTGCGCCTCCAGCGCGAGCTCGATCGCCGCGCCCGCCGGCGACGCGTGGATCGCGTTGACCAGGAGGTTCACGATCACCTGCTCGAAGCGCGCGGCATCCATGCCCGCCATCACCGGCGCGGCGGGCTCGGCGTAGACCAGGCGGACGCCGCGCTTGTCGGCGACGAGCGTCATCATCGCGAGCGCCCGCGTGACGACCGTGCGGACGTCCGTCGCCGCGAGCTTCGGAGCGCCGCGCCGCGCGAAGTCCAGGAGCTGCCGCACGAGCTCGGTCATGCGCACCGTCTGCTCGCCGATGATGCGGGCGCCATCCTCGGCATCCGCGCCCGTGTCCTGCCGGGTGGCGATCATCTTCGCGTACCCCGAGATGACGTTGAGCGGCGTGCCGAGCTCGTGCGCGAGCCCGGAGGCGAGCCGGCCGACGGTGGCGAGGCGATCGGAGTGCCGCAGCTGCTCCTGCGTCGCGATGTGCGCGGCGTGCTCGCGGGCGACGCTGGCGCGCGACTCGGCGAGTTGCAGGATCATGACGTCGAGCTCCCGCGCGAGCCGGCCGAGCTCGTCGTCGCGCGGCGCGCTCGCCATCGGCGAGAGGTCCCCCGCCCCGACGCGATGGAAGCGCGCGATCAGCGCCTCGATCGGTCGCCCGACCAGGCGCGAGCCGACGATGCCGGTGTACAGCGTCGCGAGCACGAGGATCAGCGCCGCGAGCCCGATCGTCCAGGCGGTGGCCTCGCGGAGCTCGCCATCGATCGCCTCCGTGGTCTGCGAGACCTCGAGGGCGGCGGGCTGGCCGGCGCGGTCCACGAAGGCGCGGTAGACGAAGAGGCGACCGTCGTGCTCGCGACCCACCGGCGCCGCGTCACCCGGCGCGAGCGCGACCCAGCGGACCGCGATCTCGGGTGGCAACCCGAGCCCGCGCGTGACGGCAGCAGGGTCCAGGTCGCGGGCATCGCCGACGATCTCGCTCGCGGCCAGCGACAGCTTCGATTCGAGGCTCGCGCGCAGGTCGCGTGACTCGTCGCTGATCTCGACGTACGCGTACGCGGCGACCATCACGAGCACGAGGGCCGCGAAGGTGAGTGTGACGCGGCGAGCGATCTTCATCTGTGGCCTGCCACTGCATCCGGCGGGCCGAACCGAGGCTACGGCGCGGGCGGCGCGGCGTCGATCCGGACCACGCCGGCGTCCCACGCCTGGTGTGGCGGCGGCAGGACGAGCTCGATGCGCTCGGGCGGGTCCGACGACGGCGGGGTGTACGAGCAGTAGCCGAGCAAGATGTTGATCGCGCCGATCAGCAGCATCCCGCCCGTGACCGGGACCCAGTACCGCCGGTGCTTGCGCGAGAACGGCGCGGCGCGATCCTTGGACACGAAGGATCGTCTACCACGCGGCGGCGGTGGATGCTGTGTGGCCGATCAGCGCGGCCATGTCGGCGGGGAGCGGCGCTCGGGCCGAGACCGAGCCTCCGTCCGGGTGCGGGAAGCTGATCGCGGCGGCGTGGAGCGCGTGCCGCGGGAGGATGAAGCGGGCGGCGAGATCGGCGGACAGGCCGCCGTCGCAGTACGCGATGAACGCGTCGTCGCCGTGGGTGTAGAGCTTGTCCCCGACGATCGGAAAGCCGGCGGCGGCGAGGTGAGCGCGGATCTGGTGCTGGCGGCCGGTGACGAGCGTGCAGTGGACGACGGAGTACGCCGCGGTCCGGGCGAGCACGCGGACGCGGGTCAAGGAGGGCAGGCCGCGCGGATCGGGGAGCATGCGGACGCCGGGGAGGCGCGTGGCGTCGGCGGGCGTGGAGAGGCGGAGCGGGATGTCGAGCGGGAAGCCATCGGGCTGCTCCCACGGCGCGGCGCCGTGCACGATGGCGAGGTAGATCTTGGTCGTGACGCGCTTGTCCGCGATCCGGTCCTTCACGAAGCCGGCCGCGACGCGGTCCCGCGCCACGACGAGGCAGCCCGACGTCTCGCGATCGAGGCGATGGCAGATCTGGAGCTCGGGCTCGGCGGGATAGCGCTCGCCGAGCACGCGGGTGAGCGTGTTGAAGTAGAACTTCGCCGACGCGTGGACCGGCAGGAACGCGGGCTTGTCGATGACGCGGACCCGCGCGTCCTCGTGCACGATGGTGAAGGCGCGCGGGCACGCGGGCTCGCGGCGGGCGGGGCGGCGGATGACGTAGCGATCGCCGGTGGCGACGAGGGTGGCGGGCTTGAGGCGGCCGGGCGCGTCCCGCGTGAGCTGGGTGTCGATGACCTCCTGGATCTTGGTGCGCGAGAGGCGCGTGATCTGGGTCTTGATGAAGTGATCGAGGCGGAGGCCGGCGAGCTCCGGCGGCACGCGCAGCTCGCGCTCGACGATCTTCGGCGAGCCATCGGCCTCGAGGTGCGAGGACAGGCCCCAGTCGAGCGAGGCATCGGCGCCGGGCGGGAGGGAGAAGACGTCGGGGGCGAGCTCCTCGGGCTCGTCCGCGTCGTCCTCCGGCGCGAGGCTAGTTGTCGTCGTCGCCGTCATCGGCGGCGTCGATCGAGCCCGCGGCCTCGATGTCGTACTTCTTCATCAGCTTGCGGAAATACTTCCGGTCGATGTCGGCGGCGCGCGCCGCGTGCGAGATGTTGCCGTTGTTGCGGCGCAGCAGCTGGAGGATGTAGTCGCGCTCGAACGCAGCGACCCACCGTTCCTTCGCGTCCTTGAACGTCACGCCCTCGGCCATGAGCTCCTCGGGCGGCGCGGGCGCGGCGGCGGCGGGGTTCATCGAGACGGACGCGTTCGGGAACGTCTGCGCCCGCTTGCTCGCCGGGCGCTCGGGCGGCGCGGCCTTCGCGCTCCGGATGTACTCGGGGAGATCGTCGACCTCGACCATCTCGCCGCTGCAGAACGAGACGGCGCGCTCGATCACGTTGACGAGCTCGCGGACGTTGCCCGGCCAGGGGTAGGTCTGCAGCATCGCGAGCGCGTCGCGCGAGACGCCGCGCGCGCGGGCCTTGCCGGCCGCGTCGCGGTTGTAGTGGCCGTGATCGAGGAAGTGCTGGACGAGGAGCGGGATGTCGTCGAGCCGGTCCTTGAGCGAGGGCAGGTGGAGCCGCACGACGCTCAGGCGGTAGAACAGGTCCTGGCGGAAGCGGCCCGCACGGACCTCGTCCTCGAGGTTGCGATTCGTGGCCGCGATGATGCGGACGTCGACCTTCTGCGCCTTGGTGGAGCCGACGCGGCGGACCTCGCGCTGCTCGAGGACGCGCAGGAGCTTGGGCTGCAGATCGATCGGCAGCTCGCCGAGCTCGTCGAGAAAGAGCGTGCCGCCGTCGGCCTGCTCGAAGAGGCCGGAGCGCGTCATCATCGCGCCGGTGAAGCTGCCCTTCTCGTGGCCGAACAGCTCGCTCTCGATGAGGTTCGGCGGGACGGCGCCGCAGTCGAAGACGACGAGGTCGTTGCGCGAGCGCGGCGAGAGGGAGTGGATCGCCTGCGCCACGACCTCCTTGCCGGTGCCGGTCTCGCCATCGATGACGACGGTGGTGGCGGTGGGCGCGATCTTCTCGAGGATCGAGTAGATCTCGCGCATCCGGGCGTTGCCGCCGATGAGGCCGGCGCAGCGATCGCTGCGCGACGGGACGATCTGGACCTCTTCCTCGAGGGCGTTGAACCGGAGCTGGCTGCCGCCGACGGAGATGATGCAGCCGGGCTTGAGGAAGGCCTCGCGGACGCGGACCTTGTTGACGGTGGTCCCGTTCGTCGACCGGAGGTCCGTGAGGACGTACGAGGAGTCGTCCTGCGTGATCTTGCAGTGGTAGCGGGACACGGTGTCGTCGCCGAGGACGACGTCGTTGTCCTCCATCGAGCCGATGCGGATCTCTTCCTTATCGAAGGTCCACTCGTGGCTCGGGTCGGCCACCGCCTGCAAGATGCACTTGCGGAGGTGGAGGGTCGGCCGTTGGTCGAGGTAAGCGACCTTGGTCGGCGGGATGAAGTCAGGAAACTTCTTCATGGGCGGCGCGCGCGCCCATCATAGCCGAGCGGGCGATTTAGCGCTTGCTGACGTCCGCTGTCGGGCCGGCCTGGACCGTGAGGTGTCCGTGGTCGCTCCACGCGACCGACAGCGCGCGGGTCTTCGCGAGCTCCTCCGCGACGACGGCCGGCGTCGACTTCGGGGTCGTGAACATCACGACGCGCCGGTCGTAGGAGTTGACGCCGGGATCGGCCTGCTCCTCGCCGAAGATGACCGTGACGACGCGGTCAGCGTTGACACCGGCGGCGACCAGGCTGGCGCGGACGGCGTTGGCGCGGCGCGTGGCGAGATCCTGGTTGTAGGCGAAGGTGCCCGAGCGATCGGTGTGACCCTCGAGCACGATGCGCGTGTCGTCGTGCTTGGCGAGGTAGGCGACGCTGCGCTGGATCTGGACGGTGGCGGCGTCGTCGAGGTCGGCCGAGGCGAGCTTGAACTCGATCATGTCGACGGGGTCAATCGGCTTCTTGCCGTTCGACGCGACCAGCGACGGGTCGACGCTGCTGTTCTCGGGCCGAGCGCCGACGAAGTCCGGGCCGCGGGGCGCGGCGGTGGCGGAGTCGGACGAGGAGTGCGCGCAGGCCCCGGTGGCGGCGGCGAGCGCGAGCAGCGACGCGAAAGCGAGGATCTTCATGCGGCGGCGCAGGAGCACGCTTCGTGCCGGCGGCGCTGGCGCACGGTGGGCCGGAGCGCACGGAGGCACGCGGCGTGCTTTGGCGGCGGGGATGGCGGGCTCGCGCGGGGCGGTCGATGACGGGGCGCGGCCGTTCGTGCCGGCGCGACACACGCTGCCGGTGATGCGCGAGGCGGTGCAGGCGTGTCGCGGGTGCCCGCTGTGGCGCGCCGCGACGCAGGCGGTGTTCGGCGTGGGGACGGCGCGGGCGCGGGTGGTGATGATCGGGGAGGAGCCGGGGGACCGCGAGGACCGGGCCGGGGTGCCGTTCGTCGGGCCGGCCGGCCATTTGCTCGACGAGGGGCTGGCGGCCGCGGGGATCGCACGGAGGGACGCGTACCTGACGAACGCGGTGAAACACTTCAAGTACACCCTGCGCGGGAAGCGGCGGATCCATCGCAAGCCGACGCGCGCGGAGGTCGAGGCGTGCCGGCCGTGGCTCGATGCCGAGCTCGAGACGCTGGCGCCGGCGGCGGTGGTGCTGCTCGGGGCCACGGCGGCGCAGGCGCTGCTCGGCGCGGCGTTTCGGGTGACGAAGTCGCGCGGCGTGGTGGCGGCGCCGGGGCTGGCGGCGTTCGTGGTGGCGACGGTGCATCCGGCGAGCGTGCTCCGGGCGGTCGATGCGGCGGCGCGGGCGGCGGCGAAGGCGGCGTTCTTCGCGGATCTAGCGGTGGCGGGGGCGTGGCTGGCCAGGCGGGGGCGCGCTTGACAACTTTGACTCCGTCCCCCGCTAAGGCCGCACAGTTACTCGGGGTCTGTAGACCCCGCGCTTGACAACTTTGACTCCGTCCCCCGGCGGCGCCCCGGCGGCGCCCGGCGGCGGAGCAGGAGGAGGAGGCCGAGGAGGGCGCCGGCGCCGGCGGTCAGGAGCAGCGGCCAGCGCGGGGCGGGACGCGCGGCGGCCGCGCCGGTGGAGCAAGCGCCGGCGAAGCCGGGGCCGGCGTGGGGGCCGGCGGTGTAGGTGAGGTCGAGGCCCTCGGAGGCGAGCTCGCGCAGGCGGCCGGTGAACTGGAAGTCGTGGGTCGGGTCGTCCATGGCGCCGATGCGCGCGCGGTCGATGTGGATGTTCGGCATGTCGACCACCCAGAGCTCGGTCTCGCCGATCAGTGGCAGATCGTATTTGTCTCGCAGGACCACGTGGTGGGCGGCGGTGCAGGGCCACGCGACGAGATCGATGGACCACGCGCCGGCGGTGGTCGCCGGCATGCCGAGGCCCACGCTGACCTCGGTCCACGTGAGCGGTTGGCGCACGCCGTCGACCTCGAGCTCGAGCGCGGCGGCGACCTGCGGCGCGAGCTTGTCGCCGTAGGCCTGGGCTTCTCCGTCGGAGATGAGGCCGTCGTGGTCGGTGTCGAGCGCGCGGCGCAGCGCGCGGCCCGGCGTCTCGCCGTAGAAGATGGTGTAGGCGATGCGCACGCGATCGCCGAACGGCAGCACCTTGATGTAACGGTTGTTCTCGCCCTGCGCGGGCGCCACGTGGGCGCGCGCGGGCGTCGCCGCGATCGCCAGCGCGACACCGCTCACCCCGCCGAGGACCCGAGTCGCGAAACGCATTGACCGCTCTGGATCGCCCGTGGTTACGTCCGCCGCAGAGGGAACCTATGAAGACGGCATGGCTTTGTCTAGCGATCGGTAGCGGCTCGGTGATCTCGGTGTCGTGCGGCGGTGGGAGCAGCGGGACGCCGGACGCCGCCCCGGACGCGCGCGCGCCGCTCTTCGACCCGAAGCCCGAATGCATGGGCGCCTCGGTCGTCCCGCTCGCGGGCACGAGCCCGCAGGTGATCTCGAACCTCACGATCGGCTCGCTCACCGACGGCTTCGACCTCGACGGCGACGGCAAGCCGGACAACAAGCTGTCGGCGATCGCGGCGCTCGCGGCGAGCCCGATCAGCGACTCCTTCAAGAACTACTCGATCGTCCTCCCGCTCGAGTTCTTCGACGCGCCGGCGGCGGCGCCCGACACCTGCGTGAAGTTCGCCATCTATCTCGGCGCGTACGTGAAGGACAACGACGGCGACGGCTCGAAGCCGTACGTCCCCGGCGGTGATTGCAACGACACCGCCGCCAACGGCTCCGCGTTCCACCCCGGCGCGACCGAGATCCCGGGCAACCTGAAAGACGACAATTGCGATGGCCGCGCCGACGAGAGCGGCAGCGGCGCCAACTCGACGAACACGGTCGACGCCGATGGCGATGGCTTCTCGCCGGCCACCGGCGACTGCGACGACACGAACGCCGCGATTCACCCCGGCGCGCTCGAGATGTGCGGCGACGGGCTCGACAATGACTGCGACGGCGTCGCCGATCGCTCGGTGGACGCGAACGGCAGCGCGACGGCGTGTAGCCCCTACGCCGGCTCGGCGGACATCCCGCTCGATCCACTCTCGTTCGTCGGGACCGAGCCGGCGATCTCGTACAAGGACGGCACCTTTGCGATGGGCTCGAACGGCCAGCTGCAGATGGTGGCCGGCCCGGATCTGTTCAGCGTCAACATCCCGGTCTCCTCGGGCATCGTGCTCGACCTCAAGATCACGGGCGCCACGATCAAGGCGGACGTCGTCGCCACGGCGAATGGCTTCGTCCTCAAGAACGGTCACCTCGGCGGCGTCATCGACGCGCACACGGCCGATACGATCCGCGGCCTCACGGTCACTCAGATCGGCCTGACGCCCGAGGACTCGCTGCTCGACGCGATCTTCGCGAACCTGCTCGGCCCACTCCTCGCGCTGCCCGCGGCGAAGCCGGGCGTGACGGCGATGTACAAGGGCTGCCGCACGCCGGACATCGACGTCGACGGTGACGGGCTCGAGTCGTTCTGCGACTCCAACCCGGACGACGCCATCAAGGTCGTCGACACGTGCATCGACGGCGACGGCACGATCGTCATGGACACGATGGACGGCAGCAACACCGTTCACTGCACCGAGGCGAAGACGCCGGACGGGAAGTTCCGCTTTGTCGACGGCGTCTCCGTCGAGCTGAACTTCGAGACCGCGCCGGTTCATTCGATCACCCGGTGAGCGCGCCGTTGTTGCTGGCGTCGGCGTCGCCGCGCCGGCGCGAGATGCTGGCCCGGGTCGGCATCGCGCTCGAGGTCCGGCCGGCGGACATCGACGAGACGCCGCTCGCGGGCGAGGAGCCGCGGCGGTACGTCGCGCGGATCGCGGCGGCGAAGGCGGCGGCGGTCGTCCGCGCGCCCGGGCAGCTCGTGCTCGCGGCGGACACGACGGTCACGATCGATGGCGCCATCCTCGGCAAGGCGGAGGATGACGCCGAGGCGGCGGCGATGCTGCGTCAGCTCGCGGGGCGCGTGCACCAGGTGATCACGGGGTTCGCGATCGCGGGCGACGGCGTGGCGGTGGCGCACGAGGTGGTGACGGACGTGGTGTTCGCGCCGCTCGACGAGGCGGCGATCGCCGACTACGTGGCGAGCGGAGAGTGGCGCGGCAAGGCGGGCGCGTACGCGGTCCAGGGCATCGGTGCGGCGCTGGTTCGGGAGGTGCGCGGGTCCGTGACGAACGTGATCGGCTTGCCGCTGGCGGAGGTGCTGGCGGCGCTGCGCGAGGTCGGCGGGCCGGTGGCGCGGTTCGCGGCGGGGCAGCCGCAGTGAGCGCGGTCGCGCCCCCGGAGATCGCCGCCATCGCCGACCGCTGGCGGACGGTGCGCGCGCGGGTGGACGCGGCGTGCGAGCGCGCCGGGCGCGATCCGGCGAGCGTGACGATCGTGGCCGTGAGCAAGCTCCATCCGGCGGCGGCAGTGCGCGCGGCCGTGGCGGCGGGGGCGACAGATGTCGGCGAGAACTACGCGCAGGAGCTGGCGGGCAAGCAGGCCGAGTGCGGCGAGCTCGCGGTGCGGTGGCACTACATCGGGCGCCTGCAGCGCAACAAGGCGAAGCTGGTCGCCGGCAAGGTCGCGCTCGTGCACGCGGTCGATAGCGCGGAGCTGGCCGCGGAGCTCGGCAAGCGGACGGCCACGCCGCCGCAGCGGGTGCTGATCGCGGTCAACGTGGCGGGCGAGGCGAGCAAGGGGGGAGTGGCGGTGGCCGACGCGCCGGCGCTCGCGCGTGCGATCGCTGCGACGGCGGGCGTGGAGCTGGCGGGCCTGATGACCCTGCCGCCGCCGGATGTGGACCCGCGGCCGGCGTTCGTGGCCCTCCGCGCCCTGCGCGCCGACCTGGAGGCCGCGCTCGGCCGGCCGCTGCCCGTGCTCTCGATGGGCATGAGCGGCGACTTCGAGGAGGCGATCGCCCTCGGCGCGACGCATGTCCGCATCGGGACGGCGATCTTCGGCAGCCGCGGATGACCGTGCTCCCGGAGTAACCGCCAAGCCGCCGAGCTCGCCAAGAGGGAGCGCCAGGGTCGGAAGCAATCTCGAGATCCCAGCCTATTTCTGGTCTTGGCGTTCGCTCCTGGCGGGCTCGGCGTCTTGGCGGTGAACCTGGCAAGAGCCCCTTACTGGCTCGCCGTCACACCGGCGGGTTAGTGTGCTCGCCAGGTGCGCATCCTTGGCCTCGATCCCGGCAGCCGCGTGTGCGGCTATGGCGTCGTCGAGACCTACGTCAACGCGCGCGGGCTCCCCGACCTCCGCTACATCGAATGCGGCGTCTTGACGGCGCCGGCCGACCACGCGATGGAGGACCGGCTCGGCGAGATCGCCTGCGGGCTCCGCGAGGTCATCGACGAGTTCGCCCCGACCGTCGTGGCGGTCGAGGACGTGTTCGTGCGCGAGAACCCGCGCAGCGCCCTCGCCCTCGCCCAGGCCCGCGGCATGGCGCTCGCCGTCATCGGGCTCGCCGGGCTGCGCGTCGCGTCGTACGCGCCCGCGCTCGTCAAGAAGACCGTCACCGGCTCGGGGCGTGCGGACAAGGAGCAAATCGGGCGCATGGTGAAGATGCTCATCGGCCTCCGCGCGCTGCCGCGGGCCGACGCGAGCGATGCGCTCGCGGTTGCGATCACGCACGGCCGCGTGTGCACGCCGACCAATGTACGGATCGTCGCGTCCGTCGTGCGCGCGGGCGGCGCGCCGCCGTGATCGCGCAGCTCATCGGCATGATGGCGGGGCGCGACGGCGCGCACGTCGTGGTCGACTGCAACGGCGTCGGGTACGACGTCGTCTGCTCGCAGTACACGCTCGCGTCGCTGCCCGCGGATGGCGAGCGCGTCACGCTGCGCGTCTTCACCCATGCGCAGGAGAACAAGATCGCCCTCTACGGGTTCGGCGACGCGCCGGAGCGCGCGCTGTTCGATCTGCTGATCACGGTGAAGAACGTCGGGCCGTCGACGGCGATCGCGATCCTGTCGGGCTCGAGCCCGCAGGAGATCGCCGAGCTCATCGCGCGCGAGGACGTCGCGGGGCTGACGCGCATCAAGGGCATCGGCAAGAAGACGGCGGAGCTGCTCGTCGTGGAGCTGCACGAGAAGTGCGAGATGCTGCGGCTCACGTGGAGCGCGGCGGGCGGCGTGCGCGTCGTCGCGCAGCCGGCGGGCTCCGCGCGCAAGGTCGGCAAGCGGCACCCGCTGCTCGAGCAGGTCGCGACCGCGCTCGCGGGCATGGGCTGGAAGCCGGCCGAAGCGGACCTGGCCGTCGCCGAGCTCGTCGTCGCCGAGGGCACCACGATCGAGGGGCTGCTGCGGCAGGCCCTGCGGAGCATGCCGCGATGACGCGCAAGAAGCATACGGAGCCAGCAGTGGCGGAGCGGGTCGAGTTCGACGAGCGCGCGGTCGCGGCGCGCGAGCTGTCGACGGAGAAGGCGTGGCAGGCCTCGCTGCGCCCGAAGACCTTCGAGGAGTACATCGGCCAAAAAGAGGTCATGGACAACCTGCGCATCGCGGTCACCGCCGCGCGCGAGAAGGGCCGCACGCTCGACCATTTCCTGTTCGCGGGCCCGCCGGGTCTCGGCAAGACCACGCTCGCCCACGTGATCGCCGAGGAGCTCGGGGCCACCCTGCACATCAGCTCCGGTCCCGCGATCGACCATTTCGGGCGCCTCGCGTCGCTTCTGACGTCGCTCGCCGAGAACGACGTGCTCTTCATCGACGAAATCCACCGGCTGACGCCGATCGTCGAGGAGAACCTCTACCCGGCGATGGAGGACTTCAAGGTCGACACGTTCATCGGCGAGGGCCCGCACGCGAAGGCCGTCACGATGCAGCTGCCGCGCTTCACGCTCCTCGGCGCGACGACCCGCATGGGCATGCTGTCCGCGCCGCTGCGCGACCGGTTCGGCTTTCACTGGCAGCTCCGCTACTACGAGCAGGCGGACATGGAGTCGATCGTGCGGCGCAGCGCCGGGCTCCTCGGGCTCCCGATCGACGAGCGCGGCGTCACCGAGATCGCGCGGCGGTCGCGCGGCACCCCGCGCATCGCGAACCGCCTCCTGCGGCGGGTTCGGGACTTCGCCGACGTGGAGCACGACGGCTCCATCAACGGCGTCCTCGCGGCGAGCGCGCTCGATCGGCTCGCCGTCGATCACGTCGGCCTCGACACGCTCGATCGCGCGTACCTGTCCGTGATCTGCGAGCGCTTCGACGGCGGCCCCGTCGGCATCGAGGCGATCGCGGCGTCGCTATCCGAGGAGCGCGGCACGCTCGAGGAGGTCGTCGAGCCGTTCCTCCTGCAGATCGGCCTCATCGCGCGCTCGCCGCGAGGCCGGGTCGCCACGGCGGCGGGCTTCCAGCACATGGGCCTCGTGCCACCGCCGAAGGCGCCGAGCGGCGGCAGCACCGGCGGCCAGGGCCGCCTGTTCTAGCGTCCTCGACTTCCCGGGGCCGCTCTGCGACGCTGCCGGCGTGTGGCGGCCCACCCACCTGGCGCTGGCGCTGATCGTCACCGTCGCCGCATGCGAGTCGCCGTCGCCGGGGCCGTCGCCGTTGCCAGGGCCGTCGCCGTTGGCGGTTCGCGTGCCGGGCGCCGACACGAACATCTTCCCCGCCGACTACATCGGCCCGTACGCCTGCGGCGAGTGCCACGCGGCGAACTTCGCGAAGTGGGCCGGCTCTCTCCACCGCGTCATGAACGCGCTCGCCACCGAGCCCGGCGCCATCATCGGCAACTTCGACGACGCGTCGCTCGCCTACCGCGACGGCACCGCGTCCTTCACCCACGACGCGACCGGCTACGCGATGACGCTCACGCGCGGAGCCACATCCCTCCGCTACGCGATCACGCGCACCATCGGCCGCCGCGGCCTGCAGGAGTACGTCGGCCGGCTCGACGCCACCGGCGACGAGGTCCGCCTTCCGTTCGGCTGGTGGCCGCGCGCCGGCGGCTGGTTTGCCCAGCCATCGTTCGACCCGTGGCTCGGCGACGGCCACACCTTCGATCCGTTCGTGCCCATCACCGAGCCCTGGGCCACCCGCTGCCCCTGGTGCCACTCCACCTACCCGTTCACCGCCCGCATCTCCCGCAACCTCGGCCACGGCCTCGACCAATTCTTCAGGGACGGTGTCACACCTGTCCGCGTAACGTCTTTCGGGATCCCAACGATTCCAACAGCTTCACCGGGGACGGTGTCACACCTGTCCGCCTCCGGTGCCTCCGGTGCCTCCGGTGCCTCCGGTGCCGCCGCCGCCTCCGCCGCCGCCGCCCGCCTCGACACCGCCGCCCAGATCTCCGCCGGCATCAGCTGCGAGAGCTGCCACCTCGGCGGCCGCGCCCACGCCGCCGGCGCGCCAATCCACCTCGTCCCGCGCGGCGCCGTCGCGCTTCCGGGTGCGCCATCGCCGTCCACCTTCGCCGCCGAGCGCGCCGACGCCGCCATCGTCAACACCACGTGCGCCCAGTGCCATTCCGGCCCCTCGCCACGCCTCCCCGATGGCACCGCGCTCCGCAACTCCAGCGAGGCCCTCGATCTCGCGGCCGCGCCCTGCACCGGCATCCGCTGCACCGATTGCCACGAGCCGCATCGCGCCGACGCCCGCGCACCGGACACCGAGGCCCGCGCGATCGCCGCCTGCACCCGCTGTCACGCCGCCCTCGCCGAGCCCGCCGCCGCCCGCGCGCACGCCGGGCCGCACACCGCCACGCAGGCCTCGTGCCTCGACTGCCACATGCCGCGCGTGGTCCTCGGCATCGACCGCCACCTCCGCACCCATCGCATCTCCGCGCCCACCGACGCGCGCCTCTACGCCGCCGGCGCGCCCATCTCGTGCAACCTGTGCCACCTCGATCGCTCGCTGCGCTGGACGCTCGCCGCGCTCCACGACCCGTGGGATGTCCACGTCCCCATCGCGCCCGCCGCCGTCGACGACACCCCCGCCGGCGAGGCCTGGCTCGCCAGCCGCGAGCCCGCCTATCGCCTCGTCGCCGCCGCCGCCTTTGTCCGGCGCCCGGACCTCGCACCCGCCGTGGCCCCCGCGCTCGCTCGCCTCGCCGACGATCCCCTTCCGTACGTGCGCGCCTGGGCGCACCTGCTCGGCGGTCAGTCGTCGTCGCGGTGACGACGCCGCGCGATGACGCGCCTCAGCAGCGTCAGCAGATCCTTGGACGACGCCGGCGCGAAGACCAGCGCGCCCCCGACGTAGGCCAGCCCGCCGACGATGATCTCCACCACCAGGTGCACCGCCGGGTGCGTCAGCCCCGCCGCGTCGAGGCCGAGGCTCGCCGCGCCGACGGCGAGCGCCATCACGCCGCACGCCAGCAGCGGCTGGACGAACCCGATGACCAGCTTGCGCAGCGAGAGCCCTTCGCGGCTGACGATGATCGCCGCGATGAGCGCCGTCGCGCCGAACGACACGCCGACCGCGCCCGACGCCACGCGCAGCCCGAGCGGTGACAGCGCGATGATGCTGCCAATCAGCACGCCGAGCTTGCCGATCTCGAGCCACATCAGGCGCCCGGTGCGCTGCTGCGCCTCCATGAACGAGCCGAGCACGAACACGAACGGCCGGAACACGGAGAGGCTCGTCAGCACCGTCAGCAGCGGCGCGACCTCCTGCCACTTCGTCGCCGGCAGCACGATCGCGATCAACGGATACGCGACGAGGCCGAGCCCCACCGCGAGCGGGAACAAGATCAGCGACAAGAGTGCGCTCGACCGCTCCGCGGCCGCAGGGCGCTGCTCCGGCGGCAGCGCCGCCATCGACGGCAACAGCACCAGCGCGATCTGCTCGCCCACCTGGATCGCCGGGATGTCGGCGAGGTTGTAGGCCATATTGTACATCCCCGTCGCGGCCGGGCCAAACAGCCGCGAGACCGTCAGGTTGTCCCAGTAGCGCGAGGCGCCGTGCGCGACGCCGGTGATCATGACGGGGATGCCGAACCGCGACATCGCCACGAACCGGCTCCAGCGCAGCTTCGTCGGCGTCCACCAGCTGCGAATGCCCGCCGCCTGCACCATGATCAGCACCAGCATCGACGACTGGATGATGTTGCCGTAGACGACGGACATGCCGCCGTAGCCGAGCACCGCGAACGAGAGCGTGCCGACCGTATAGCTCGCCTCGCCGAAGAACAGCCCGAGCCCCGACGCGCGGAACTTCATTTCGCGCAGCAGGACGCGCTCCGGCATCATCGCGAAGCGGCGGATCACCATCGCGATCACGAGCCCCGGCAGGTAGACCGCGGCGTGGGGCGCCGCGAACAGCGGCAGGAGTCGACCGCCGAACAGGAACAGCAGCCCGAGGCCGAAGAAGCCGAGGCCCAGGTACGCCACCAGGGCGTGGAACGTGACCTCGTCCTTCTCCGCGCCGCGGCCCTTGAGCACCGCGTACTGCCCGAAGCCCCACGTCGTCAGCCAGCTGGTCGTGAGGCACAGGATCGAGGCGTCCGACACCTCGCCGACGACATCGGGCTCGATGAACCGCGTCATGACCAGGGTGCCGAGCACGCCGATGATGCGGCCGCCGATGCTCGTCACGATCGCCCACAGCGCGCCCCGCGCGGCCTTCTGAGCTAACGACATTGCGCCAAGGACATCGCACCTCATCATAGGTCAGCGCCTGCGCCCGGATAAGGTCTCAACACTCCTTCATACGGCCGCAAACCGGCGGTGGCTCGATGCGTGCTATCGCCAGTGAAGAGTCATGGACGTTCAACCCGCGCCGCACGGCAACCATGGAAGTGATCCAGAGCTTGCCGCGACGAGCCCCCGCGAGCCAAACGTCCAGCGGCAGGCGCCCGCGCCACACCGAGCGCGTTCGCTCGCTATCCGCATCGCCGTCGGCGCGGCCATCGTCGGCGGTATCGTCTGGTACGTCCAGTCGCGCCACCACGAGCGCGAGCCGAACGCAGCCGAGAAGGAGCAGGCGCGGGCCGGCGGATCGGGCGCGGCGGCGGGGGCCGGTGGGGAGCGGGGCGACAGCAAGGGATCCGGCCGCGGTGGCTCGGGGGCCGGCGGCGGCTCGGGCGAGCGCGTCGTGCCGGTGCAGGCGATCGTGGCCGAGAAGCGGGACGTCCCGGTCTGGCTCGAGGGCCTCGGCTCCGTGGCCGCGGTCCAGCAGGTCACGGTGCGCGCTCAGGTCGACGGGCGCCTCGACGCGGTCTTCTTCACCGAGGGCCAGCTCGTCAAGGCAGGCGACGTCATCGCGCAGATCGATCCGCGCCCGTTTCGCGTGCAGCTCCTGTCCGCGCAGGGCGCCCTCGCGCGGGACAAGGCGCAGCTCGAGGCGAACGTCGTGAACCTCAAGCGCTACCAGGGCCTCCAGGCGCAGCAGCTCGTCGCCGCGCAGCAGGTGGAGCAGTACCAGGCGGCCGTCGGTGAGCTCGCCGGCACGGTGAAGATCGACCAGGCTGCGATCGACCAGGCCCAGTTGCTCCTCGACTACGCGGCGATCAAGGCGCCGACGACCGGCATCACCGGCGTCCGCCTCGTCGATGCCGGCAACATCGTGCACGCGTCCGACGCGACGGGCCTCGTCGTGATCACGGCGATCGATCCCGCGGCCGTGTACTTCACCGTGCCGCAGGACAAGCTCGCGGGCGTCGCGGCCGCGCTCGCGAAGGGCGAGGTCCCCGTCGAGGTGTGGAGCCGCGATGGCACGCAGAAGATCTCGTCCGGCCGGCTCGCCGTCCTCGACAACCAGGTCAACCAGACCACGGCGACGCTTCGCCTCAAAGCGCTCGTCGACAACCCGAAGCACGTCCTGTGGCCGAACGCGTTCGTCAAGGCGCGCATGCTGCTCGAGACGAAGGCGAACGCGCTCGTCGTGCCGTCCGTCGCCGTGCAGCAAGGGCCGCAGGGCACGTACGTCTATGTCGTCGGGGACGGCGGCGTGGTGGCCGTCAAGCCGGTCGTCGTCGCGCTGCAGACCGGCGAGTCGTCGGTCATCGACAAGGGCCTCGACGGCGGTGAGCAGGTCGTGACCGAGGGCCAGCAGCAGCTGCGGCCCGGCGGCAAGGTGCAGGTCGTCAAGCCCGGCGGCGGCGGCGGCGCGGGCTCCGGCGACGCGCCGGCCTACGGTCACGGCCACGCGGGCAGCGCCGCCCCATGAGCGAGGGGGCCGGCGACGCGGGCCACGACGACACGGACAACCAGCGCGACGATGGGGCGACAGGCCCCGGCACGCCCGGCAAACCCGGCACGCCCGACGACATCAGCGGCGGCATCTCCGAGCCGTTCATCCGACGCCCCGTCGCGACCACGCTGCTCATGTTCGGGCTCCTGCTCGCGGGCATCGTCGGCTACCGGCAGCTCCCCGTCGCCGCGCTGCCCCAGGTCGACTACCCGACCATCGTCATCTCGACGCAGCTCCCCGGCGCCTCCGCCGATACGATGGCGTCCGCCGTCACGACGCCGCTCGAGCGCCAGTTCGGCCAGGTCCCGTCGCTCGCGCAGATGACGAGCGTCTCGAGCTACGGCAGCTCGCAGATCACGCTCCAGTTCACGCTCGATCGCGACATCGACGCCGCGCAGCAGGACGTCCAGGCCGCCATCAACGCCGCCTCGAACCTCCTGCCGAAGGCGCTCCCTGCGCCGCCGACCTACTCGAAGAGCAACCCCGCCGACCAGCCGATCCTGACGCTCGCGGTGACGTCCGACTCGCTCGGCCTCGACGATGTCGACGACTTCGCCGACTCGGTGCTCGCGCAGAAGATCTCCCAGGTCTCGGGTGTCGGTCTCGTCACCATCGGCGGCGGCCAGAAGCCGGCCGTCCGCGTGCAGGTCGATCCGGTCGCGCTCGCGGGCAGCTCGCTGACCCTCGAGGACGTGCGGAATGCGCTCGCCGCCGCGAACGTGAACCAGCCGAAGGGCAACATCGATGGCGTCCGCCAGGACTGGGCGATCGCGACCAACGATCAGCTCGGCAAGGCCGTGACCTTCCGCCCGCTCATCATCGCGTACAAGAGCGGCGCGCCGGTCCGGCTCCAGGACGTGGCGACCGTGATCGACGGCGTCGAGAACGCGCAGCTCGCCGGCTGGTCCGGCACGCGCCGCGCCATCATCGTCAACGTGCAGCGCCAGCCCGGCGCGAACATCATCGACGTCGTCGACCAGATCAAGAAGCTCCTCCCGCAGCTCCGGCTCTCGATGCCGCAGGCGATCGAGGTCGAGGTCCTCGCCGACCGCACCGAGACCGTGCGCGCCTCGGTCGACGACGTGAAGTTCACGCTCGTCCTCACGATCCTCCTCGTCATCGGCGTGATCTATCTGTTCCTCGGCAGCGGGCGCGCCACGATCATCCCCGGCGTGGCGGTGCCGCTGTCGCTCATCGGCACGTTCGGCGTGATGAAGCTGTGGGGCTTCTCGCTCAACAACCTGTCCCTGATGGCGCTGACGATCTCGACGGGCTTCGTCGTCGACGACGCGATCGTCATGGTGGAGAACGTGTCGCGCTACATCGAGGAGGGCGAGAAGCCGTTCATCGCCGCGCTCAAGGGCGCGAAGCAGATCGGCTTCACGATCGTCTCGCTCACCGTCTCCCTCGTCGCCGTGCTCATCCCGCTGCTGTTCATGGGCGGGCTCGTCGGCCGCCTGTTCCGCGAGTTCGCCGTCACGCTCGCCATCGCGATCTGCCTGTCCGCGCTGCTCTCGCTGACGCTCACGGCGATGATGTCGGCGTGGATCCTCGAGGAGCACTCCGAAGAGGATCGCAGCTGGGCCGCGCGCACGTTCGACCGCGGCTTCACGTCCGCCACCAACTTCTACACGCGCACGCTGAAGGTCGTCCTCGAGCATCAGACGCTGACGTTGCTCGTCACGCTCGCCACCGTCGCTGTCACGGTGGTCCTCGCGATCCACGTGCCGAAGGGGTTCTTCCCCGTGGAGGACACCGGCACGATCCTCGGCGTCAGCGAGGCCTCGCCCGACGTGTCGTTCACGAAGATGCTCGAGCTCCAGCAGCGCGCGGCCGCGATCCTCGTGCAAGACCCCGATGTCTCGGCGGTCTCGTCGTTCATCGGCGCCGACGGCACGAACGCCACGACGAACAACGGCCGGTTCTCGATCCAGCTCGTCTCGCGCGAGCACCGCGACGCCGACGTCACCGCCATCATGGGGCGGCTCGCGCCGAAGCTCGCCGAGGTAGAGGGGCTCACCATTTACTTGCAACCGGTGCAGGACCTCACCGTCGACGCGCGGATCGCGCGCTCGCCATATCAGTACACGGTCGAGGACTCGAGCCCCGATCCGAAGGAGCTCGGCGAGTGGGCGCCGCGCCTCGTCGCGGCGATGAAGAGGCTGCCCGAGGTGCGCGGCGTCGCTTCGGATCAGCAGAACGCCGGCCTCGAGTTGCACCTGGTCGTCGATCGCGACACGGCCTCGCGGCTCGGCATCACCGCCGCCGTGCTCGACGACACGCTCTACGACGCGTTCGGTCAGCGCATCGTCTCCACGACGTTCACGCAGCTCAACCAGTACCGGATCATCCTCGAGATCCGACCCGAGGACCGCGAGACCATGGACTCCCTCGAGCGCATCTACGTCCGCGCCTCGAACGGCTCGCCGGTGCCCCTCGCCGCCATCGCGACGTTCGAGACGCGCACGGCCGCGCTCGCGATCGACCACGAGGGCCAGTTCCCGTCCGTCACGTTCTCGTTCGACGTCGCGGACGGCAGCTCGCTCGGCGAGGCGACCGACGCCATCGCCGCGGCGGTCGCGGAGCTGAACCCGCCGCCGACGATGCGCGGCGAGTTCCAGGGCGCCGCCGCCGCGTTCCAGGAGTCGCTCGCGAGCGAGCCGCTGCTCATCCTCGCCGCGCTCGTCACCGTCTACATCGTGCTCGGCGTGCTCTACGAGAGCTACATCCACCCGATCACGATCCTGTCGACGCTGCCGTCCGCCGGCGTCGGCGCCATCCTCGCGCTCAACATCACCGGCAAGCCGTTCGATGTCATCTCGCTGATCGGCATCGTCCTCCTCATCGGCATCGTGAAGAAGAACGCGATCATGATGATCGACTTCGCCCTCGAGGCGGAGCGCGACCACGGCAAGTCGCCGAAGGAGGCGATCTTCGAGGCGTGCAAGCTGCGCTTCCGCCCGATCATGATGACCACGATGGCGGCGCTGCTCGGCGGTCTGCCGCTCGCGCTCGGCTCCGGTAGCGGCGCGGAGCTGCGGCGGCCGCTCGGCATCACGATCGTCGGCGGCTTGCTCGTCTCGCAGGTGCTGACGCTGTACACGACGCCTGTCATCTATCTGTTCATGGAGAAGGTCGCGAGCAAGCTCGGCGGTGGCTCGCAGCACGGCAAGCGGAAGCCGCCGCCGCCACCGGGGCCGGCGTGAACATCTCCGCGCCGTTCATCCGGCGGCCGGTCGCCACGTCGCTCCTCGCCGCCGCGCTGCTCCTCGCGGGCGCGGCCGCGTTCACGCAGCTGCCCGTGGCCCCGCTGCCGAACGTGGACAACCCGACCATCTCCATCAACGCCGCGCTCCCCGGCGCGTCCCCGACCACGATGGCCACCGCGATCGCGATGCCGCTCGAGCGCCGGTTCGGCCGCATCGCCGGCGTCACCGAGATGACGTCGCAGAGCGCGCTCGGTACGACGAGCATCACCGTGCAGTTCGACCTCGACCGCAACCAGGAGTCCGCGGCGCGCGACGTCCAGGCCGCCATCAACGCGGCCGGCGGCGACCTGCCGGCGAACCTCCCGACGCGCCCCACGCTCCGCAAGGTGAACCCGTCCGACTCGCCGATCCTCATCATCTCGTTGCGGAGCAAGACGCTGCCGTTGCAGCAAGTCTTCGAGGCGGCGAACACCGTCCTCGCGCAGAAGATCGCGCAGGTGCCCGGCGTGGGGCAGGTCGGCGTCGGTGGTGGCGTCCAGCCTGCCGTACGCGTGCAGATCGATCCGCTGACGCTTGCCGGCCTGGGCATCGGCCTCGAGGACGTGCGCAACGCGATGGCGAACGCCACGGCGAACCAGCCGAAGGGCGGGATCGGCAAGGACGTCTGGCGAGCGATCGGCACGGACGACCAGCTCGTCGGCGCCGCGGCCTGGAAGAAGATCGTGGTCAAGTGGGCAACCCCGACCGACACCATCGCGCCCACCGGCGGGAGCGACTCCCTCGTGCTGCTCGGCTCGACCGCGCTCATCGATCCGACCCTCGGGAGCACGGGCACCGGCGGCATCCTCACGACCGTGACGACGGCCGTCACGCCCCTGGCCGCCATCGCCGCGAGCTCGGCGCGCTCCACGGCCGCCCCGCTGCCGGCCGGCGGGCTCGGTAACGGCGCGATCTATCTCGGCCAGATCGCGGACGTCACCGACGACGTCGAGAACCGGCGCGTCGCTGGTTGGTACGACGGCGAGCGGACGGTCATGGTGATCATCCGCCGCCAGCCGGGGGCGAACATCCTCGACGTCATCGAGCGCATCAAGGGCCTCATGCCCGAGCTCGCGTCGGCGATCTCGCCGGCCATCTCGATGGAGATCGCGGTCGACCGCGCGGGCACGATCCGCGCATCGGTTCACGACGTCGAGAAGACGCTGGTCATCTCGATCCTGCTCGTCGTGGCGGTTGTCTTCGTGTTCTTGCGCTCGCTGCGGGCGACCGCGATCCCGAGCGTCGTGGTGCCGCTCTCGCTCGTGGCGACCTTCGGCGTCATGTACATCCTCGGGTTCTCGCTCGACAACCTGTCGCTCATGGCGCTCACGATCGCCACGGGCTTCGTGGTGGACGATGCGATCGTCGTCACCGAGAACGTGACGCGGCACATCGAGGACGGGGCCTCGCCGCGCGAGGCCGCGCTCGCGGGCGCGCGCCAGATCGGCTTCACGATCGTCAGCATCACGGCGTCCTTGCTCGCGGTGTTCATCCCGCTGCTGTTCATGGGCGGCTCCGTGGGCCGCCTGTTCCGCGAGTTCGCCGTCACGCTCGCCATCTCGATCTCGCTGTCCGCGATCATCTCGCTGACGCTGACCCCGATGATGTGCTCACGGCTCCTCGAGAAGGCCACGAAGCAGCCGGGCCGGCTCAGCCGCGGCGTGGAGCGCGCGCTCGATGGCCTGACGAACGGCTACGGCCGCGCGCTCGCGTTCGTGCTCGACCACCGCGGCACGGTCGGCCTCATCACGCTCGGCACGATCGTCTTGACGGTGATCCTGATCCTGCAGATCCCGTTCGGTCTCTTCCCGCAGCAGGACACCGGCATGTTGCTCGGCAGCACGCGCGGCCCGCAGGACATCTCCTACCCCGCGATGAAGGAGCGGCAGGAGCGGATCAACGCGATCGTGAAGCAGGACCCCGACGTCGACCACGTGGTGTCGAACGTGGGCGGCTTTGGCGCGTCGACGGGCAACGCCGGCACGCTGTTCATCGCGCTCAAGGACCTCTCGGAGCGCTCGGCGTCGGCGGACGAGATCATCTCGCGATTGCGTCCGAAGCTCGCGCGCGTGCAGGGCATCCAGATGTTCATGCAGTCCGTGCAGGACGTGAAGGTCGGCGGGCGGATGGCGCGCACGCAGTACCAGTACACGCTCGAGGACTCGAACCTCGAGGAGCTCGCCGAGTGGGCCCCGAAGGCGGAGGCGGCGCTGCACGAGCTCACCGAGATCAAGGACGTCAACAGCGACCAGCAGAACGAGGGCCTGCAGCTCGACGTGACGATCGATCGCGACAGCGCCGCGCGCTTCGGGATCACGGCGGCGGCGATCGACAATACGCTCTACGACGCGTTCGGCCAGCGCCAGGTCGCGACGTCGTTCACGCAGATCAACCAGTACCGCGTGGTGCTCGAGGCGGCCCCGAGCGTCGGCGCGGGGCCCGATGCGCTCGACCACATCTACGTCACGTCCGCGACCGGGCTGCAGGTGCCACTGACGCAGATCGCACATGTCTCCGAATCCCACGTGCCGCTGTCGATCAGCCACCAGGGGCAATTCCCGTCGGTGACGATCTCGTTCAACGGCGCGGAGGGCGTGGCGCTCGGAGATGCGCAGAACGCGGTCGATGGCCTCATGACCCAGATCGGGATGCCGGCGAGCGTGCACGGCGCCTTCAGCGGCACGGCACAGGCGTTCCAGGAGGTCAAGGCGACGGAGCCGGTCCTGATCGGGCTCGCGGTGCTGTCGGTCTACATCGTGCTCGGGATGCTCTACGAGAGCTACGTGCACCCGCTGACGATCCTGTCGACGATCCCGTCGGCGGGCGTGGGCGCGCTGCTCGCGCTGCTGCTGTTCGGGAGCGACCTGAATCTGATCGCGATCGTCGGGTTGATCCTGCTGATCGGCATCGTGAAGAAGAACGCGATCCTGATGATCGACTTCGCGATCGAGAAGGAGCGCGACGGCCTGCCGCCCGAGCGGGCGATCTACGAGGCGTGCCTGCAGCGGTTC
>JANXOM010000098.1 GCA_025353585.1 Deltaproteobacteria bacterium
TCGGGGTCGGCCACCACGTAGGTCACCACTCCACCGATCAAATCGAACTGGACGCCGATGTCCAGCGATCTGCGTGTGCGTCGCCGTTGTCGCTGAAGGCGACACGTTCCTCGACACCGCGACGAACGTGCCGATCGACCAGGAGCGTCAAAACGCGACGGAATCAGGCTGCCGTCAACAGATGAGCGCGCGCAGGAGCGACCGCGACCGCGAGCACAGCTCGTGCGCGATCAGCACCCAGAGTACCCGCTGCTCGGTGACAGTCAGGCCGAGGCGCGAGCCGAGCCAGAGCATCGGCATCGGGACCCCGCTCGCGGCGGCCGCGACAGCCAGGGCCGCGACCGCGTCCCTCCGCTTCGAGCAGCGCGGATGGCCACGCGGCGGGCTCGGTCTGCCGGTCGACCGCGACCTGCAAGCGGCCCCGCGTCATCGCGAGGCTCGCCGCGACCCAGGACGCCTGATCGAACCGCGCGGGTTCGGGGCTGTGTTCGGACATGGGGGCGCTATCGGCCCGGGCTCGCGCGGGTTGCTAGCGATTCGCAGGAATCGCGCAACTATCTGTAACTTTTGAGCCGCGAGCGGACGCGCGCCGAGCCTTGGCGTCCCTTGGCGCGATCAGCCTCTGCCGGCTCGACTACCGACGACCGCGCCAGCCTCATGACGAGTGACCCGACGAAGGCGCAGCGCACGCTCTCGCTGACCGCCGGCTTCGACTCGTAGCTTCGCGTCGTCGTCCGTGGGCCGCCGTCACAGCCTGATCTCGAGACGGACATCGCGCAAATCGAGCGGCCCTATCCGAGGTAGCGAGACGATTCGATGTCGGCCTGATCCGGGACACGCCGGCCGCCACCCCTGCGCCGTTACGCTGACGTCGCGGCGCCCGGCTTACCGGGATCGGCTCGACCCTCCGCGCGCGCCGGCCCGTTGACCCTGTCAATCCAACAGCGCGCGCAGGTCGGAGGCCGTCAGGCGCGCTACGACGCCTTTGTCCTCGAACACGCCGTCGAACACGGCGCGCTTGTGAGCCTGGAGCGCGAGGATCTTTTGCTCGACGGTGTCTTCGGCCACGAGGCGATAGGCGGTGACCGGCCGCGCCTGGCCGATCCGATGGACCCGGTCGATCGCCTGCGCCTCGACCGCCGGGTTCCACCACGGATCGAGCAGGAAGACATGATCGGCCGCGGTGAGGTTCAGGCCGGTGCCGCCGGCCTTGAGCGAGAGCAAGAACACGGAGGCCGTGCCGGACTGAAACGCCGCGACGCGCCCTCGCCGATCGACGGTCTGGCCGTCGAGGTACTCGTGTGCGATCTGCTCGCGATCGAGCCGCGCGCGCACGATGCCGAGCAGGGTCGTGAACTGCGAGAACACGAGCGCGCGATGCCCCGAGGCGATGGCGTCGTGGAGATGCTCGACGAGCGCGTCGAGCTTGGCGCTTCCGTCGTCGGCGCGCCGCGGGTCGAGCAACCCCGGATGCAACGCAGCCTGGCGCAACCGGAGCAACGCCTCGAGCACGATGATCGAGCTCTTGCCGATCCCATCGCGGTCGACGGCCGGCAGCAAGGCGCGCCGGTAATGGAGACGGAGCTCGTCGTAGCGCTTGCGCTCGACCCCCTCGAGCCGGCAGCTGACCAGCTCTTCCGTCTTCGCCGGCAGCTCGGTCAAGACCTCCTGCTTGGTCCGCCGCAGGAGGAACGGCCGGAGCACCTTGCCGAGCACGCGAGCCTGGCCGAGCTCGGTCGCGCGCGGGTCACCGCCGTCCGCCGCGGCGATCGCGCGCAGCGCGGCGGGGCGGCCGAGCAGGCCGGGGTTCAAGAAGTCGAAGATCGACGCGAGGTCCTCGAGGCGATTCTCGACCGGGGTGCCGGTCAGGGCGAGCCGATGATCGGCCTGCAGGGCGCGCACGGCGCTCGCCGCCTGGGTCGACGCGGTCTTGATCGCGTGGGCCTCGTCGAGCACCACGACATCGAACGCGAGCTTGCTGAATTGCTCGAGGTCCTGGCGCAGCGTCGCGTAGGTCGTGACGATCAGGTCCGCGGTCGCCAGCTCCTTCGCGCGGGTGGCGCGTGCCGCTCCGTGCCACTCGAGCGTGCGCAGGGTGGGCGCGAAGCGCCGAGCCTCGTCGATCCAGTGGAACACCAGGCTCCGCGGTGCGACCACGATCGACGGCTTGCGCGCCGCGGCCTTCGTCCGGACGCCGGCGAGCAGCGCCAGCACCTGCACGGTCTTGCCGAGCCCCATGTCGTCGGCGAGGCAGCCGCCGAGGCCGAGCTCCCGCAGGAAGTGCAACCAGCCAAGGCCTTCGCGCTGGTAGTCCCGGAGCTTCGCCTTGAACCCGCGTGGCGCGGCGCGGGGCGCGAGGCCGGCGAAGCTCTCCAGCCGATCGCGCAGCCGCGCGAAGCCGGCGTCGACCCGCGCATCGGGTACGCGGTCGAGCAGCGCCGCGACCATCAGGACCTCGGCGGGGCGGAATCGCACCGCGCCATCCACCTGCGGCGCGCTGCCGAACGCGGCCGCGCGCGCCTCGAGCCAGCTCGGGATCATCGCGCTAGTGCCGTCCGAGAGCCGGACGACTGGCCGGCCGCTGCGCAGCGAGGCGAGGAGCTCGGGGAAGGTCGCCGTCGCGCCGTCGTCGGCCAGCGTCAGCTGGACGTCGACCCAGTCGATGCCGCTCGTGACGTCGGCAGACACGACGGCCGTCCCGCGCAGCGCGCTCTTGCCATACCAGACCTCCCAGCCCGCCGCGGCCCCGCGCTCGATCAGCTCGCGCAACCTGGGGCCCGGCACCGCCCATGGCCGCTCGACGTAACCGCCGAGCTCGCGGAGCTCGAGCGCGGCCGCGCGTTCGTCCTCGAGCCGTCGCCGCACCACGCGCCGCGCGTGCGGCTCGACGAGCGCGCCGCCGCCGCCCCCGACGAGCTGTCCGGCGTAGCTCAGCTCGGCGTGCGCCTCGAAGCGGCCCCCCGCGCGCCCCTCTTGCTCGATGACGATGCGGCGCGCGAGCGGCACGTCGACCACCTCCCAGCCGAGCTCGTCGAGGCGGAGCCGCGGCGCGGTGGCGTGCCGGCAGGTCGCTTCGAGGAGCGCCGGGACCTCGGCGGTGGGCAGGTCGAGCCCGCCCGCGAGGAGCCGCCACCAGCGCGCGAGCCCGTCGCCCTCGACGCGGAGGAGCCGCTCGCCGACGATCGCGAGCCCGCCCCCGGGGATCGCGGTCAGCGCGTCCAGCGCGAGCCGCTCGTCATCGCGCACCAGGTCGCCCGACACGGCAACCGCCCCGGCGGGCGTGGGCGCGAACCGGACCTCGAGGGCCCACGGCGGCCCCGGATCGAAGTGGAGCGGCACGAACCTGCTCGTCGCGCGCACGGGCACCCAGCCGAGCCGACCGGTGGCCGCGATGCGGGGCACGACGTCCGGCACCCGTGCCGTGGCGACGCGCGCCGCCGCGCCCGTGCTCGCGCTGGCGTTGAAGTATCGCGCGCTGTCGCCGTACCGCGACTCGACCAGCCCCTCGACGCCAAACAGGAGGCCGCGGATCTCGGCGTCCGCGGGGCCGAGCCGCGCGATCTCGACGCGCCCGAGCTTGCGCCGGACCGCGCCGCCCTTCCCGACCGTGGACGTCGCCACGAGGATCGTGCACGCGCGCTCGTCCGGGAACGGCGGCGGCAGCTGACCGGGCGCGACGACCGGCAGCGGCTGCGCCTCGATGATGTATTCGAGCCGAGCGAGGCTCCCGACGGGCGGCGGCACGGCGAGCGGCCACGCGCCCAGCCGCTCGCGCCACGTCGGCGCCGCGGGCGCCGTCAGCCGGTGACCGCGCACGATCTCGCGGAGCGTCGCTGACTCCGACGCGCGCCCCCGGACCGCGAGCAGCGGCTCGGCGTCGTCCTCCGCGATCAGCTCGAGATCCGGATCATCGAAGCCGGTGATCTCGAGCTTCGTCGGCACGCCGAGGCGAGCAGGCCACGCGCTCCGCTCGTCGATCACCCGCAGCACGGCCCAGAGGTGCTTGCACGCGCCCTCGCCGACCGGGCACGAGCACGCGGCCAGGAGGCTCTCGGGGTCGTCGAGAGCTGGCATCAGCCGGACCGCGTAGGGCTCGCGCCGCGTCCCCTGCACGCGGCCCACGACACCGCCCATCGCGTCGATCGTTCCGTCCACGGCGGCGAGATAGTGCTCTCCACGGACCTGGCTCTGGCTCGCGAACATCCGCCGCAGCGCGGGCGCGAGCCCACGCGAGCCGGTCCCCGCCTCGCCGCGCACGGTCGACATCACGCGATCTCATAGCGCGCCGGGCTGACAGGTTGCTCGGCGGCCAGGTCGTCTCCCCGGGCGACATGTGCAAGTGCTCTTGGCTGCGGGAGTCTTTGTCCACGACGCACGACGGGCAACTTTTCACGCAACCCGCCGCGGGGTCGGTACGATACGCGCGGGATGCTGAAACCAACGCTCGGGGCGTGTCTGACACTTTTGATCGTGGGAGCCGGCTGCGGGACGCGGCCGAACCCGGAGTTCTGCACCAGCAGCTCGGATTGCGCCGATCCGGCGAAGCCGTTCTGCGACGTCAACGGCGACTTCGGCGAGCTGCGCAATGACTGAATCGCGCAGCCGCCGGTCGATGCGGCGGTCGCGCTGGACGCACCGCCGGGCGGCTGCACCGCGGGCGCCGCGCTGGCCTGCGCCGGCGACACGCTCACGACGTGCAACGCGGATGGGCACACGACGACGGCGAGCACGTGCGCGCTCGGCTGCACGAGCGCCGCGGGGGTTCGCTGCAAGCACGCGGTCCCGTCGAACAACCTGGAGCCGTTCCTCGACACGGCGACGTCTCCCGTGGACCTGACGCTCGCCGGCGGAACCTTGGATCTGGTCACGAGTAAATTCACCCCAACCGGCGGCAGTGCCGCGGACGCGATCGTAATCCCTTCGTCGAATGTGCCGGCCCCCGCGGGCGGCGCGCCGATCACGGTGTTCGTTGGCAAGAAGATCACGCTCGGAGAACTTACGATTAATTCGGCTTCGAGTGCGGCTGAGTCAAACGGAGGGGTAGGGCCAGCCGCTGCATTCCTGGCGACCTCTGATCTGGAAGTTCAGGGCAGGGTCTTGGTCGCTAGCGGAGCCGTGAATATCGGGGGGTGCGTAGGCGCCGCGGGCCCATCCAAGATTCAGGGGAGCATCAACTATCTGGCAGGTGCTGGCGGCGGAGCACACGCAACCGACGGAGCAAACGGCGGGAGCGTTCCCAACGTCCTGGTTGGAGGCGTGCACGGCACGGCGTCGGGGACAGATGCGCTCACGCCCTTGCGGGGTGGCTGTCCAGCCGGGGTGTCAGGCAGTGTTGCCGGACCAGTTCTGTTAACCGGACATGGCGGTGGCGCGATCCAACTCTTCAGCCTGACAAGCATTCACGTCAACGCGTCCATCGCGGCCGATGGGTTGCCTACAACTCTCGTTAATGGCTTTGGCGGGACGACCTATGGCGGTGGTGGTGGTGGCGGAGGGATCCTCCTTGAAGCCCCGACCGTAGCGCTCGACATCGCCGGTCGCCTGCTGGTCCGCGGCGGTGGCGGAAACTCTGGCGACTTCGTTGCGGTCGAGGCGCAAGACAACGCCTCGGCCATACCCGGCGGGAAGAGCTTGGTACTTGATGGCACTCGCGCTGATGGGGGTGCTGGAGCGACGAGCACCACCGCGCCAGTCGCTGGCACGAGCACAGCGCCAGCGGTGACCGGGGAATCCGCCATTCGAGTGTACGCGTTCACGGGGTGGAGTCCGGATCTCCCCGCTGCGTGAAATGGATCGACGAGGATCGCATCCGGACGGCGGGCGTGATCAAAACAATGGGTGAGTTCGAGCGAGGCACGGATCGACCGCCTGGAGCGCCAGGTC
>JANXOM010000133.1 GCA_025353585.1 Deltaproteobacteria bacterium
GCCTCGGCAGCGTGCAGGTCATCCGCTACAGCCGCGGCGTGGTCACCGTCGAGGATCGTCCGTTCATGATCCAGAACGACAACGCGATGGTGGATCTCGGAACGGTCAACTAGGCAGGCGCTCGCCGACGGAGCCGCGGCTCGATGGCGCGGTCGGCGGCGGGATCGCCGGCTCGGGATCCGGCGTGGACGGCGCGTCGCCGAGGGCCACGGCCAGCGCGTCGTCGATCTTCGTCATGTAGCGGAAGTCGAGCTGCTGGCGGATCTCCTCGGGGATGTCGAGGGTGTCCTTCTCGTTGCGTGCCGGCAGGAACACCATCTTGATGCCCGCGCGGTGCGCCGCGAGGACCTTCTCCTTGATGCCGCCGACCGGCAGCGCGTGGCCGCGCAGGTCGATCTCGCCGGTGATCGCGACGTCGTTGCGGATCGGCCGCCGCGTGAACACCGAGACGACGGCGCAGGTGAGGGCGACGCCCGCGGACGGGCCGTCCTTCTTGATCGCGCCCTGCGGCAGGTGGATGTGGAGGTCGCTGTTGGCGATCTTGTCGTGATCGATGCCGAGGCGCGTCGCGTTGGCGCGTACCCACGACACCGCCGCCGTGGCGCTCTCCTTCATCACGTCGCCCATCTGACCGGTCAGGCGAACCTCGCCCTTGCCGGGATAGATGCGGCACTCGATGAACATGATGTCGCCGCCGACCGGCGTCCAGGCGAGGCCGGTGACGACGCCGACCTCGGGCTTGCGCTCGGCCATGTCGGAGACGTGGCGGGGCGGGCCGAGCAGGTCGACGAGCTGCGGCTTGTGGATCTCGATGTTACCGCTGCCCTCGGCGACGCGGACGGCGACGCTGCGACACACCGCCGCGAGCTCGCGCTCGAGGTTGCGGACGCCGGCCTCGCGCGTGTAGCTGTGGATGACCTCCTCGAGGGCCTCGTCGTCGATCGTGAGCTGATCCTTGCCGATGCCGTGCTCGCCGAGCTGCTTCGGCAGGAGGTGGTTCTTCGCGATCGCCATCTTCTCGTGCGTGGTGTAGCCGGACAGCTCGACGACCTCCATGCGGTCGAGGAGCGGCTGGCTGATCGTGTCGAGCTGGTTCGCCGTGCAGATGAACATCACCTTCGACAGATCGACCGGCACCTCGACGTAGTGATCGACGAAGTCCTTGTTCTGCTCGGGGTCGAGGACCTCGAGCATCGCGGCCGCCGGATCGCCGCGCATGTCGGCGGCGAGCTTGTCGATCTCGTCGAGCACGAACACCGGGTTCATCGTGCCGGCCTTCTTGAGGCCCGAGACGATGCGGCCGGGGAGGGCGCCGATGTACGTGCGGCGGTGGCCGCGGATCTCGGCCTCGTCGCGCACGCCGCCGAGCGAGATGCGGACGTACTTGCGGCCGAGCGAGCTCGCGATCGACTTGCCAAGCGAGGTCTTGCCGACGCCGGGCGGGCCGACGAGCAGGAGGATCGGGCCGTGCTTCTGCGGCGCGAGCTTGCGCACCGCGAGGAACTCGAGGATGCGGCGCTTCACCTTCTCGAGGCCCGAGTGCTCGGCCTCGAGGATGCCGCGCGCGGCCGACACGTCGAGGCGGTCCTCGGTCGTGACGTTCCACGGGATCTCGAGCAGGTTCTCGACGTACGTCCGCGCGATGTTGTACTCGGGCGAGGACGAGGCCATCTGGCTCATGCGCGAGAGCTGCTTCTTGGCCACCGCGCGCACGTCGTCGCCCATCTTGCTGTCTTCGATCTTCTTGCGCAGGTCGTCGACCTCTGCATTGTCGTCCTGCTCGCCGAGCTCCTCCTGGATCTGGCGCATGCGGTCGCGCAGCACGCGCTCCCGGTGCGTGCGCGAAGACTCGCCCTCGAGCTCGGCGCCGATGTCCGCCTTCAAGCGGAGCACGGTGGCCTGGCGCTCGAGCGACGGGATGATGCGCTCGAGGCGCTTCATCGTGTCGGCCTCGACGAGGAGCGCGGTCAGGTCATCGCGCTCGAGCTCCAGGTACGGCGCGGCCGCATCGACGAGCTTGTCGGGATCGACGATCGCCTGGACCTGGATGCGCGAGAGCTCGCTCTTCGGATCCTTCGAGGAGCTGTCCTTCGAGCTCTCCTTCGACGACGAGCCCTCCTTGGCCTGCGCGTCGGTGACGACGGCGAGGAGGTAGTCGCGGACCTTGTTCGTGGTGGCGAGCACCGCCTCGGGCGTGGCCGTGGTCACGGGCGCCAGCGGCGAGACCGCCGCGACTAGGAACGGCTCGGTCGCGACGAGGGCATCGATGTGCACGCGCTCGTGGAACCGCATCACGCAAGTGAAGCGGCCGGGTGAGTGCTTCACGACCTGGACGATCTCGGCGCGCACGCCGACCTCGTGGAGATCCTTTTGCCCCGGGTCGCGGACGGCCGGGTTGCGCTGCGGGATGATGACGATCAGATTGTCATCGCGAGTCGCGGCCTCGATCGCGCGCACCGATGCCTCGCGGCCGATCTCGAGCGGCCCGACGTGGCCGGGCAGCTGGACTTCCGTACGCAACGGGATGACGGGGTACTGGCCGGCGGTCTCGGTGTGTCTTGTCATCTAAGGCCCTTCTTTCCGAAGCTTAGCGCACTTCTTACATCGAGACTCACTCGCCCTGACCTCGCTTGCGCAGACGCTGCGCGAGCTGGACGACCTGCTTGCGCGCGTCGTCGTCGAGGTCTCCACCAGGGACATCGATCTGCACCGTGACATAGTGATCGCCGACGCGCCCGCTCCGATCGGCCACGCCCTTGCCGCGCAGGCGCAGGCGCCGACCGCTGGACGTCCCGGGCGGGACCTTCACCTCGGACTTACCGTCCACGGTCGCGACGGTCGCGACCGTCCCGAGGATCGCGCGGTCCCAGGCGATGCGAACGTCGCTGTGAAGGTCCGCTCCCGACACGCGCAGGACGCTGCCGTCCGCCGCCTTCACCTGCCTCTCGACCTCCGGCTCCTCCTCGGCGCGTCGGCGCCGGCCACCGGGGCCTGCGGCCTGGCCGCGCCGACCGTCCGCGCCCATCCGGGAGCGCGCGTCGGCGGCTCCGGCCGAGCCCCCGGCGAAGAACTGGCCGAACAGGTCGTTGAGATCGAACACGTTGGGTCCACCCCCGCCCGACGAATACATGCCGCCCATGCTGCCGGGTGGGAAGCCGCCGCCGCCGCTCTGGCGCATGCCGCCGGCCCGGATCTGGTCGTAGAGGTCGCGCTTCTTCGTGTCGCCGAGCACGTCGTACGCGTTCGACACGTCCTTGAAGCGCGACTCCTTCGCCTTGTCGCCGCCCGTCGAGTCCGGGTGAAACTGCTTCGCGAGCTTGCGGTATGACTTCTTGATCTCGTCGGCGGTGGCCTTCGAGTCGACGCCGAGCGCCTTGTAGAAGTCGACGTTCGGGTCGAAGTCGATGGACGGCGGCATGGAGGGCTATTCTCGCTCAGGCCTTGGCCAGCGCGGGCCTGCGCGCGGTCACGGAGGTGTTCGCGGTGAAGGCGATCCCGTCCCCGGTCGCGTCGATCTCGGCCTCGAGGTGATCGCCGGGCTGGAAGTCGCCCGCGAGCAGGTGGGTGGCGAGCGGATCGATCACGAGCTTCTGGAGGGCGCGCTTGAGCGGCCGCGCGCCGTAGACCGGATCGTAGCCAGCTTCGGCCACGCGCGCGACTACCTCATCAGACAGGTGCAGCGTCAGGTGGCGTTCGGCGAGCAGCTTGTCGAACCGCGTGACCTGGATCTTGACGATCTGGGCGAGCTCCGCTTCGCGCAGCGGCTCGAAGAAGATCACCTCGTCGATCCGGTTGAGGAACTCGGGCCGGAACGTCGAGCGCAGCTCGCCCATCGCGGCCTGCTCGACCTCGGCGCGGTTGTGCGCGGTGAGGGCGAGGAGGTGCCGGCCACCCACGTTGGACGTCATGATGACGACGGTGTTGCGGAAGTCGACCGTCCGGCCCTGACCGTCGGTCAGGCGCCCGTCGTCGAGCACCTGGAGGAGGATCGACCACACGTCCGCGTGCGCCTTCTCCATCTCGTCCATGAGGATGACGGAGTAGGGGTGGCGGCGGACGGCCTCGGTGAGCTGGCCGCCCTGGTCGTAGCCGACGTAGCCCGGCGGCGCGCCGACGAGCCGGCTGACGCTGTGCTTCTCCTGGTACTCCGACATGTCGATGCGGATCATCGCCTGCTCGTCGTCGAACAGGAACTCGGCGAGCGCGCGGGCGAGCTCGGTCTTGCCGACGCCGGTGGGCCCCAGGAACAGGAAGCTGCCGATCGGGCGGTTCGGGTCCTTGAGCCCGGCGCGCGCGCGGCGCACGGCGGCGGCCACCGCGGCGACGGCGGTGTCCTGGCCGATCACGCGGCCGCGCAGCCGGTTCTCCATCTGGTTCAAGCGCTCGGACTCGCCCTCGATCATCTTCTCGACCGGGATGCCGGTCCACTTCGCCACGACGCCGGCGATGTCGTCCTCGGTGACCTCCTCGCGCAGGAAGCCGCCGCGCAGGCGCAGGGCCTCCACGAGGCTCGTGTCCGTGGCGATGTCCTTCTCGAGCTGCGGGATCGAGCCGAAGCGGACCTCGGACGCGCGGGCGTAGTCGCCGGAGCGCTGCAGCTTGTCGGCCTCGGTCTTGAGGGCGTCCAGCCTCTCCTTCTTGGACCGCAGGTTCCCGATGAGCTCGCGCTCGCGCTGCCACTGCGCCTTCATCGCGGACGCCTGCTCCTTGAGCTCGGCGATCTCGCGCACGACCTCGGGCAGCCGGCGCTGCGCGCGCTTGTCGTCCTCGCGCTCGAGGGCGGCGCGCTCGACCTCGAGGGTCATCACGCGGCGCTCGAGGTTGTCGATCGGCGTCGGGGTGGACTCGATCTCCATCTTGAGACGTGACGCCGCCTCGTCGACGAGGTCGATCGCCTTGTCGGGCAGCTGGCGCGCGGGGATGTAGCGGTGCGAGAGGCGCGCCGCCGCGATCAGCGCCGCGTCGCGGATGCGGATGCCGTGGTGGACCTCGTACTTGCTCTTGAGACCGCGCAGGATCGCGATCGTGTCGTCGAGGGTGGGCTCCTCGATCATCACGGGCTGGAAGCGGCGCTCGAGCGCCTTGTCCTTCTCGATGTGCTTGCGGTACTCGTCGAGCGTCGTCGCGCCGATGCAGCGGAGCTCGCCGCGCGCGAGGGCGGGCTTGAGCAAGTTCGCCGCGTCCGTCGCGCCTTCGGCGGCGCCGGCGCCGACGAGCGTGTGCAGCTCGTCGATGAACATGATGACCTCGCCGTCGGCGTCGGCCACGGCCTTGAGGACCGCCTTCAAGCGCTCCTCGAACTCGCCGCGGAACTTCGCGCCCGCGATCAGCGCGCCGAGATCCAGCGACGCGATCGTCTTGCCGCGCAGGGACTCGGGGACGTCGCCCGACGCGATGCGCTGGGCGATGCCCTCGACGACGGCGGTCTTGCCGACGCCGGCCTCGCCGACGAGCACGGGGTTGTTCTTCGTGCGGCGCGAGAGGATCTGGATGGTGCGGCGGATCTCCTCGTCGCGACCGATGACGGGATCGAGCTTGCCCTGCTGGGCGAGCTGCGTGAGGTCGCGCGTGTAGCGCGTGAGCGCCTCGTACTTCGCCTCGGGATCCTGATCGATGACGCGCTGGTTGCCGCGCACGGCCTGCAGCGCCTCGAGGATCGCGTCCTCGGTGGCGCCGGCGTTGGTCAGCGCCTCGCCCGCCGGTGAGTGCAGCGCGGCGAGCGCGAGCAAGAAGTGCTCGGTCGAGATGTACTCGTCCTTCATCTTCTCGGCTTGCTTGCCGGCGTCCTGCCAGACGTCCTTGAACGCGCGCGACGCGTCGACATCGAGCGCGGCGCCGCGGGCCTTCGGGAGGCGGTCGAGGGCCGTGTCGAGGTCGGCGCCGACGACGCGGGCGTCCGCGCCGAGCTTGCCGAGGATGCGCGGCACGACGCCGCCTTCCTGCTGGAGGAGGGCGACGAGCAGGTGCTCGGGGGAGTATTCGGCGTGGTGGCGGTCGATCGCGACGTCCCTCGCCGCGGCGAGCGCCTCGCGAGCTTTGACGGTCAGCTGGTCGAGCTTCATGTTGGCGAGAACGTAACCACCGTTACAGTACCGTCAACGGGCCGGGATGAAATGAACCGCCGGGGCGCCGGCGCCAGGTCACGCCAGGGCGCCATGACGTCAGGAGAGACGTGCGGGGCCGGGCGTCCTGGCGTCCGGGCGGCTCGATTCTGTTCAGGCGAGGGCCATGGCGACCTGCGTGCCGGCGGCGGCCGCCCGGAGCGCGACGAGGTCCACCATCCCGCGCCGCCCGAGCTCGGCGACGGCGGTGGCCGAGCTCCCCAGGGTGAGGCGGCCGGTGCGATTCGCGAGCTCGCCGAGGGCGGCGGCGAGCGAGGCGGGCGCGGCGGGGCCGAGGGCCTTCGCGAGGGCGCTCGCCAGGCGGGCGTCGCCGAGGAGCGCGGCCGCGACCATCGCGTGGGCGAGGGCGTGGTGCTGGACGGGCTCGTCGGCGAGCGCCCCCGCGGAGCTCAGCTCGCTCGCGACCTCGACCAGCGCGGCCGGGTCATCGGCACGCCAGTAGACGTCGAGGAGGCGGCGGAGCGTGGGGACGTGGCCGGGGTCGAGGTCCGACGCGCGCAGGAAGACATCGTCGGCGCGATCGACGTCGCCGAGGTGGACCAGCACGGCCTCGCCGAGCCGGTACAGACGGTCGGCGCGCTCGCCGGGAGACGGCGCGAGCGGCACGAGCTGGTAGAGGAAGCGCGTGGCGGCGGGCCAGTCGCCCCGCTCCATGTGGATGTCCGCGAGCGTCTCGAGCGCGCTCGCGTGCTGGGGGTGGTCGCGGATGACGCGCTCGAGCTGGGCGGCGGCGCCGTCGAGGTCGCCGGTCACGCGCAGGAGGTCGACGAGCTCGAACGAGGTGGAGAGCTGCGCCTCGTCGTCATCGAGGGGGACGAGGTCGAGCACGGTGCGCGCGGCCTCGAGCGCGACCTGGTGCTCGCCGGTGCGCGTCGCGAGCTCTTGCAGCCTCATCAGCACGTCTCGTCGGCCCGGTGCGGCAGCGGCGGCGGTGGTCGCGTGGACGAGGGCCTCGTCGTCGCGGCCGAGCTGCTCGGCGACGATGGAGCGGCGGAGCGCGAGCTCGTCGTCGCCCAGGACGCTCTCGCCGGGGCCGAGGTCGCGATAGATGAGGTCAGCCGTCGCGAAGTCGCCGAGGTTGAAGGCGAGAGCGCCGCGCGCGTCGAGGGCACCGACGTGGCCGGGCGCTTCGATGAGCGCGTGGTCGTACGCGCGCGCGGCCTGGTCCTGCGCGCCGAGCTCCTCCGCGAGGCGGGCGACCTCGAGCCACGCCGTGGCGCGCTCGTCGGGGTTGCCGCTGTGGCTGACGTGCGCCGAGGTGAGGTCGGTCAGCGCGGCGAGATCGCCGGACGTGCGGTGGACGGCCGCGAGCACGCGGAACGCGGCGGCGTGGCCGGGCTCGGCGCGCCAGAGCTGGTGCGCGAGGTCGACGACGGCCTCGCGGTTGCCGGCGTCCTCGGCGCGGTCGAGGCGGACGGCGAGATCGGCCTCGCTCGGCGGCGGCGCGTGCCCG
>JANXOM010000141.1 GCA_025353585.1 Deltaproteobacteria bacterium
CGCCGGCCGACGCGGCGCGCACGGCGGCGACCGCGGACGGCGTCGTGGTGGGCTCGGCGCTGGTCGAGCGCGTCGCCGCCGGCGATGCGGCCGGCGCCCCGGCGCGGGTCGCCGAGCTCGTGCGCGCGCTGGCCGCCGCGATGCACCGCTGAGCGGCCGCGCTACGGCTTGTAGATCTCGACGTAGTTGAAGTGCGCCGTGACGTTCTGGCCGCGGAACCCGACGTGCTCGGCGCCGGTGGTGACCGCTGGCTGTCCGGTCGGCGACGTGAGCGTGATCACGGCGCTTCCATCCGACGGCGTCACGCGACACGTCTGCCCGAGCGCGTCGATGACGAGCACGATGCGGTAGACGTCCGTCGCGTGGGGCGGCGGGATCGTGACCTGCTGCAGGAGTCGGAGCGCCTGGTTGTTCGGCTTGACGTACAGCGCGACGTTTGGCTGGGAACCCTGGTCGAGCTCGAGCCCGCACAGGAAGTACTCGTGGTCGGCCGAGTCTTCGTTCGCCATGACCTCGGCGAACCTGACGCTGCCGTTGGTGCCGACCGTGTCGATCCGGAGGCTCGTGTCGATGGTGTGGGTGGGCTTGCTCGTCTCGAACTGGGCCACGGCGAGCGTGTTGCCGATGGTGAGGTCGACGCTGTCGCCGCCCATGCTCCAGGCGGACCCGGAGTTGAACAGCGGGACCCAGCCTACCGGCAGGCCATTGCTGCCGGTGAGGAACGGATCGAACGCGCCGGTGGTGTCACCGACGGTCGCATAGTGCGGATCGCACGCGTCCGGCACGAGATCGCTGTCGGTATCGCTGCCGTTCGGTCCGACTTGCGGGCAGAGGTCACACGCGTCGCCGACGTGGTCGCCGTCCTCGTCGTGCTGGTCGGGGTTCGCCACCGTGGGGCAGTTGTCGACGCTGTCGTTCCGACCGTCGCCGTCGGTGTCGACGTCGGGCGAGCCATCGATGATCGCCGCGTCCGGGTGCGCACTGCCGCTCCCCGCGTCCACGCCGGCGCCGGACGGCGCGAAGCTGCACGCGACATGCAGGGTCGAGACGAGCACGCTCGCACCGAGAGGCCAAGGCCGACGCATCTGCGGGTCTGATATCACGGGGTCGCGGCGACCTTGCTGCATAACGGGTCGACGGAGAACCCGGGCTCGACCGTCATCGGCCCGGTGCCGCCGTAGGTGGCGCGCTGCTCGGCCGTGATCTCGCGCGCCTGGGCGATGGTCCCGAGGACGTCGGCCCCCTCCGTCGCGGTTCGCGCGTACGTGCTGTAGTCGACGGAGAACAGACCGAAGTGCGGGCCGAAGCCCTCGGCCCACTCGAAGTTATCGGTGAGGCTCCAGTGGTAGTAGCCGCGGACGTCGACGCCCTCGTCGCGCGCGCGGGTCACGGCCTCGAGGACGCGCACGATGTTCTCGGCACGCCGCTTGCCGACGTCCGTGGCGATGCCCGCCTCGGTGACGACGAGTGGCAGCGTCGGGTACCGCGCCGCGACGGCGACGAGGATGTCGTGGATGCCGTCCGTGTACCCCTCGTAGCCCATGCGCGGGACGCAGTACGTCGGATCGGGCGCTGGCAAGCACTGGCCGCTGTCGAAGCCGGCGAGGCACGGCGAGATGTTCACCGGCGCGCCGATCAGCGGGTTGAGGCCCGAGACGCCGGCGCGCTCGTAGTACTGGAGGCCGAGCCAGTCGAGCGTGTTCGCCCACTCGGGGTGAGCCTCGTCGGGCGTGCCGTCGAAGTCGGAGTCGAACATCCCGTTCGTGATGCTGTCGATGAACAGGTAGTGGAACAGGTAGACCATGCGGTCGCGCGCGGCGAGGTTGTCGGGGTTCGTCGACGGCGCGTGGAACCGCGAGGGCTCCCAGTCGACGACCGAGATCGACAGGCCGACGGATGCGGCGATGCCATCGCCGTCGGCGTCGATGGTGTCGTTCGCCTTGATCGCGGCGTACATCGCGGCGTGCATCGAGATGTACGTGCGGATCACGGCGATGAACTTCGGGATGTTCGAGATCGTGACGAGGCCCGGCGGGAAGTAGCCGATGCCGTAGCTCGCGAGCAGGTAGTTGATGGGCTCGTTGACCGTGCCCCAGTCGTCGACGAGATCGCCGAACCGCGCCGCCATGAGGCCGGCGTGCTTGGCCACGGCGTCGATGATGAGCGGGGCGCCGGCGGGGTCGGCGAAGCCGCACAGGTTCGTGTCGCTCGGCGCGTCGGCGCACGGGATGGCGCGCGGGTCACCGACCCACGTCGGGTTCGAGAAGTGGTGGAGCGTGACGAGCGGGCGGATGCCGGCGGCGTGGAGGGCCTCGAGCTCGGCCCGGTAGTGGGCGATGGCGGCCTCGTCGATCTGGCCGCGCACGGGCTCGATCCGCGCCCACTCGATCGAGAAGCGGTAGCTTTCGACGTGGAGGCCCGCGAGGAGCTGCACGTCGTCGAGGTCCTTCGTGAAGCCATCGGTGGCGTTCCCGACGAACGTGCCCTTGCCGAGGCCACCCATCGCCGTCGGCGCGGTCCACGTGTACCAGTCGGTCGCCGTGTCCATGTCCTCGATCTGGGTCGCGGCGGTCGCGATGCCGAAGCGCCAGCTACCCTTGCCGGCCGCCCCGGAGAGGGCGCCCATGGGCGCGAACTGGATGGGGCCCGACGCGTCCCCGCCGCCACATGCGGCGAGGCACGACGCGAGGATCAGGCCGAAGACGAGGGCGCGCGCGAGGCGAGGCACGCGGCCATCCTGCCAGACCGGGCGCACCTTGACACACCTGATCGCCTTCCTATACTGCCGCGCTTCATGGCCAAGCCCGTCACCGCGTACCAGGTGCTCGTTCGCGACGTTCCGGTCCACCGGCACTTCGAGATCAGCGGCCCGCTCGCGTCCGAGTGGCTCGCGGGCCTCCCGATGCGCGACGCGCTGGGCGCGCCGGACGGCGACCCCCAGGCGGGCGGCGGCGTGGCCGATCTCGATTTCTACGACGAGGGCGAGAACATCCATGCCACGGGCACCTTCAAGGGCTTCGTGACGGTGGCGTGCAGCCGCTGCGTCGATCCGGTCCGCCTGGACATCGACGACAAGCTCCAGGTGACGTTCATGCCCGCCGGCAAGATGCCGCCCGACGAGAACGACAAGGCCGGCGAGGACGACGGGGAGGGCGCCGAGGTCGGCGCCGATGACCTGGACGTCTTTCCGTTCGACGGCGAGCGCGTCGACCTCGAGCCGCTCTTCCGCGAGGAGCTGGTCCTCGCGATTCCCTACGCCCCGCTGTGCCGCGAAGACTGCAAAGGCTTGTGCGGTCAGTGCGGCATCGACCTGAATTCAGGTACCTGCAAATGCGAAGCGCCGATCGATCCGCGGTTGGCGCCCCTCAAGGGCTTGAAATTGCCCTCGTGAACTGGCACAAACGGCTCCCTTCGAGGTTTTGACATGGCACTGCAAAAGCGACGTCGCGGCCCCTCCCTTACTCGTCACCAGCGCTCCGCGTGGAGCAAGAAGTCTGGCGAGAACCGCCCTACGGTCCAGGCTTGCAAGAGCTGCGGCGCACCGCGCGTCCCGCATCGGATCTGCATGGCGTGTGGCACCTACGGCGGCGAGACCGTCGTGGCCAAGAAGCAAGCGGCCGAGTAACGGCTCTCTGGGCCCTCCGGGCTCGTAATCTTGACGGCACGGTGACGAAGATCGCCGCGCTGTTCGTGTTTTCCGTGGCCTGACGGGCGGTTACGCCGGCCGGGATCGGCGCACGCAACCGCCGCGCGGCCTGGTCGATACGGGGCTCCATCATGGGAGCACCGTCCATCTTTGCCGCCCCGGAGCGGCGTGCTGTTGCGCCTGGCGGCCGCGTTCGCAGCTGGCAGGCAATCGTATTGCCGGCGGCGGATGACTTGCCGCTGTCCGAGCCGGCGATCGACGACGCGCCGGCGCCGCTGCTGGCGATGCCGCCGGAGTTGGTGCCGCGCGTGGTGCGCCGGGTGCCGCCGCCGGCGGTCGTGGTGGCCGAGCCCATCTTCGAGCCGGTGCTGCGGGTGGTGGAGACGTCGGCGGCGCCGATGTCTGCCGCACCGGACCCGACCGATGGCGCGCTGATGGTGATCCTCCTGGCGCCGCTGCAGCCGGGCGAGACCACGATGGTCGGCTACCTGCGCAAGGAGCACGAGCTGCGCGCGGTCTTCGCATCGCTCTCGGTGCCCGCGGCGCGGCTGCTCCACGCGCGCCTGTCGGCCGGCAAAGCCGACGACGCCCTGGGCGCCGCGTTCGCGCGCATGACCCTCGACCGCCGCACCCGCCTCCTCGTCTTCCTCGCGGACGCCCGTCGCCGCGAGGCCCTCTCCACTGTTCGCCGCTGAAAGGACAATCGCTATGCCACCAGACGCCAGTCAATCGAGCCCCCTGGAACCCGTGTCACCCCACAAAGAGCGACTCGCGCCGTTACCTGCGAGCAAGGACGTCGGCGAACAGATCGTAGACAGCGACGAGTGGTTCGCCCTCGGAATTCCGGCCGTTGTGGACGGTTCACATGTCCCTGGGCTCGGACTACTTTCGGTACGTGCAATCGAATCGCATCGCTCGCCTGAGCTCGTTCTGGGGCCGCCCGCTCCACAGTCGCTGAACCGCTCGACGACG
>JANXOM010000150.1 GCA_025353585.1 Deltaproteobacteria bacterium
CTGCGCCCACCACCGGCGCGCCGGCCGCCCCGGGCACGGCGGGCGTGGGAGCGCCGGCGTCGCCGACCACGAAGCCGAAGCCCATCAGCGGCCCCGCCGCGGTCGCCGCCGCCGTCGCCGCCGATACCGACGAATGCCCCCGCATCGCGCCGAAGGACGCCACCGCGCGCACGCTCACCGGCCGCGCCGCCGCGTGGGGCCGCGACACCTTCGGCGACGACGACGCCGGCCGCCGCATGCCGCTCGCGCTCCTCGGGCTCCTCACCGCGCTCGCCATCGCCGGCACCACGATGCGCCTGGCCGGCCCGCGCGCCGGGCTCCTCGCGTGCGCCGTGGGCCTCTCGTTCCCGCTCCTCGTCCTGCAGTCCCGCCAGCTGACCTCCGAGATCGGCACCGCGTGCGGCGCCGCGCTCGTCATCTACGGCGCCGTCGCCCTCGGCACCACGCGCGCGACGGCACTCGGCATCGTCGACGCGCTTGTCTCCGGGCTGGCGATCGCGGCCGGCCTCTATCTCGGCTTCGCCGGCGGCGGCGCGCTCCTCGGCGTCATCGTCCCGCTCGGCGCGGTCGGCCTCGCCGGCGGCCTCGGCGTCCCCGCGCTCCGGCGCGGCCGCGACCCCGACACGACCTGGGTCTACGGCGTCGTCGCGCTGCTCGCCGGCCTCGTCGCCCTCGCCGCGCTCGCGTACCTCGTCTACCAGATCCTGAACCTCGACCCGCCGAAGCTCGGCGCGGTCCCGCCCCAGCGCGGGCTGTTCGGCAAGGCGATCGTCAGCTCGCCGTGCTGGTCGACCGCGCTCGGCGGCACGTGGCGCGCCGACGACGACACCCGCTACATCTTCGACTCCACCTGGGAGCAGATCGCCTACGGCACGTACCCGTGGGGCATCCTCGCGCCCATCGCGATCGCCGGCCTCGTGTCCGCGCGCGATCCGCGCCGCCGCCGCCTCGGCGCGCTCGCCCTCGCGTGGGCGGGCTGTGCGTGGATCGCGACGGAGGTCTTCCAGCGCAAGGTCGGCCTCGCGATCTTCGCCGGCTTCCCCGCGCTCGCCATCGCCGTCGGCGCGTGGCTCGACGGCCTGTTCACGCGCCCCGCTCCGCCCGCGCCCGATGCGCCCGACGACGAGCGCGGGATGCCGCGCGGCACGATGCTGGTCGGCCTGTTCGCGATCCTCGCCATGCTCGATGTCGGCAAGGACATGCAGGAGTTCGCCGACAAGATCAGCGCCCTGCTCGTCGGCGGCGAGGGCCTCGCCTACCCCACGCAGGCCCACCTGTTCCTCGTCCCCGCGAAGCTGTGGATCCTCGTGCTCGGCACGCTCGTCGGCCTCGCGATCGGCCTCGCGCTGCTCGTGTGGCGCGACACGGCGCGGCGCCGCCGCCTCTCGATCCTGTGCGCGGGCATCGCGATCGCGCTGACCGTCGTCGTCGGCGCGTTCTGGTCGTTCGCGTGGCAGCCGCGCCTCGCCGAGCACCTCTCGAGCAAGTCGATGTTCGACACGTACCTCGAGCTCCGCAAGCCGGGCGAGGCCCTCGTGATGATGGGCGACATGGGCGACGCAGCCCACGACTACGTGCCCGACACGAAGCCCGAGATCATGAGCACGCGCGAGCAGGTCGTCCACGCGCTCGGGCGCCCGGAGCGGGTCTTCGCCATCGCGCCGTCGGGCGAGCGCTGCCAGCTGCACCGCGAGGTCGGCGGCAAGAACTACTTTGTCATCGACGATCGCAACACGCGCGACCTCCTGCTCTCGAACAAGGTCGACGGCACCACGGACAAGAACCCGCTCGCCATCGCGATGGTCCGCGAGGAGCCGCCCCAGATCCCGTTCCGGCCGAAGGCGAAGATCACGTTCGACAACCGCGTCCAGCTCCTCGGCTGGGACATGCCGAAGTCCGTCGGCCGCGCCGACAAGTTCACCGTCACGACCTACTACCGCATCACGCAGGCCGTCGGCGGCGCGTGGAAGATCCTCTATCACTTCGATGGCCCGTCGGCCGTCCGCTTCAACGGCGACCACGCGCCCATCGACGAGCTGTGCCCGACGTCGACCTGGCAGGCCGGCGACTACATCATCGATCGGCACACGGTCACGGCCGGCAACTTCCCCGGCACGTACGACGTGTGGACCGGCCTCTTCACCGGCTCGAATCCGAACTTCAAGAACATGCCGATCAGTGAAGGCCCCGGTGACATGCGTGATCCAGCGGGCACGGACCGCATCAAGATGACCACGATCGTAGTGGAGTGATTTTTCGCGGCGCGGGGTGTATGACCCGATCGATGGTCAAGGCGAACGGAGGCGCCACCGCCGAGATGGATGCGATCGTGAGCGAGGTCGCGTCGCCGAGCGACAGCGACCGCCGCGCCGCGCCGCGCGTCTTCGTCGACCTCGAGGTCGACTACGCTAGCGAGGAGAACTACCTCTTCGCGTACATCACGGACATCAGCGAGACGGGCATCTTCGTCCGCACGACCACCCCCGAGGCGCCCGGCACGCTCCTGAACCTCCGCTTCAAGGCCGATGACGGCCTGGGCCCCATCGAGGCCGAGGGCAAGGTGATCTGGGTGAACCCCTATCGCCCCGGCGCGCCCGACAACCTGCACCCCGGCATGGGGATCCGCTTCACCGAGCTCGACAACGAGCTGCGCGATCGGCTGCTCGAGCTGATCCGCCGCTTCGCGTATCTGTCGTAGGCGCGGCTCCTGGCGTAGGGTAGCGCGCGATGGCGATCATCTGCGGGACCGATCTGTCGCTGGCGAGCGCGGGCGCGCTGGACGTGGCGCGCATTCTGGCGACGGGGCGCGGCGATGACGAGGTCGTGCTCGTCCACGTCATCGATCCCGAGAGCGGCGCCGCCACGGACGATCAGACGGTGGCCCGCGCCCGCGCCGAGCTGGAGGCGCAGGCCGCGGCCGCCCTCGCCGCGCATCCCGGCCCGCCGACCGTGCGCACCGAGCTCGTCGTGGGCCCGGCGGACCTGACGCTCGTGGGCCTCGCCGAGACCGAGGTCGCCAGCCGCATCGTGATCGCCGCCCGGTCCACCGGCGGCTCGCTGCTCCGCCTCGGCACCACCGCCGAGCGCGTCATCGCGCGCAGCCAGGTGCCGGTGCTCTTGATCCGCGATCCGGCGCCGTGGCTCGGCTACGCGAGCGGCGAGCGCACGCTGCGGGTCCTCCTCGGCGTCGATGACTCCGCGACGTGCGACCTCGGCATCCAGTGGGTGCAGGCGCTCCGCGCGCGCGGCCCCGTCGAGGTCGTGCTCGGCGGCGTGTACTACCCGGATGACGCGTCGGAGCGTTACGGCCTCCACGCGCACGGCATGGTCGATCGCGATCCCGAGATCGAGCGCCTGATGGGGCGCGATCTCGAGCGCCGCTTCGGCGACAACGCGGCCGGCCGCGGCTCGGTCGTCGCGCGGGCCCGCCGCGGCCTCGGGCGCATCGGCGATCACCTGGTCGAGCTCGCGCGCGAAGAGAACTGCGACGTCATCGTGGTCGGCACGAGCCAGAAGACGGGCCTCGGCCGCCTCGGCTCCGTGTCCTCGATCATCGTGCACGACGCGCCGCAGTCCGTCGTGTGCGTGCCGCCGAGCACCACGTTCGCCACGAACAGCGTGCCCGTGCTGCGCACGGCGCTCGTCGCGACCGACCTCTCGCCCTTCGCCAACCGCGCCGTCCCCTACGCGTTCACCGTCACGCCGACGACGGGCGAGGTGCACATCGCCCACGTGGTCAAGGAGGACGCCGAGGTCGACCTCGCCGACCTCGGGCGGCAGCTGACCGCGCTCGCCGTCCGCGGCGCGACGCAGACGGTGGTCCCCCACGTCATCCGCGGCGACGACGCGGCGATCGCGATCGCCCAGCTCGCCGCGCGTCTGGGCGCCGATGTCATCTGCGTGGCCTCCCACGGCCGGAGCGGCCTGACGCGCGCGCTCGTCGGCTCCGTCGCGGACCGCCTGCTCCGCGTGACGAAGGTCCCCGTGCTCGTGCTGCGCCCGGTGAGCTGAGCTCGCCTACGACTCGTCGTCGGAGCCGGTGACCGGCGTCGTCAGATCGGGCACGCGGTACTCCTCGAGGAACCAGCTGCCGAGGTCCGCCATCTGGCAGCGCGCGCAGCAGAACGGGAAGACCTTGTTGCCCGCGCGCAGCGCCGTGCGCTTGCAGGTCGGACACGCGAGGGCCTTCGGCGTGCCGGGCTCGCTCATACGGGTGCCTCGTGGTCGAGCCCGAGGGCGGTCGCGCGCGCATCGAGGAGCGCGCGGCTCGTGCCGAGGTCGCTCGCGGCGGCGTCACGATCGCCGGCGTGGCGGCCGAGCGCGGCCACGATCGTGTCCGTCTCGGCCACGGCGATCGCGTCGCGCAGCGTGCGCGGCGTGCCGTGCTGCGCGGCGCCCGACAGCCGCGAGGACACCATCGCGCCCGTCAGCTCCTGCGCATCGCCCGCGAGGACGAGCATCCGCTCGATCTCGTTCTCGAGCTCGCGGATGTTGCCGGGCCACGTGTGGGCGACGAGCCGCGCGATCGCGCTCGGCGTCAGGCGCGGCGCCTGGCCCGCGTTGCGCCAGTGCTTCCCGATGAAGAACTGCGCGAGGCGCGGGATGTCGGCCGCGCGCTCGCGCAGCGGCGGCACCGTGATCTTGAGGACGTTCACGCGATAGAAGAGGTCCTCGCGGAACTGCTTGTGCTGGACCATCGTCGCGAGGTCCTTGTGCGAGGCGGCGATGATCCGGACGTCCACCTTGATCGGCTTCGTGCCGCCGACGGGCGTCAGCGTGCCTTCCTGCAGCACGCGCAGCAGCTTGACCTGCAGCGCGGCCGACATGTCGCCGATCTCGTCGAGGAAGAACGTGCCGCCGTCGGCGACCTCGAAGAGGCCCTTGTTGTCCTTCACCGCGCCGGTGAACGCGCCGCGCACGTGCCCGAACAGCGCGCTCTCGAGGAGGTTGTCGTTGAACGCCGAGCAGTTCTGGACGACGAACGGCTTCTTCGCGCGCGGTCCGTGATAGTGGATCGCGCGCGCGATCAGCTCCTTGCCCGTGCCGCTCTCGCCGTGGATGAGCACGGTCGCCTCGCTCTTGACGACCTTCGTCAGGAGCTTGATGACCTCGCGCACGGCCGGCGCCTCGCCGACGATCTCGGTGAACGGATGGATGAACGTGGTCGGCGCGATCACGAGGGGTTGCGCGCGCTCGACGGCGGCGGCCGCCGAGAGGATCAGATCGCGCGCGTGCTGGAGATCGGCGGCCGCGAACGCGGGCGCCACCGCGGCAAGCGCCTCGGCCTCCGCGGGCTGCACGCCGAGCACGCCCGCGATGCGGTCCGCGACATCCGAGGTGCTCGCCTCGTGGCGCGCGCCCGTGGCGTACACGATCGCGGCGAGTCCGCTCGTGCCCCACACGGGCGCGGCGATCATCGTGAGCCCGGCGTAGCAGCGGCGCACCACGACCACGGGCTTGGCCGCGGTCCCCGTCGCGAGCTCCTTCGCGGCGGCGCGCAGCTCGGCGTCGCACGCGCCGCCCCGCGCGTGCAGCGTGGCGCACGTCGCGTGCGAGGTCCGCGCGTAGCCGGCTCCCGACGCGTCGGAGAGGCCGAGCTCGAGGCCCCACCAGCGGCGCAGGAGATCGCGCGCGAGCGCGACCTCGGCGAGCGAATCGAACGTCAATGCCACCGCCGCCGACTATAGCAGTCGCAACGCGAAACGCGCGTCGTCGGTGGCGTGCACCCGACCGTCGCGCACGAGCTTGTCGACATGCGCGCGCAGCGACAGCGCGGCGAGCGGCCACAGCGCGGCCGGCGTGTCGCTATAGGCGTGCGGGACGAGCTCCGCGATCGCCGCGGGGGCACCTGCCCGATGCTCCAGGGCGGCGACGACGCGCGCCTCGCGCATCAGGCGGTGCGCGATGTACTGGCGCAGCTTCGCGGGGCCATCCGCGATCGGCGCGCCGTGCGCCGGAAGCAACATACCCGCCGGCCGCGCGAGGAGGCGCTCGAGGCCGGCGAGGTACTGCCCCATGTCGCCTTCGCTCGGCTCGATGAGGATGGTGCCGACGCTCGCGACCATGTCGCCCACGAGCGTGGCGCCCGAGCCCGCAACTTCGAAGCAGAGGTGACCGGCGGCGTGGCCGGGCGTGTGGAGGGCGGTGACGGCGAGGCCGCCCGCGTCGAGGATCTCGTCGGCGGCGATGGCGCGCGCGATCGGCACGAGGCCGACGAGGCGGTCGGCGGTGGCGGCGTGGGCCCAGATCGGGACGCCGCGCGCGGCAAGCGCGGGCGCGCCGCCGACGTGATCGCCGTGGTGGTGCGTGAGCAGCACGGCCGCGAGGGGTCGGCCAGCGCGAAGATCGGCGGCGAGCACGGCCGCGAGCACGGCCTCCGCGTCCGGGTATGGACTACCGGGATCGACCAGGAGCTGCGGGCCCTGCTCCGGTCCGACCAGGTAGGCGTTGGTGTGCACGGCCGGCGGGAGGGTCGGTGTGCGCAGCGCAAGCACGCGGATCCCCGGCGCAACCTGCGTGGCGACCGTCGCGTCCGCGACATCGCCGGCGCCCGTCGCCGGCGCGGCGGCGCGCAGCGCGGCGTACAGCGCATCTACCGTCGAGAGCCCCACCGTTAACCCAAGGTAACTCGCAAAGAGCGTGACGGCTGGTGCTTGTACTCGTAAACTATTCTGTAAGCGACCCCATGGTCAGCGTCACGGCCCGCAAGATTCGTGAGCTCGGCTCGGAGCGCCCCGGTGGGGCGAGCGGGCGGATTTACACGGGCTATTTGATCTCCTACCCGTACATCGGGCGCGGCATGGTCATCTTCCGCGACCCCCACGGGCACCGCATGATCACGACGCCGGTCAAGCGCGTCCTCGGCGAGCCGGGCGGCAAGATGATCTACGTCGAGACGGAGAACAGCGTCTACCGCCTCGAGATCCACGGCGAGCCGCTGTTCCCGATGCGCGCGGCGGGCGAGTAAATGCTCTCGCCAGACGAATCTTAGAGGGACTTCAACTTGGCCGAGAGCGCGGCGATCTGCGGCGCGCCGAACTCCGGCGCGAAGAGCATCGGCAGCTCGGTGATCGGGACGTCGGTCCGCCGCCGCAGCTCCGAGAGGTAGTGCGCGTTGAGCGCGCGGCGATCGCGCGAGAGGCCCGCGTGGGCGGCGAGCTCGGCGAGCGGCGAGGCCAGCGACGGATCGGCGACGAGCGCGTCCACCACGCGCGCGACGGCCGTGCCCGCCGGGAAGTGATCCGGATAGATCTGGTTGCAGACGACGTGCTGGGGCGAGATCCCGAGGCCCTCGAGCTTCGCCTCGAGCTCGATCGCCTCGTTGACCGGCATCTCCTCGGCGAGCGTGACGAGGACCGCCGCCGTGCGCGCCGGATCCGAGAGCAGCGAGACGATCGTCCGCGCGTCGCGCGTGAGCGGGCCGTCCGGCACGGTCTCCACGATGACCGAGGGCACGCGGAGCATCGACACCGAGTGCCCCGACGCCGGCATGTCGAACACGACCGTGTCCCACGTCGGCTTGCCCCGCGTCGTGTCCGTCGTCGCGTACCACGCCTTGCCGAGCACGGCGTAGTCGTCGAGGCCAGGGACCGCCCTCAAGAAGGCCTTCGTCACCCGGTTCTCGAACACCATCTCGTAGACCGACTTGAACTTCAGGATCATCAGCCCGTACTCGGTCATCGCGGCCGCGGGCGACGTGTTGACGGCCGACAGGTTCGGCGCGAGCTGCGTGAGCTCCGTGCCGACCGCGGGCTTATCGAAGTACTTCCCGAAGCGGTCATTCGCGTTGGACTCGTAGAGGAGGGTCTTGCGGCCGCGCGCCGCGCACGCCCCTGCGATCGCCGCCGCCACGGTGCTGCGACCGACGCCGCCCTTGCCGACCACGAGGATCAGCTTGCGCTCGTAGAGGTCGCTCATCGGGTCACCCCCGGTCCCGCGCCGGTCGGCGCGACGTCCGGCTCGACGACGACCGCCACCCCGCTCGCCTCGGCCGACCGCCAGCCGAGGAGCTGCCGGAGGGTCCACACGCCCCCGTCGGGCGTGATGTCGACCTTGATGTCGACGACCTTGTCGGCGCCGAGCTGCTTCGCGGCCTCGATCAACATGCGGTTCACCACGTGGTCGAGATCGACATGCCCCGGGATCGCGATGAACAAGATGTAGGCGCTGGTCACCTGGGCGTGCACGAGCGCGATCGGGCGCAGGTGGGGACCTACATAGACATTGTCGGGCTGGACCCGGACGGTCGAGATCGACGAGCACGCAGCGCCGCTGGCCGCGAGCGCGGCGGCGGCGAACGCGACGGAGCGCAGCCAGTGCATCGAGCGCACGCTAGCACGACGCCGCGCGGTGTATGCTGGCGCTGGGTGCGCAGGCTCATCGCGCTGGTCACGGGCTTGATGATCGCGGGGGCGCCGATCGTCCGCGCAGACGCGCCCGCAGCCGGCTCGGGCGCGGTCCCTGCCCTGCCCGCGGAGGCCGGCCCCGAAGAAGCGCTCGACAAGAAGATCGCCGTGTGGCGCTTCGACGCGCTCGGCATCGATCCCGAGCTCGTGCAGCGGCTCGAGGCGCTGTTCCGCGCCGAGCTCGGCCGCCTGGACAAGCAGCCGCTGATCGCGCGGCGCGACCTCGAGCGGCTCGCCGGCGCCGAGCTCGCCGCGTGCACGGGCGAGGAGCGCTGCCTCGCCGCGATCGGCAAGAAGGCGAACGTCGCGATCGTCGTCACGGGCACGGTCGCCACCATCGGCGACAACTACGTGCTCGACGTCAAGGCGGTCGAGACGGCGAGCGGCAAGCTGCTCCAGCGCACGCAGAGCGACCCCTTGCGCGGCAGCCCCGATGATCTGATCGAGAGCGTGCGTGTCGCCGCGTACAAGCTGCTCGCGCCCGACCAGCTCCACGGGGCGATCCAGATCCAGAGCGACCTCATCGGCGCGAGCGTGGAGCTCGACGGCAAGGCGCTCGGCAAGACCCCGCTGGGGGGCGGCGGGGTCGTCAAGAACCAGCCGCTCGGCGCGCACAAGCTGCACGTGGCGATGGCCGGCTACGCGCCGTTCGACGACGACGTGGACGTCCACTTCCAGAAGGTGAGCCCGGTGATCGTGCGGCTCCTGCCGTCGACCGTGGTGCTCGGCACCGGCAAGACGCTCGTCGTGACGCGCAAGCCGTTCTACACGCGCACGTGGTTCCTCGTCGGCGTCGGCGTGGTCGCGGTCGGGCTCGGCGTGGTCATCGGCGCGCGCAACAGCGGCCCGTCCGTCTGCACGATCACCGCGAATGGGAACACGTGCACGCCGTGACGCGGCTCGGCCTCGGCCTCGCGGTGCTGGTCACCCTCGCGGGCGGGCACGGGGCGCGCGCGGACAGCCGCGTCGTCGCCATCGCGCCGCTGTCGACGCTCGGGGCCGAGGACACGTCGGCCTCGACGAAGAAGGCGATCGGCCAGATCGAGGTGGCGATCGGCAAGCTGCCCGGCACGACGGTCGTGACGAGCGCGCAGGTCGCCGCGGCGATCAAGAAGGCGAACAAGCCCGCGCTCAAGGTCTGCGAGCGCGTGCCCGCGTGCCTCGCCGAGATCGGCCGGCTCGTCAACGCGAACATCGTCGTCGCGGGCGAGGTCGGCGGCCTCGGCGAGGCGAAGGTCATCTACCTCGGCGCGACCGACGTGGCGACGGAGAAGGACCTGCGGAGCACGACGCTCGAGCTGACCTCGACGGATGCGGACGACAGCAGCGCCACGGCGGCTTCGATCCGCCTCCTCGATCCCGAGCGCTACCGCGGCACCGTCCACTTCGCGATCGACGTCACCGGCGCCAGCGTCTTCATCAACGGCGACAAGCGGACGCTGTCGGCGACGGGCGATCTCGAGCTTCCCGTCGGGCCGCAGGCCGTGATGGTGACGCATCCGCAGTACCACACGTTCGTCCGGTTCGTAGACGTCGGCTTCGGCAAGCCCACGGCGGTGCAGGTCGGGATGCAGCAGTATCCGATCGTGCAGCACGAGGTCGCCGGCAAGCCGGTCAACCTCGACAAGACGGTCTACGTCGATCCGCCGCGGTGGCGGCGCTGGTACGTCGTCGCGCCGGTCGCGGTGCTCGTCGTCATCGGGTCGGCGATCGTCGCGCACGAGCTCGGCAGTGACGGCCTGCAGTTCGACAAGTGCCGCGTCCTCGGCGGCACGACCTGTCTGTAGCGAAGGGCTACTTGAGCAGGCCGAAGAGCTGGTTCAGGCGACCGTTCGCGACGTCGTAGTGGGCGTCGCTGTAGCTCTTGGTCACCTCGCTGGTGCCGTCCTGGATCTGCTTCTGCGTGGCCGCGTCCTGCTTGTGCGCGGCCCACGAGGCGTTGAAGCGGAGCACCTTCTGGCGGATGAAGCCCTGGTCGACCTTGAGCGCGTCGACGTTTTGCGCGAGCTGGTTCGCGGCGAGGTACGCGGTGCCCCAGTCACCGGCCGCCATCGCCTTGGTCGACTCGCCCTCGAGCGCGGCGAGCGGGCCGAGGTCGCTCGGCAAGAGGCCCTTCTTCGCGATGGCGTTGCGCGCGCGCTGGAGGAGCGGCTGCACGTCGGACTTCGTGTAGTTCGTGCCCTTCGGCGGCGCCTGCACCTGCATGATCACGGGCGCCGCGCTGGCGACGCACTCCTGCGCGCGCGCGTTCGCCGCGACCTCGCGCTCGCTCGCCAGCTTCTCCCGATCGGCCGCCCGCTGCTCGCGATCCGCGGCGAGCTTCTCGCGATCGGCCGCGCGCTGCTCGCGGCCGACGGTGTCGGTGGCCTTGTCGCCGGCCGCCTTGATCTCGCCGAGCTTGGAGTCGAGGCTCGAGAGGAGCGACTTGTCGGCGAGCTGCCGGTCGATGTCGTCGCGCTGCTTCTCGTACTCCGCGGCGTCGCTGCCCTGCGCCTTCGCGGCGGTGATCTTCACCTCGATCGCCTCGCGATCCGTCTTGAGCTTGTCGCGCGCGGCGACGAGCGCGTCGCGCTTTGCGAGGAGCTCCTGCTGCGCCCTGAGCGCGGCGGCATCGGCCTCGCTCTCCCCGCCCGACTTGCATCCGGCCGCAAAAACCAAGGAGATGACGATGGCGAGCCCCGCGCGCATTCTCGGATTGTACGAGATAAGCTCGCCGGATGCTGCTCTACCATGACCCGCGTGCGCCGAACCCGCGGCGGGTCCGCATGTTCTTCGCCGAGAAGGGTGTGGCGTACGACACGATCGAGGTCTCGATCGCGACGGCCGCGAACGAGACGCCCGAGTTCCGCAAGAAGAACCCGATCGCGCTCCTCCCCGTGCTCGAGCTCGAGGACGGCAAGGTCCTCCGCGAGTCGGTCGCGATCTGCCGGTACGTCGAGGACCTCCACCCGGAGCCGAACCTGTTCGGCACGGACGCCTGGGAGCGCGCGCAGATCGAGCAGTGGAACCGGCACGCGGAGCTCGAGCTCCTGTGGCCCGTGCAGCAGGTGTTCCGCAACACGCACGAGTACTGGAAGGGCCGCATCCACCAGGTCCCCGAGTTCGCGGACGTCATGCGCGAGCACCTCGCGGCGCGCTACGCGTGGTTCGACAAGGAGCTCGCGCAGCGGCCGTACCTGGCCGGCGAGCGGTTCACGGTCGCGGACATCACGGCGGCCTGCGCGATCGACTTCGCGCGCGTGGCGAAGATCCGGATCGACGTGGCCGCGCAGCCGAACCTGGCCGCGTGGAAGGCGCGCATCGACGAGCGCCCGTCGAGCAAAGCCTGAGCGCACCCACGGAAGGTCTGGCGTTCAATCTCGCTTCTGCTGCCCCTCGCGCCCCTCGCCGCCATCGTACGCGGCGCGGGCCGCGGCGATGACCTCGTGGGCGCGCTTGCGGTCGTAGAAGTCCTCGACGTCGACGCGCTTCTCCTCGAGCAACTTGTAGTCCCGGAAGAAGCGCTGGAGCTCGCGCAAGACGTGGGGCGGGAGCTCGCCCATGTCCTGGTAGTGCGCGAACGCCGGATCGTCGACGCACACGGCGACGATCTTGTCGTCCCCGCCTTTGTCGTCGACCATGCGCAGGCCGCCGATCGCGCGCCCGCGGACGATCGTCAGCGGTGCCACGGGCTCCTGCATGAGGACGAGGATGTCGAGCGCATCGCCGTCGTCGGCGTAGGTGCGCGGGATGAAGCCGTAGTTCGCCGGGTAGTGCACCGCGGAGTAGAGGACACGATCGAGGCGGAGCAGGCCCGTCGGCTTGTCGACCTCGTACTTGAGGTGCGAGCCGCGCGGGATCTCGATGACGGACGGGACGAACTCGGTGAGGTCGGCGGGGAGCTCGATGTCGTGGACCGGATGCATGGCGGCCAGGGTATCAGCGCGCCGCGAGTTGCCCGCAGGCGGCGGCCACGTCGCTGCCGCCGGAGTACCGGCGATGGCTGGCGAGGCCGGCGTCGGCGAGGACGCCGCGGAACGCCGCCTCCCGCGGGCTGCGGCGGAACGGATCGCCATCGCCGATCGCGTTGTACGGGATGATCGAGAGGCGCGGCCGGATGCCGGTCGCCGCGGCGAACGCGTGGGCCGCGTCGGCGAGCGCGCGCGCGTGGTCATCGCCGTCGTTGACGCCGTCGAGCAGCGCGACGGCCCACATCGGCGCGAGGCCGGTGGCGCGCGCGTGATCCGCCGCCGCCGCGACGACCTCGGGGAACGCGTGGGCGCGCGTGATGGGCATGAGCGAGCTCCGGCGCTCCGGCCGCGCGCTCCCGATCGAGACGCCGAGGCGCACGTGGGGCTGCGCGGCGGCCAGGCGCCGGATGCCCGCGGGGAGCCCCGCGGTGCACACGGTGATCGCCCGCGCATCGATGCCGAGGGCGCACGGCTCGGTCATGACGGCGATCGCGGCGAGGACCGCGTCGAGGTTCGCGAGCGGCTCGCCCATGCCCTGGAAGACGACGCCATGGACTCGGCCGGCGGTGAGCCGCGCCCGCACGATGCGCACCTGCTCGACGATCTCCCACGCCGCCAGGTTCCGCGTCAGGCCGAGCCGGCCCGTCGCGCAGAACGCGCACGCGAGCGCGCAGCCGACCTGCGAGCTGACGCACACCGTGAACCGCTCCGGGTTCTCGAGCGGGATTCGCACGGCCTCGAAGCGGGCGCCGTCGGCCGCCGCGAGCAGATACTTCACGAAGGGATCGAGCGCGCTCGCCGTCTCCGCCACGACCTCGAGCGCGGGCACGGTCGCCGCCGCGCGCACCGCGTCCGCCGCCGTGCGCCGGATCGCCGAGGTCGCCGCGATCGGCTCGCCGCGATGCGCCTGCGCGACGAGCTTGCGCGCCTCCGCCAGGGTGACGCCGGGGACGGCATCCACGAGCTGCGTGGGCGTCACGGCCTGCAGGGCGATCACGCGTAAACCCTAACGGAACTGCGGACGTAGCGATAGAAGCAATGGCCCGCGCGCTTTGCGGCTGCGCGCGGCCACGGTACGGTTACGCGTGGCGTACCCCGAGGTCATTCGTGTATTTGCGACATCGCAAGATCCCGACTTCGACGGTCCCTGGCAGGCTCGCACGCCCTCGAACAGCACCGGCTCGGCCGTCGTCATCGGCAAGCGCCTCCTCCTGACGGGCGCCCACGTCGTCGCGAACGCGACCTTCCTGCAGGTCCAGAAGCAATCGCAGCCCGACAAGGCCATCGCGCGCGTGAAGGCGGTCAGCCACGACTGCGATCTCGCGCTCCTCGAGGTCGTGGAGCCCGCGGACTTCCTCGACGACATCGAGCCCGCCGAGGTCGGCGACATGCCGAGCCTGCGCGACGAGGTCGCCGTGGTCGGCTACCCGGTCGGCGGCGAGGAGATCTCGATCACCGAGGGCGTCGTGTCGCGCATCGAGGTCCAGCGCTACAGTCACTCGCAACGCCACCTGCTCGCGGTGACCGTCGACGCGGCCATCAACGCCGGCAACAGCGGCGGTCCGGTGTTCGGCGACGGCAAGGTCGTCGGCATCGCGTTCCAGAAGCTGACGGGCGTCGACAACATCGGCGAGATGGTGCCGCCGCCGATCATCCGCGCGTTCCTCGACGGCGTGCGCGCCGGCAAGACGCAGGAGGTGCCGGCGCTCGGCATCACCACGCAGAACCTCGAGAACCCGCTGCTCCGCCGCCAGCTCGGCCTCGACATCGGCGAGCGCGGCGTCGTCGTCCTGCACATCGACTACGACGGCTCGGTCGACGGCGTGCTCAAGCCCCGCGACGTCATCACGGCGATCGACGGCCACTCGATCGCGAGCAACGGCACGATCCAGTACGTCAACTCGTACCGCACCCGGTACGACGTCGTGCTCGGCCATCGCTACGTCGGCGATGTCATCAAGCTCGACATCAAGCGCGGCGGCGTGGCGCAGACCGTGGACGTGGAGCTCAAGCGCTGGACGCCGCTCGTCGCGCGCTCGCGCTACGACCTGCCGCCGCAGTACTTCATGTACGGCGGCCTCGTGTTCCAGACGCTGACCCGCGACTACCTGACGACGTGGGACAAGTGGTGGAACAAGGCGCCGAAGGAGTTCTTGAACTTCTACTACCTCGGCTTCCGCTCGCCGGAGCAGCACGAGGTCGTGATCCTGACGCAGATCCTCGCCGACGAGATCAACGTCGGCTACAGCCACCTCTACAACGAGGCCGTCGCCACCCTCGACGGCCGGGTGCCGCGCGACATGGAGGACTTCGTGGCCCGCCTGTCGGAGGCGGTCGGCGTCGTCGAGATCTGCACGACCTCGGGCGGCATGATCATGCTGGACGCGGCCGAGGTCCGCAAAGCGAACCCGCGCATCCTCGCGCGCTACCACATCCCGCGCGACCGCACGCCCGGGCTGCCGGGCGCGCTACCGCTGCGCGCCGTGCCCTAGCTCGAACGCGACGGCCGGCGGGCGCGTCGGGATCGATCGCCGGGGGGCCCACGGCGGAGAGGAGGGTCACGTGGTCGCCGTCGGTGCAGACGTCGCCGAGCCACGCGCTCGTCGGCGTCTCGATCGCACGGAGCGGGCCGAGGCCGGACGCGTCGGCGATCGCGCAGCGGATCGAGAGGTCGGTCCCGCCGTGGACGTCCGGCGTCGCCATGCCGCAGACCGCGGCGCGGGCGCCGAAGCCCGGCCCGTTCGCGTCGAGCATTCGCCGCCCGCCGTCGGTGTGGAACGGGTACGCCGTGGCGGCGATCTGCACGTCGACCTGGCGCCCGCCATCGTCACGCGCGCGGGTGAACACGAGCGACATGCCGGGCGCGCCGTCGATCGCCCGCTCGACGACCGGCGTCCTGTCGCGCTCGGTGAGGCCGCCGGGGGCGGCGAGGCGTCGCTGCAGGCGCCGCCCGCGAGCGCGAGCGTGACGGCGTAGGGGACCGGAGACCGTGGCCATGCAGGAGGTAGTGGTCATGAAATTCACTCCGGGTTCCGGCGGCCGGACGGACACACCCGGACACGAAGCCGTGCGTGACCGGCGCGGCGTACGGGTTGCCGTCGCAGTCGGAGCCGACCTTGCCCCGTCAACGACCCGCACGCCTTCACGCCGATGCCCGCCTCGATCGCGAGCTTCCAGCGCTTGAAGCTCGCCGCCGCCTTGCCCTCGAGCAACCCCTGGGGCCCTGCCTCGAAGCACCCGACCGAGGTGCCGTTCGCGCAGCAGGCCTCGCAGCGGCCCGTGGGCTTACCTCGCTCCACGGCCGCCGACGCGGTCACGCCCACGCCGAGCCGGACGCTCGCCTTCACGTCGGCGTACTTGCACATCTGCGTGCCGACCCAGCCGAGCTTCGACTCGAGGATCGTGCAGCGCTCGATCTCCTCGCCGCGGTACACCGGACCTGCGGTTCGCGTGCATGCACGGGGCGAATTGCACCGGCCATGCCGTCGACCGGCGCGCCGTCCTCGCGGACCTCCACGCCGGGCGGCGGGCGCCGACACCTGCGGGCCGCGGCACGCAGCGCGAGCCGGCCCTCGCCGTGGGCGCCGGGCGTTGTCGGCTCGACGAGCCGTCGCCGATGCGCGCGGGCCTTCCGCGAGGTATGAACCCGGTGCGCACCATGCTCGGCATCGATCTCGCGCTCCTCGCCGCCGCGGGCGTCGTCCTGGTCGGGCTCGGCGCCTGGCTCGGCGGTCGTCTGGGCGAGCGCTCGACCACGCGCCAGCGTCGCCTCCAGGGAGCGCGGAACGCGGCCGCGGAGCAGCGTCGCCTGGCGGAGCGGTGCGCTGCGTGTGACGAACCGGTCGACCCCGCGACAGACGTTCTCGAAGCTGGCCGGTGGTGGCACATCGGCTGTTACCGAAACCTCGTGCAATAGGACAACGACATGATCAGGAACTACAAGCTCGTCGGCGGCGGCATCGCGGGCGTTGCCGTCATCGCCGCTGGGATCTACATGGCCGCGTCGCTGACCACCATCCATCCCGGCCATGTCGGGGTGTCGGTGAAGAAGTGCGGCGCAGGCGGCGTGGCCGCGGAGCCGATCCCGACCGGCTACTACTGGCGCAGCCTCTTCTGCGAGGAGGTGATCGAGTACCCGACCAACGTGCAGACCCTCGTGCTCGCCAAGAGCGCGCAGGAGGGGCGCGTGGACGACGAGTCGATCACCGTGACGTCGTCGGAGGGCCTGCCGGTGAGCCTCGACGTGTCGCTGTCGTTCACGCTCGACTCGGCGAAGGTGCCGATGCTCTACACGAAGTATCGCAACGACATCGATCAGATCGCTCACAACTTCGTCCGCCAGACCACGCGCGAGGGGCTCCAGAGCGTCTTCGCGCAGTTCACCGCCGAGCAGCTCTACTCGACCAAGCGCGAGCAGAGTCGCCTCGAGGTGCAGACCTTCCTCGCCAAGCAGCTGAGCTCCGAGGGGTTCGTGATCCAGCAGTTCACGGTCAACGAGACCCGCGTCCCGCAGGCTGTCGTGGAGGCCATCAACGCGAAGGTCGCGATGATCCAGGAGTCGCAGCGCGCCGAGGCGCAGGTCCACAAGACGGAGGCCGAGGCGAAGCAGCGGGTGGCCCAGGCCGAGGGCGAGGCGGCGGCCAAGAAGTTGAGCGCGGACGCGGAGGCCTACTACAACAAGACCGTGGCGGCGTCCATCACGCCCGAGTACGTGCAGTACAAGGCGCTCGAGCGCTGGAACGGCGCGCTGCCCCAGATGATGGGCAGCAGCGCGGTGCCGTTCATCAACGTGCCGAGCCCGGCCGCGCCGAAATAGCGCGCCGGCCGCGCGATCGCGCGCAAACCCGGCGAGCCGGCTCCCACTACCGGGTATGACGACACCGTTCTCTCGCCGGACCTGGTCCCTCGCCCTCGCGTTCGCGGCAACCACCGCCAGCATGGGCGCCGCGGTTGCCGACGATCCCCGGGCGAAGCTGACCAAGAACGGCAGCTATCCGGACCACGTGAAGGGCTGGACCACGTTCGCCGTGCAAGGCACCAAGCTCGGGAGCCCGCTCGAGCAGGTCCCCGGCTTCACCTGCGGCCCGCCGCCGGGGACCGACGGCTTCACGACGCAGAACCACAGCTGCGTGAAGTTCACCGACGCCCGGTGCAAGGGCAAGCCGACCAAGATCCACCACATCCGCACCGCGTCCGATATCCCGAAGGGGCAGACGTGCTTCATGGACGAGTTCACGGGTGCGACGTACGTCGACGGAGCCTACGCCGAGACCCCGCTGCAGAACATCCGGCTGGTCGGCACCAATACGACGGCGCCGCTCGTTTTCCAGATCCACTGGATCTTGCCGGCCGACGACCTCACCGAGGACTCGAACCTCGGCAAGGCGTTGCTCGCAAAGTACGGCACCCCGACCTACAGCCAGATGCCGAGGGACATGAGCTGGGACCTCGGCGATCTGCGGCTGGCCGCGTCGTGCAACACGCAGGGCGGCGTGAGGTACTGCGAGATCGTCGCCGAGGATCGCACCATCGACAGCACCGAGCGCGGGCTCCAGGACGAGGCAGACGACGCCGCGCGGAAGCGAGCCGCGCCCGCCGCCCCCAACCTGTAGCGACCGCGCCGCGACCGCTTCTACGTCAGCTCGACGAGCAGGTCGCCCGTATCGACGGCCTGGCCGGGCTGCTTGTGGATCGCGGACACGGTGCCACCGCGCTCGGCGACGAGCTCGTTCTCCATCTTCATCGCCTCGAGCACGAAGACCGGCTGGCCCGCCGCGACCACGTCGCCGACGGCGACCAGCGCCTTGATGACCTTGCCCGCGATCGGGGCGCGGATGGATTCGCCGCGCGACGTGGCGCCCCGCCCGGCCGCCGCGGAGGCCGCCAGCTTCTTCTGGCGGGCGTCTTCCACGACCAGCAGCGCCTCGCTCGCGCCGACGGACGCTGCGATCCCGGTGCGCCGCCGGTCGAGATCCACCACGAAGCTGCGGCCATCGATGATCAAGGACCAGGTGCCGGGCCGGAGGGCCTTGGCGTCGACCAGGCGCTCGGTGCCGTCGATGACGATCCGGACGCGTCCGTCCTCGAGGGGGCCTTCGACGGCGACCGTGCGCTCGCGCCCGTCGGCTGTCACGACAAGGTCGCGCTTCACGGCGCCGTTATACCCCAGGCCCTTGCGTTGCGTGCCAGCGGCCAGGCATGTTACGTGCGGACCTCGTGCCGTCTGCTTTGCTCGACGTCGTGATGGAGCGCCGCATCGTCGTGTGCGTCGGCTCTGGTGGCGTTGGCAAGACGACCACCGCCGCCACGCTCGCGCTCGCCGCCGCCCGCCGCGGCCGCCGCACGCTCGTGCTGACGATCGACCCGGCGCGTCGCCTGGCGAACTCGCTCGGCCTCGAGTCGCTCGGCCACAAGGTGCAGCAGGTCGACCCGGCGCTCGTCCGCCAGGGCGCGCCGAGCCAGACCGGCGAGCTGCACGCGATGATGCTCGATCAGAAGCAGGCGTTCGACGAGGTCGTGCAGACGCACGCCCGGGATCCGATCGCGGTCGCGCGCATCCTGTCGAACCCGGTCTACGCGCAGATCTCGGGCTCGCTCGCCGGCGCGCAGGAGTACGCGGCGATGGCGAAGATCCACGACTTCGACAAGGCCGGCACGTGGGACCTGATCGTCGTCGACACGCCGCCGACCGCGCACGCGCTCGACTTCCTCGACGCGCCGAAGAAGCTGTCCGACGCGATCGATTCGCCCGCGATCGAGTGGTTCCGCAAGCTGCAGGGCGGCGGCGGCGGCGGCGGCTGGTCGCTCGTGGGCAAGACCGGCGGGTTCGTGCTCAAGCGGCTCGCGAAGTTCGTCGGCACGAAGTTCATCGACGATCTCGGCGTGTTCTTCACCGAGTTCAACGACATCCTCGGCGGCTTCCGGCAGCGCGCCGAGGAGACGTTCGCGCTCCTGCGGCAACCGCGCGTCGGGTTCCTGCTCGTGGCGAGCCCCGAGCCGATGGCCGTGCGCGAGGCGCTGGCGTTCCACGCGCGGCTCCGCGCGGCGTCGATGCCGTTCGTCGGGTTCGTCGTGAACAAGCTCTACCTCTCGCGCCCCGCCCGCACCGACGCGGGCGCGGTCGCGCAGCTGCTCGCGGCACACCCGGGCGTCACGGCGCTCGGTCTGTCGGGCACGACGCGCACGATGGCGGCGCAGGAGCTGATCGCCGCCCACGGCGAGATCGAGACGCTCGCGATCGCGGACCACGCGGCGCTCGGCCAGCTGCAGGCGGCGGGCGGTCCCGGCGCGCTCGTGGTGCAGGTGCCGATGCAGCGCGACGACGTGCACGACGTCGAGCGGCTCGTCGGGCTCGAGACGTTTCTGTTCGCGTAGGCGCGCTATGCTCGCGGCATGAAGCGAGCCGGTGCGGCGGCTGCGATCGCGCTTGGCGTGGTCGCCGCCGCGTGTAGCAAGGGAGAGCCCCCGGTCGCGCCGGTGGCGGCCTCCCCCGTGGGGCCGCCGGCTGTCGTGTCGCCGCCGCCGCCGCCGCCGCCGCCGCCGGTGATCGAAAAGGCGCCCGTGGTGCCGGCCGGCGCCGATGCGGTCACGACCGCCTCGCCGACCTGGAAGCCGGGGCCGCCGCTGATCGTCGCGGGCGCGAGCATCGACGGCGCCGCGCTGCGCGAGCGGCACCACGCGCGGCTCGCTGCCGACACGTCGCCCGTGACGATGCTCGCCGGGGGCACGCCGACCGAGCTCGGCGCGCGGCTGTGCGAGGCGGTCGTGCCGAAGCGGCCCGCCGCGACGCCCGTGCTGCTCAAGCCGAACATGGGCGGCTTCAACTGGTTCCACGACCCGAAGACGCACCACGGCGATGACGGCGTGAAGGGCCGCATCACGGACCCGGAGTTCGTGCGCGGCGTGGTGCGGTGCCTCAAGGCGCGCGGGCACACGCAGATCACGATCGCCGATGGCTTCACCGGCGTCTCGGCGGACTGGAACCGGCTCGTGAAGCTGTCGGGCTACGGCGCGATGGCGCGCGAGGAGGGCGTGACGCTCGTCGCGCTCGACGACGACGGCGTGTTCGACACGCAGGGCGAGCAGCCCGGCAAGCCGCTCGCGATCACCGGCATCGCGAAGTCGCACGTGCCGACGCTGCTCGTCGCGAAGATCCTCGCCGAGCACCTCGACCACGGCCTGTTCATCACGATCCCGAAGATCAAGACGCACCGGTTCTCGGTGTTCTCGCTCGGCATCAAGGGCATGCAGGGCACGGTGATGTACTCCGACGCGTCGCCCGCGTTCCGGCAGAAGTGGCGATCGCACCGCGAGCTCGACAGCGTGCTCGCCGGCATCAAGCGGCACGACGCGGACGCGCGCGCGAAGTACGTCGCGGCCGTCGAGACGTTCGGCGAGCGGATGGTCGACGTGCTCGAGCTCGAGGCGCCGGACGCCGAGCTCGCGGAGGGCGCGCCCGCGATGGATGGCGATGGCTTCGACGAGCTGTTCCCGCGCCCGGAGAACGTCGCGATCGGCGGCACCAACGTGGTGCTGGTCGACCGCGTGGCGGCGCAGTACCTCGGCCTGTGGGACAGCGCCGCGCTCGCGGCGGAGCTCGGCGGGCATCGTAGCTCGCCGCTCCTCGAGGCGGCGGCGACGCGGTTCGGGCTCGACCTCTCGGCGCCGAAGGTCGTCGGCGACGGGGCCGCGCTGCTGGCGACGAAGCAGCCCGCCCACCTGCACGGCATGGCCGGCTTCGAGATCGTGGAGCACGGGGCCGCGGCGACCGCGCCGGCCGCGACGGACGTGGTGCCGGACGGCGCGACGAAGGACCTGCACGCGGCGAAGCTCGTCGGGCCGGCCCCCGTGCTCGACGGCGCGATCGACGCCGCGTGGGACGCCGCGACGCCGCTCGAGTTCGCGACGGACTGGTCGGGACGCGCGACGCCGACCGTGACGCGCGTGCGTGCGCTGTGGTCGCCGACCGCGGTCTATCTGCTCTGGGAGCTCGCGGGCGCGGGGCTCGACACCGACCACGCGCGCCCCACGAACACGGAGCGCGTCGATCTGTACGAGGAAGATGCGGTCGAGCTGTTCCTCGTGCCCGACCCCGCGAACCGGAAGCGCTACTTCGAGATCGAGCTCGGCCCGTTCGGCCACTGGTTCGATCTGCTCGTCGACTGGACGAAGAAGCCGCGCGGCGACAACACGTGGTCCGCGAGCCTGACGATCGGCACGACGCAGGACGCGGCCGCCCACCGCGCGGTCATCGAGGTGGCGATCACGGCGCCGGAGGTGGTCGCCGCGCTCGCGCCGGACAAGCGACTGCCCCTCGGCCTGTTTCGCATGGAGGGCACGAAGCCGCGCCAGTACCTCGCCGCGTTCCCGACGCGCACGCCGAAGCCCAACTTCCACGTGCCCGACGCCTTCGGCGCCCTCGTCCTCGACCCCTGAGCTCGCGTCCTCGCGGGCGATCTCCTCCGTACAGGCGCTGGCGGCGGAGCCGACGAGCCGACCGACAGATCCGCGATCTATTCGTGGTCTCCGACCCGGCCCGGCCAGGGCGCGTCAGTCGTCCACGCCGCTGGTGGACGGATCGAGCGAGCGCGGGCCGAGGTGGGACTCGACGGCGCCTTCGAGCGCATCGTGCGCGAGGATCGAAAAGACATTCGCGGCCGCGACCCGGTCCGCGGAGCCCGGGGCCACGACGAGGTTGACGACCAGATCCGTCCCGCTCGTCACGAAGCACCGCAGCCATGCGCGGCCAGACTCGAGGTCATCGTCCGCGAGCTGGCGGCGCGCCCGGCTCAACGCGCTCGCGAGGGTCGCCCGGTCCGCGTACCGATAAGACCCGTTGAAGCGGAGGACGTCGGTTTGCATGCGCCGGTTGTAAGCGCGGCGCGCGGAGGGACGGCCGCGGGCCGGTGACGAACGCGGAACACGTCAACCGGATCCGGCGACGACGGTGCAGTTCCGGCCGAGCGCCTTCGCGCGGTACAGCGCGTCGTCGGCCTGCTGCAGGAGCTCGTCTCGACCCTGATCCCGGTGGCGCTCGGCGACGCCCACCGAAGCCGTCACGCGCTCGCCCGGAAGGATCTCGACGCTGGCGATCCGTTCGCGCGCCCGCTCGGCGATCGTGCGCGCGGCAGCTGCGCCGACGCCGGGCAACACGACCAGGAACTCCTCGCCGCCGATCCGCAGCACGTGGTCATGCGCGCGAACCGACGACGTGAGCGCCGCCGCCACGGCGCGGAGCGCTTCATCGCCCGCGCCGTGCCCGAGCCGATCGTTGAGCCGCTTGAAGTGGTCGATGTCGAACATCGCGACGGAGAGCGTGGCCCGCGTCAGGTCCGGCTCGGGCAGCACTTCGTCGAGCGCGTGGCGGTTGAGGACGCACGTGAGGGGGTCCGTCTTGGCGAGGCGCTTGAGGCGGCCGATCTGGAGGTGCGGGGACACGATGCCGGCGACGAGCCGGAGGTGCGCCTCGTCCGTGCTCGAAAACCGGCCGGCGACCGGTGACGCGGTCGAGAGCACGCCGATACAGCCGTGCGCGTCGAGGAGCGGCACGCCGATGAACGACCCCACCTCCGCCACCTGCCCGGGCTTCTGCGCGAACCGTGGGTCCGCCTCCGCGTGGCCGAGACGCAGCGGCATCGCGTTCGCGACCACCCAGCCGACGAGGCCTTCGCCGATGCGGAACTCGACTCGCTGATCGTGATGCACGGAGGGTCCCGAGCGAGCGGCGACGAGAAGGCGCGCGCGACTCTCGTCCAGCAAGCGGAGGCTGACGCGCTCGACGCCGAGCAGCTCGCGCGTGCAGGCCGTGACGTGCCCGAGCGCCGCATCGAGCGCCGACCGTTCGTGCAGCCCCTCGACGAGCCGCAGCAGGACCGGCAGCGGGTCCAACGGCGCCGCGCCGTGATCAGCGCCGCGGTCCGGGCGACCCGCTCGATCGAGCGCATGACGGCTGGGGCCGGCGAGCGGCATGGGAGCCGGCGCCGGTCGCCCGAGCAGGAAGCCCTGGCCGCAGTGCGCGCCCGCCCCGACGACAACCTCGAGCACCGGCTCGGACTCGATGCCTTCTGCCACGAGGCGAGCGCCGGTCTGGTTCGCGAACCCCGCGAGGGCCCGGACCAGCGCCGCGCGCGCCGGGTCCGCGTGCGCGCCCCGCACGATGGCCCCGTCGAGCTTGATGAACTGCGGGCGCAGCCGCAGCAGCAAGGCCAGCGACTGCGCGCCCGCGCCGAGATCGTCGACGGCGACGCGGAACCCCTGCGCGGCGTAGTGCCGGAGGACATGCTCGATCGCCTCGGGTGCCTCGATCGTCTCGGTCAGCTCGAGCACGATGCGATGGGCGGCGATCCGATGGCGTCGCGCCAGCCCCTGCGTGAACCCGGGAGCGAAGTCGGCGTCGTGGGCGACGCGCGGATCGACGTTGATGAAGAACGCCGCGCGGCCGTCGTCGTGCGCGGCGATCGCGGCGAACGCGAGCTCACGCCACCGCCGATCGAGCGCGAGCAACCTGCCGCACGCGTGCGCGATCTCGAGCAGCCGGCTCGGGCTCGACGCGGCCGCTCCGAGGGGGCCCGCGACATGCCGACACCGCCCGAGCACCTCGTAGCCTTCGACGCCGCCGGTCGCGAGATCGACGATCGGTTGAAACGCGACCGACAGCGCATCCGAGGCGACCAGCTCGTCGAGCGCGGCGCGCATCTGCTCGACCGATCCGGGGCCATCGTCCGGTGCATGGAGGACCGCCATGGGCGCGATGGTCCGGCATGCGCGCGGCGCGCGAATGCCGCGCCGGTGGCAGCTCGGTGACTGTACGGAGGAGATCGCCGCGAAGACGCGGTCTCAGTGATGCGCCAACGCCGCGAGCTTGGCCGTCAGATCTTCGACGAGCGCGCGCGCCAGATCGGCCACGCCGCGCGCCTCGACGAGCTCGCCCTCGAGGTGCGCGACGTCCTTGTCCGCGAGCGTCGCGTCGCCGCGCGCCGCGCGCAGCTCGGTCTCGAGTCGGTGTCGCTCGGCCGCTCGCCGCGCCGCCTCTTGCTCGCGGGCGTGCCGCTCCGCCGCGGCGGCGGCGCGCGCGACCTCGGCCGCCTCCTGCTCGGCCCTGCGCTGCGCCGCTCCATCGACCCTGCCGACCTGGTGCGCGGGCTCGGGCGTCACGCGCGCGTCCGCCTCGGCCGCGACGTGCTCGGTCTTCGTCGGCGGGCTCACCGCTGCCGCCGCCGGCCGGTCGGACAGCACGGTCACCCCCGCCGCCGCAAACCCCGGCGACTCGCGATCCTCGGCCAGGGTCCCCGCCCGCTCCGCGCCGAACCCGCCGTCGACCGCGAGCGCCGCGAGCGTCGTCGTCACCCGCCGGAGCACCGCCTCGGTCGCGCCGTGCCCGGCCTCGGCCAGCCGCGTCGCCGCGCCCGCCCGGAGCGCCGCGATGGCCTCCCGGTGCGCCGCCGTCGCCGTCCCGTCGAGCGCCCCCGCGCGCAGCCGCGCCGCGCTCGCGAACATCGCCTCGAACGCCGGTCGCGCCTGCCACCAGAGCTGGTTCACGACCCACGCCGACGCCGGCGGGCGTGCGCGCTTCGCCAGCCGCGCCGCGCCCTCCTTGTCCCCGGCCGCCTTCAGCGCCGCCGCGAGCTGCTTGCGCTGGGCCACGAACACGTCGAGCGGCGCCTGGTAGAGCGCGTCGACCGCATCGTCGTAGGCCACGGCGCGCCGAGCCTAGCGCTTCCCGCGCCCGCGCGGGGCCGGGGCCGACGCGGGCCCTGTCGCAGCCCAGACCTCCGTCAGCAGCGCGTCCGACAGCGACGCCGGGGCCCCGATCACCAGCACGAGCGACGGCCCGCGCCGCTCGACCCACGACACCGTGCCGTCGAGCCCGAGCCACCGCGTGCGCGTCGCCGTGTGCTCGACCGTCGCGCCCGCGACCGCGTGGTCCATCGCCCGCGTCGCCGCCTCGCCCGCCTCGATCGCGTCCGCCTCGCTGTCCCACTCCATGCGCGCGAGCCCGACGCCGTGGTCTGGCGCCGCGTCTCCCGTCCGCGTCATCACCACCATGCGATCACCACCCCACCCGGCCGCCGCATCCGCCGCGACCGCCGTGTCGACGCCGTGTGCGCGCAGGAACAGATCGAACCCGAGCTCGCCCCACACCGTGGACACGCCGAACGACCAGCCGCGCAGCGACGCCGGCACGCTGATCCGCACGGGCACCGGGTCGTCGCCAGCGAGGTAACGCTCCGGGTGGAGGATCTGCTCGGTCGAGCGCGGCGGCTTGCGGAACGCCGCGTCCACCGCGGCCCACGTGTTGTGGTGCCGCAGCGCCGCCACGAACCCGAACCCGGCGCGGTACGGAAAGATCATCATCTCCCGCACCGCGAGCGGCGCGCGGTCGAAGTCGTCGGCACCGCTGCCGGAGCCACCGCCCGGCGTGGCCATACCCTTCTCGATCATCCCCGCCGCATCGGGCGATGACCAGTCGACGTTCACCTTTTGCCGTGCGAGCGAGACCTCGATCATCACCGCGATGCCATCGCCCTCGACCACCGCGTGCCGCGCGCTCTCCGCATCGCCCTCGCTGTCGGGCAGGTCCTCGTACTTCTTGAGATCGAAGCTCTGATCCTGCAGCCCGTGGTCGATCTCGTGGGCTTGCACCATCTCCGCCCACGCCGGATCGTCGCCGGCCGACTTCGAGACCGTGAGCTTCTTCGTGCTCGGATCGTAGTAGCCGGCGATCTGCTCGGTCAGCAGATCGAGGACGAGCGCGCCGAAGTCCATCGTCGGCGGGATCTCGCCCCAGCGTGCGAGCGAGAGGCCCTCCTGCGCGATCTCGGCCTTCGACTTCGCGTCGCTCGTCTCCTTGACGAGGCGCGCGCGCAGCTCGTCCTTGTCGACCACGTCGTACGGGATCGGGCGCTTGATCGGCAGCCCGCGCAGCTTCGAGACCTCACGCGTCACCGCGTCGGTCCGGGCGAGCAGCCTGGCGAGCGCGTCGTCCGGGCCGCCGTGCGCGCTCCCCGGTACCGTCGCCAGCGTCACGGCGACCGCGAGCGCGGCCATGCGTCCCATCCCAGGATCGTACACGATGCTCGGACGAGTGCTAGCTTGCCCGCGCGATGTGGTCAGACCTCGAACGCGCGCTCACCGGCGACGGCGCCGTCATCGCGTACGGCACCACGGCGGCGTGGGCGGCCTGGCTCGTGGCGGAGCTCGCGCGCCACGAGGCCGGCGAGCTCGTGGTCGTCGTGGCCGCCGATGACACCGCCGCCCGCGAGCTCGAGTCCGACATCCGGCTGTTTGTCGGCCCGCGCCCCGACACCGCCGACCTCGACACGGTCGCGGCCCTCCCCGGCATCGACATCGGCCCGTACGCCGACCTCTCCCCCGACCGCGCCTGCATCGTCGAGCGCATCGCCACGCTCTATCGCCTCGCGGTCCCCGCGCTCCGCCCGCGCGTCGTCGTCACGTCCGCCGAGGCCCTCGCGCGCACCACGCTCCCCGCGGCCGAGCTCGCGTCGCGCGGCCTCACGATCCGACGCGGCGACACCGTCCAGCGCGACCGGATCGCCGAGATCCTCGTCGCGGGCGGCTGGACCCGCACGCCCGTGGTCGACGAGCCCGGCACGTTCGCGATGCGCGGCGAGGTCGTCGACGTGTACGCGCCGCTCGCCCCCCACCCCGTGCGCATCGAGCTGTTCGGCGATCTGGTCGAGCAGCTGCGCTGGTTCGACGCCGAGTCGCAGCGCACGCTGCGCACCGTCGAGCACGTCCACCTCCACCCGGTGCGCGACACGATCCCCACCGGCCGCGGCGACGTGCGCGCCCGCCTCCGGGCGTACGCCGACGAGCTCGCCCATCCCACGAAGGCGACCCGGCGCCTCATCGAGCAGCTCGAGAGCGGCGCGGTCTTCGTCGGCATCGAGGGCCTCATGCCCGCGTTCCACGACGCCACGGTGCCGCCCGCCGCGTACGTCCCCGCGGGCGCGCGGTGGGTGATCGTGGATCCGGCCGCGTGCCGCCGCGTCGTGGCCGACCTACGCGTCGACGTCGAGACGCGCTACGCGGAGCGCCGCGCCGCCGGCATGCTCGTGTTCCCGCCCGCCGCGCACCTCGCCCCCGACGACGCGCTCGGCCTCGCCGCGCCCCGTCGCCTCGAGCTCCCCACGCTCGAGCTCACCGAGGATGCGGCCGCCACCAAGCTGCGCGTCGGCGTGGACGACCTCCGCACCCTGCGCCAGGAGCTCGAGACCGCGCGCACGTTCAACGAGGTCGAGCATATCCAGCCGCTCGTCGACGCGATCGGGAAGTGGAGGCGCGCCGGCCTGCGGGTCACGATCGCGGCCGACTCGCAGAGCCGCGCCGACCGCCTCACCGGCGTCCTCGCCGCGCGGTCGATCCTGGCCTCGGGCGCGGTCGACATCATCGCCGGCGCGCCGTCCGCGAGCTTCGCGTCCGCGAAGGATGGCGTTGTCGTCGTGACGGCGGCCGATGTCTTCGGCAAGCGCACCCACCACGCCGGCAACCAGCGCAAGCGCGCGAAGGACGCGCTCCTCGGCGGCGTCTCCGATTTCGGCCAGCTCCGCCCCGGCGACTACCTCGTCCACCAGCGTCACGGCGTCGGCCGCTACCAGGGCCTCAAGAAGCTCGCGCTCCACGGCGGGCTGGCCTTGGACACGCTCCAGGTCGACTACGACGGCGGCACGCTCTATCTGCCGGTCTACCGGCTCGGCGAGGTGCAGCGCTACGTCGGCGCCGAGAACCACGCGCCGCGGCTCGACAAGCTCGGCGGCGTCACGTGGGAAGCCACGACGAGCAAGGTCGGCCGCGCCGTGCGCGCGCTCGCCGAGGAGCTGCTCCAGGTCTACGCGCAGCGCGCCGCCCTCCCCGGCCATCCGTTCCCGCCCGCCGACGAGTCGTTCCGCGAGCTCGAGGCGCAGTTCCCGTTCGACGAGACGCCGGACCAGGCGGCCGCGATCGACGCCGTCCTCGGCGACATGGAGGCGCCGCGCGCGATGGATCGCCTCGTCTGCGGCGACGTCGGCTACGGCAAGACCGAGGTCGCGATGCGCGCCGTGTTCCGCGCGATCCAGGGCGGCAAGCAGGCCGCGATCCTCGCGCCCACCACCGTCCTCGTCGAGCAGCACGCGCGCACGATGACAGAGCGCTACAAGGGCTTCCCCGTCAACATCGGCAAGCTCTCGCGGTTCCAGAGCAAGGCCGAGCAGGTCGAGGTCGTCAAGAAGCTCGCGGAGGGCCAGCTCGACGTCGTCGTCGGCACGCACCGGCTCCTGTCGGCCGATGTCCGCTTCCACGACCTCGGCCTCCTCGTCATCGACGAGGAGCAGCGCTTCGGCGTCGCGCACAAGGAGCGCATCAAGAAGACGAAGACGCAGGTCGACGTGCTCACGCTCACGGCCACGCCGATCCCGCGCACGCTGCACCTCGCGATGGCGGGCATGCGCGACCTGTCGATCATCGCCACGCCGCCGGCGGATCGCCGCGCCGTGCGCACGCTCGTCTCCCGGGTCGACGACGCCACGATCAAGGAGGCGATCGACCGCGAGCTCGCGCGCGGCGGGCAGCTGTTCTTCATCACGCCCACGATCGGCCGGGCCGATGTGGTCCCCGCCGCCCCCCGGGAGCCGCGGAGGGGCGCCGGCGACTTCGGGGACGGGCCCGTGCGTCGCACGAAGCCGCGCGACGACGACCGCACGATCGAGGAGTGGGCCACCTACATCCGAACGCTCGTCCCCACGGCGCGCGTCGGCGTCGGCCACGGCAGCCTCACCGCCCCGCAGCTCGAGGACGTGATGGTGAAGTTCGTGCGCGGCGAGCTCGACGTGCTCGTCGCCACGACGATCGTCGAGAGCGGCCTCGACATCCCGCGGGCCAACACGATGTTCGTCGCGCGCGCCGACGCGTTCGGCCTCGCGCAGCTCTACCAGCTCCGCGGGCGCATCGGCCGCAGCAAGGAGCGCGCGTACTGCTACCTGCTCGTCCCCGAGCCCGAGCACATCACCGAGGAGGCGCGCCGGCGGCTCGAGGCGCTGCAGCGCTTCACCGAGCTCGGCGCCGGCTTTCAGATCGCGTCGCAGGACCTCGAGATCCGCGGCGGCGGCGAGCTGCTCGGCGACAAGCAGTCGGGCTCGATCGCGGCCGTCGGCTTCGACCACTACGTGCGCATGCTCGAGGTCGCCGTCGCCGAGCTCGCCGGCAAGCCGATCCACCGCGAGATCGATCCCGAGCTCGCCGTCGATAACCCGGGCTTCATCCCCGACGACTACGTCCCCGACCCGGGTCAGCGCCTCGATCTGTACAAGCGCCTGTCCGCGATCGACAGCGACGACGAGCTCGCGGCCGTGATCAGCGAGATCGCCGACCGGTACGGTCCGTTGCCCATCGAGGTGCTTACCCTCGGCGAGCTGATGGGCGTCAAGGCCATCGCCCGCAAGCTCGGGATCCTCGCGCTCGAGATCAGCGCCGCCCGCGTGGCGATCGCCGCGCCCGCCAACGTGGGCAAGGCGGCGCTGGCCGCCGGCTGGCGCAAGCTCCCCGACGGCCGCTTCGCCATCGCGCCCCCCGCCCCGGGCGGTCCGGCCGCGGCCAGGCGGGTGTTGTTGGAGGTCGTGGCGCGTGTTACTCCCTGATATCCATGGTCAAGCCTGCGCAGGTGGCCCTCGTTGGCATCGGGATCGCGATCGGGGTCGCGATCGGATGCCAGGAGAAGGCGAAGGACACGCAGGCGGCGCCCGGCGCGCCCACGCCCGCCGTGCCCCGCGCGGCCTCGGGCGGCATCCCCGGCCAGAGCGCGGAGGAGCTGCGCGCCCCGCTGGCGAAGATCGACGACGTCACCATCACGCTCGGTGAGCTCCAGGAGCGGATCAACCGGCAGTCGCCGTACATCCGCGCGCGCTACACGTCACTCGAGCAGAAGAAGGAGTTTCTCGAGTCGCTCGTGCGGTTCGAGGTGCTCGCGAAGGAAGCGACCCGCCGCGGCCTCGACAAGGATCCCGAGGTCGTCCGCACGATGAAGCAGGTGATGATCCAGAAGCTGATGCGCGACGAGTTCGACACCAAGATCACCGCGGACACCATCACCGACGCGGAGATCCAGGCGTACTACGACGCGAACCAGGGCGACTACGTCAAGCCCGAGGAGGTCCGCGCCTCGGCGATCGTGATGAAGAACAAGGCGCAGGCTGACCGCGTCCTCCTCGAGGCGAAGGGCGACGCGGGCAAGACCAACAAGGGCTTCCGCGACCTCGTCACGAAGTACTCCCAGGACGAGGAGAGCAAGCTGCGCGGCGGCGACCTTCGTTATTTCAACGCCACCACCACGGCGAAGGAGCTGCCCGCGCCCGTCGTGAAGGCCGGCCTCCAGCTGTTCAACACCGGCGATGTCTCGGGCGTCATCGATGCCGGCAACGGCACCTGGTACATCCTCAAGCAGACCGGCAAGCACCACGGCCTGCGCAAGACGTTCGACGACGCGAAGGCCCAGATCCGCAACAAGCTCTTCCGCGACAAGCGCCTCAAGGCCCAGAGCGACTACGTCCAGGGCCTGCGCGACGCGTCGAAGATCGAGATCAACGAGGCGAACCTCGCCCGCGTGCGGATCGACACGTCGTCGGCCGCCGGCGATGACGGCCGCGGCGCCACGCCCTCGGCTCCGCCGCCCCCGCCCGTCGCCCCCGGCCTCCCGCCGCCGACCCCGCTCCCCGGCGCCGCGGACCCCAGCGCTCCAGGCAACCCGTGACCCGGTTCTTCCGTCCAAAGGCTTACCCATGGCTCACATGACGACGCGCGTGCTCGGTTGGATGCTGGCGGCCGGGACCCTCGTCGCGCCGGGCCTCGCCCGCGCCGACGACAAGACGCCCGCCCCCGCCGGCGCGGCCGGGGCCACCAAGCGGCCGCACGTCATCGCCGAGCGCGTGGTGGCGATCGTCAACGAGGCCATCATCCTCGAGAGCGAGCTCGAGGCCCGCATGCTCCCGCTCATGGCCGAGATCGACCAGATCCAGGACCTGCGCGAGCGCGGCCGCCGCAAGGACAAGCTCAAGAGCCAGGTCCTCGACGAGATGATCAGCGAGGAGCTGATCGTCCAGTCGGCCGAGCTCGCGAAGGTCGAGGTCGACTCGAGCGAGGTCCAGGCCGCGCTCGACGAGATCAAGACCCAGAACAAGCTCGACGACGCCGGCCTGCAGCAGCTGCTCGCGCAGCAGGGCTTCACGATGTCGAACTACCGCGCCGACCTGCGCCGCCAGCTGCTCCGCCTCCGCGCCGTGAACCAGCTCGTGGCGCCCAAGGTCGTCATCACCGACGAGGACGTCCGCGCCCGCTACGACGAGATGTCGCGCCGCTCGCAGGCCGTCAGCTCGGTCCGCGTGGCCCGCATCCTGATCGCGCTGCCCGACCACCCGACCGAGCAGCAGGCCACCGACGCGAAGGAGCGCGCCGCGAAGGCGATGGAGCGCATCAAGGGCGGCGAGGACTTCGCGGCCGTGGTGGCTTCCACGTCGGACGACGCGAGCACGAAGACCACGGGCGGCGAGCTCGGCTGGTTCGAGCGCGGCTCGATGCAGCCGGCCTGGGAGAACGTCGTGTTCTCGATGGAGAAGGACGACATCCGCGGCCCGATCGCGAGCGCCGAGGGCCTCAACATCTTCCGCGCGATCGACGTCAAGAGCTCGGGCCTGAAGCCGTTCGCGCAGATGAAGGAGCAGATCCGCTCCGAGCTGCGCCGGCGCGAGATGGACAAGCAGACGGCGACCTGGCTCGAGGATCTGCGCAAGAAGGCCTACATCGATAACAAGCTGTAGACGGCGGCGGCCATGTGCGCCACCCGACCAGGGAGGTGCGCGCCGCCGATTCGGATCCATGATTCGTGGGTGAATCCCCGCTCGCCCACGTTCTGGTTCGCCGCGACTGGGCTTACAATGAGCGGCACCCGTGAGCGACAACCGCCGTACTTCCACGCGTCATCCCGTCTCGCTGGCTGCTCGCATGGCGGTCGAGAAGGAGGCCGCGGTCGCGTGCACGGTGGTCAACCTCTCGCTCGGTGGAGCGCTGGTCTCGTTCGAGAAGAAGATCCCGATGGGCGCCCGCGTCCACATCGTCTTCTCGATCCCGACGCTGCCCGCGGCGGCGGAGGCGATCGACATCGGCGCCACGGTGCGCTGGGCGGATCAGTCGGGCATCGGGATCCAGTTCGACGGGCTACGTGCGCGTGACGTATGGGGCCTGAACAAGTACTTCGAGCAGCTCGAGCAGGGCTAGCCCTCCTCGCCGCGGCGGCGTCCGTGGCGACGGCCGCCCCCGCCGCGACCGCGCCCGAGCGGGTCGCCATCTTTGACCTCGGGCCCGCGCCCGCCGATGCCACGGCGCGCAGGGCGCTCGCCGCGGCGGCCCTCGCCGGGGGCCTCGACCCGGTCGCGGGCGATGGCGCCGAGGACGCGCTCGCCGGCATCGCGGCCGACGACGATGGCGCGCAGCTCGCCGCCACCGTCGACCAGGCAGCGCAGGCGTTCGGCGCGCTCGACTGCGCGGCGACCACGCTCGCGGCGGCCAACGCGATCGGGATCGGCGCCGCGCGCCAGGCGGCCGGCCTCCCGGCGCCGGAGCTCGCGCGCGCGTGGACGTACACGCTGTTGTGCGCGGACCGCGGCAACGACGTCGACGGCGCGATGACGGCGGCCGCGCGGCTCCGGGTGCTCGGCGCCGGCGGCACGCCCGAGGTCCCCGCCGCGGTCTGGGTGAAGTACCCGGACGTCGACGTGCTCTCGAACCGCGACATCTTCGACGTAGAGATCACGGCGGATGTCCCGGGCACCGTCATCTGGATCGATCACGCCCGCGCGGGCGTCTCACCGCTCAAGCTCGCGCTCGCCGCCGGACCGCACGTGCTCGCCGCCGCCACGCCCGATGGCCGCCGCGGCTGGGCGGCGGGCACCGCCGTGCGCAAGCAACCGCAGATCGCGATCGCGACGGCCGCCCACGGCGGGATGTGGAGCGGGCTGGCGAAGCGCGTCGCGGGCTGGCGCGGCAAGCGGCCCTCCCCGGCCGAGCTCGCCGCGGCGCTGACGGAGATCCACGCGCGGGTCGCGATCCTGCGCTCGGGGGATGCGATCGAGGCGTGGGGCCGCGTCGGCGCGTCGGACGTACCGCACGCGATCGGCGGCGAGCACGCGCTGCGCCGCCTCGCGGCCGCGCCGGACCTCGTCGCGCTGATCGTGGACCGCGTGAAGACGTGGGCCGAGCACGCGCCCGATCCGGACCAGGTGCTGCTCGTCGAGACGCCGGTCGAGCGCGCGTCGCACAACGGCCTGCGCGATCTGCCGACGAAGTGGTGGGTCTACGCGGCGGTCGCGGGCGTCATCGGCACGGGCGTCGCGCTCGTGCTGATCCACGATCACCAGTCCGACACGCAGACCATCGAGGTCCATTACCCGTGACGGCTATCCGCGCGCTCCTCGTCGCGCTGGTGGTGCTCGCGTGGACGGGCGTCGCGGGGGCCGCGCCCGAGATGCACGCGCTCCCGCTCACGGGCCACCCGCACCTCGACGTCACGTACGAGACCGGCATGGAGGACACCGCGCGCGACATGGCGGACCGCGCCGACGACGCGCTCGCGGACATCGCCGCCGACCTTCCCGGCCTGCCGACGCCTCCGCTGATCCACCTGCAGGTCGTGCGCGACGCGAGCGACCTCGCCGCGGTGGCGCCGGCCGGGCGCGGAGCCCCGGCGTACGCGATCGGCGTCGCGTACCCTGACCTCGGCGTCCTGAGCGTCGCCGTGCGGCGCGGCGGCCAGCAGGTGGATCCCACGACGACGTTGCGCCACGAGCTCGGCCACATCGCGCTCGGAGCTGCGCTCGGCAACCGCGTGCCGCGCTGGCTGCACGAGGGCTTCGCGAACCAGCACGCGGGCGAGATGGGGTTCGAGCGCACGGAGACGCTCGCCGGCATGGCGTGGGCGGGCGGCGTGATCCCGTACAACGAGCTCGACCGGAGCTTTCCCGACGAGGAGGCGCCCGCGAACCACGCGTACGCCGAGAGCTACGACTTCGTGGGTTACCTCTCGCGCCGCGGGCGCTGGGAGGATCCGGACGACGATGGCGACCGCTGGCCGTTCCGCCGCTTCCTGCGCGCGATCGCCCACGGCGAGGACATCGACCACGCGGCGCACAGCGCGTTCGGCAAGATCATCCGCCCGCTCTTCGACGAGTGGAAGGACGACCTCGGCAAGCGCTACCTGTGGGCGCCGGTCGGGCTACTCGGCCTCGCCGTGTGGTTCCTGTGCGCGGTGCTGCTCGTGCTCGGCTGGTGGCGGAAGAAGCGGAGCAACCGGAAGCGAATGGCGGAATGGGAGCGCGAGGAGCGGCACGTCGTGGTCGCGCCGCCGCACGTGGCCTGGCCAGGCGAGGACCCGCTGGGCACCGAGCCGGCAGAGGCCGTCGAGGCGGCGGATCCGGCCGAGCCGGCCGAGCCGAGCGACGACGGGCCGAAGCCGCCGCGCTGGATGAACTGACCGGCTGCGACCGGTGGGAGCGCGGTTGCCGCTCACCGCAAAGACGCGGAGCGCGCCGAGAGTGAGGAGCCCAGAGCGGAAGGGTTTGGCGCCAGGGACGCCCGGCTGGCAACCCTCGCTTCTTCGGCTCGTCACTCTCCGCGGCCTCGGCGGCTCTGCGGTAAGTGACGGCCTGCGCTCTCACCGATTGGGTCAGCGCGGGATGACGAAGAGGAAGTCGCGCGGCGGGACGAAGCGGTAGCCGTCCTCGGTCACGCGGATGATCTCGGAGCCGTCCTCGCCGAGGAGGCGGCGGATGCGCATGATGTTGGTGAACAGCGCGGCGTCGTGGCGCAGCGGGTGGTACTCGACATTCCACACGGCCTGCACGATCGCTTCCTTGCTGAACACCTTGTTCGGCGCGGCCGCGAACAGGAACAGCAGGCGCTTGAGCAACGAGCGCCGGCGCAGGTCGGCGAGCTCGGCGCCGTGCCGCCAGATCACCTCGCGGACGCCATCGACGGCGAGCGCGCGCGCGGGGAGGCGCAGCACCTCGGGGTTCGCGTCGGCGACGTCGCTCGGCACGCCCTCGGCGTCGATGACGCGGAACGGCCGCTGGGCGGTGAGGCCGAGGTCGGTGAGCAGGCGCGCCGCGCCGTCGATCGCGGTCGAGGCCATCGTGGCGGCGGAGGGCGCGGACGGATCCGCGACGGCATCCTGGCCAGAGATCGCGTCGAGCGCGGCATGCGCGACGAGCCGCTCGACGGGCAGGCCGGCCGCGAGCGCGAGCTCGGCGGCGTCACGCGCGTAGGAGACGGCGGACGCGGTGTCGTCGTCGTCGCGCGACAGCGCCGCGAGCGCGAGGAGCGCGTGCACGCGGGCGCGGACGAGGCCGGCCGCGGCGGCCTCGCGGGCGGCCCGGGTGGCGGCCGCGCGCGCGTTGCCGCGATCACCGCGCGCGAGCTCGAGACGCGCGACGATGACGAGCGCGGCCGCGAGCTCGATGGTGCGATGACCACGCTCCGCGAGCACGGCGGTCTCGCGCGCGAGCTCGAGGGCGCCGCCGACATCGCCGGCCGCGAGCGAGACCTCGGCCGCCGCGAGCTTGCGATCGAGCTCGTCGCGCGACTCGGCCCCCGCGTTGTACGCGAGGTCGACCGCGCCGGCGCGCTGACCGCTGAGGGCGCGCGCCGTCGCCAGGAGCACGGCGACGGTGGCCGCCGAGGCCGCGTCGAGCGCGAGCTGGCCGTGGAGATCTTCGAGGCGCGGCAGCGCGGCGTCGAGCCGGAGCTCCATCAGATCGATCGCGGCGACGATCGCCGAGCCGCGGGCAGCGAGGTGCCCGAGCTCGCGACGGACGCTCGAGGCGAGCGCGGCGGACGCGAGCTCCGCGGCGAGCGACGGCTGGCCGCGCAGGATCTCGAGCTCGGCGAGATCGAGCTCCGCCCGCAGAGCCCCGAGCTCGTCGCCGCGCTCGCGGCGCGCCCGCACGAGGTCGTGGAGCAGCTGGGCCGCGAGCGTGCTGTCGCCGCGGCGGCGCGCCACGAGCGCCCGGGCGGCGAGGACCTCGTCGCTGACCGCGACGGCGTCGAGATCGCGCGCGGCGCTATCCGCGGCGTCGAGCGCGGACACGGCCTCGACCAGGCGGCCCTCGCGCGCCAGGCCGACCGCGCGGCGCGCGTCGATGATCGCGGACAGCTCGAGCGCCTCGAGGCACGTCGGGACGCTCTTGCACGCGCCGTGAGCGCGGGCGAGCGCGGAGCGCATCGCGGCGACCCGGCCGGAGTACTCGTCGAGCCGGGCCGACGCCATGTGGACGCGCGCGCGGGCCAGCGGATCGGCGTGCGCGAGGAGCTCGCCGGAGGCCGCGAGCTGCGCGTGCGCGATGTCGGGCTTGCCCGCGAGGAGGTCGAGCTCGGCGAGCGCCGCGTAGGCGCGGACGCGCTCGCTCGGATCGATGGTGCCGCCAGGGCCGGCGAGGCCGACGAGCGCGCGGCGCGCCGCGGCCGGATCACCCGACGCGAGCGTGAGCTCGGCGTGGACGAGCGGCGAGACGGCGCCCGGCATCGCGCTCGCGCGTTCGAATGCCTCCGTGAAGCGACCGCCGCGGACCGCGATCTCGATCCGCAGGGCGGCGAGCGCGCGCGTGCGGTTCGGGTCCATCGGCAGGTCATGCGGATCGATCGGCTGCGTCGCCTCGGCCGCGGTGCCGGCGCGCTTGCGCGGCTTGTCGCCGAGCGCGTCGAGGAGCGCCTCGAACTCGCCCGCGCCACCGCAGCGCGCGGCGAGCTCGCGATCCGCGAGGAGCGCGTCGGCCGCGCGGTCGCGATCGCCCGCGGCGACCCAGTGCCAGACGACCTCGCGCATGCGCGTGACCTGGTCCATGGCGCCGAACGCGCCGTCGTCGCCGGCTTGCCATGCGAGGCGCGGGCCGGCGTTCGTGGAGGCGGTGCTCGCGACGAGCGCGGCGGCGCCAGCGGAGAGGCGGCGCCGCTGGTCGGCCGCGATCTGCGCGAGCACGTCGACGCGCACGACCTCGTGGAGCACGACGCGGCCATCGCCGACCGCATCGACGAGCTGGCGCGCGACGAGGCTCGTCAGCGCGGCCTCGACATCGACGCCAGGCGCGAGCGCCGCGATCGCGGCGGGGGCGACGGGCTGGCGCAGGATCGCGAGCGCCTCGATCGCCGTGCGGGCGGGCGCGTCGAGGAACGCGATGTCCCACGCGGTGGCGCCGAAGCGCGCGCGGGCGAACTCGCGGCGCAGCGCGAGCGGAACGCCGCGGGTCCGCGCGTACGCGGCGTCGAAGCCCGCCGCCTCGCCGGAGAGGTCCTCGAGGGAGGTCCACAGCTGGCTCGCCGCATCGGCGTCGAGGCCGCGCAGCTCGATCTCGGCGATCGCCGCCCCGACGGCGGCAGACAGCGGATCACGACCGACGACGATCACCCGCCCCATGGCCGTCGGCCCGAGGAGCAGCGGCACGAGCAGGCTCGTCGCCTCGTCGACGCGGAGGTGCTGGATGTCGTCGATGACGAGGACGCGAGGCTGTGCGACGAGCGCGGCCGCGAGCCCGCCCGGCATGCAGCGGAGGGCGCGCTCGGCCCGCGCGCGGAGCGCCGAGGCGCGGTCGCCGGGATGGCACTCGATGACGGTGCACGAAGCGCCCAGCGAGGGCGCCAGCTCGCCGACGAGGCGCGTCTTGCCGGAGCCGAGCGCACCGTGGAGCGAGACCAGGGGCACGACGGCGAGCTCCGCCTTGAGCGCGGCCAGCTCGAGTTGACGGCCAACGAACGGCAGGGGGCCGAGCGGCGTCATGGGGCTGGTGACCTTCGAGGTGCGGCGGCGCATGGAGGTGGCAGGGCCGATGTCAGCAAAGTACGAGCCAGGGCCACGAGGCGCCTGGCTGCGCGCGAAGTGCGTGGAACTGCTCGAGCCGGCGTTGGCGCGGCGCGGCGCGCCAGCGCGAAGTGAGACCCGCGCACAGCGGTCTCCACCACTCGATCGGGGGGCCGGGTCATCGGGACCAACGCGTCACCGCGCGCCCATGGCGAGGAGCTGCTGGATCGCGGCGCCGCGGTCGATGCGCTCCTCGCGGCCCTGCCGGAGGAGGCGCTCGATGGCGGGATATGCGGTGACCGCGTCGTCGAGCGCGCGGTCGCGGCCGGCCTGGTACGCGCCGAGCGTGATCAGATCGCGGTGCTCCTCGTAGAGGGCGAGCCGCGCGCGTGTGCGGGCCGCCGCGTCCGCGTGGCGGACATCGACGACCCGGGCCATCAGGCGCGAGACGCTGGCGACGACGTCGATCGGCGGGAAGTGGCCGCGCTGCGCGAGGCGGCGGTCGAGGACGACGTGGCCATCGACCAGGCCGCGGACCTCGTCGGCGATCGGCTCGTCCATGTCGTTGCCCGCGACGAGCACGGTGTAGATGCCGGTGATCGCGGCGCGCGCGGCGGCGCCCGTCCGCTCGATGAGGCGCGGCAGGAGCGCGAACACGCTCGGCGGGTAGCCGTGGCGGGCGACGGGCTCGCCCGCGGACAGCCCGACCTCGCGCTGGGCGCGCGCGACGCGGGTGAGCGAATCGACGAGGAGCAGCACCTGCTGACCGCGGCGATCGCGGAAGTACTCCGCGATCGCGGTCGCGACGTGCGCGGCGCGAACGCGGACGAGCGGCGGCGCATCGCTGGTCGCGCAGACGACGACGGTGCGCGCGCGTGCCGGCGCGAGCTCGTCCTGGAGGAGCTCGGCGAGCTCGCGTCCGCGCTCGCCGACGAGGCAGAGGACGATGACGTCAGCGGTGGCGCCGCGCGCGATCTGGCCGAGCAGCGTGGACTTGCCGACGCCGGCCGCCGCGAACAGGCCGACGCGCTGGCCGCGCCCGACGGCGAGCATCGCGTCGACGGCGCGCACGCCGGTCGCGAGCGGCTCGGTGATCGCCGGACGCGTCAGTGGATCGGGCGCCGCGCGATCGATCGGCCACGGCTCGCCGGCGAGCCCCGGGCCCCCGTCCATCGGCGCGCCGGTGCCGTCGAGGACGCGGCCGAGGAGATCGTCGCCGCAGCGGATCGAGAGCGGCGCGCCGGTGCGCCAGACGGCGGCGGCCGGGGCCACGCCGGCAAGCTCGCCGAGCGGCAGGAGGATCACCTCCTCGCCGCGAAAGCCGACGACCTCGGCGGCGAGCGGCGGCCGGCCGCGGCGGTCGACGTGCACGACCTCGCCCAGGGCGACGCCGGGGACGGTGGCGTGGATGACCAGCCCGACGACGCTGAACACGCTGCCCGGGCCGGCGGCGGTCGATGCGTCAGGGACACCGTTCGACGCGGCGGCGAGGGCGGCCGCGCGGGCCGAGGCGCGGGCCGCGTCGGCTTCCGCCTCGGCCACGATGCGGGCGGCATCGGCGCGGGCGGCGTCGAGGATGCGCTGGGCTTCGCTGCGAGCGTCGAGCGCGGCCCCTTCGATCACGCGCCCGGACTTCATCGGCGAGCAACGGTACCACGCGGGGTCGAGGCTCACGGCAACCGCGGCAACCGCGGCAACGCAGGTCCAACGCGTCGACGTCGTCGGCGGTGTCGACGCCACGGCCGTCATCGACGTGACGGCTACCGCGCCGCCAGCGCGGCCCACGTCGGAGCGCTCTCCACCGGATCCCACGCGTGAGCCCGGAGCTCCTCGTCGAGCAGCGAGCCCCACGCCAGCGGCAACCGGCACCGCAACTGGGCCCGCGCCAGCGGCCGCCGCGCCACGTACGGCGCAACCGCCCGCGCTCCGATCCGCAGCGGCAGCGCTTCGTCGAGCGTCCCCGTGCTCCGCGCGATCGCAGCCCGCCGCGACCCCAGCTGTCCCGCCCGCGGCGCCTCGTAGATCCGCCGCGCGCTCGCCGCCGCGCGCGCGGATCGCCGCACGAGATCATCGAGCGCGTCGCCGGGCCCCACCGCGAAGACCAGCTGATCGACACCGACGCCCACGAGCCACTCGCGTAGCTGCGCCGCGGACAGGGCGAGCGCGTCGTCGAGCGAGGCCGGCCGGCGCCGCGCTCCGGCCACCGGGGACAGCGGCGGGATGCCGGCCGTCGCGAGGCGCGCGAGCCAGACGTCGACCGGCGAGCTCTGCGTGATGACCGCCGTTCGCGCCCGCGCCGGCAGCGCTCCCAGGTTCGCCTCGAGCCAGCTCGCGTGGACGCCATCGAGCCCGGCCGGGACCGGTGGGCGCACGGGGAGGCGCGTGCCTGCCGCCCAGGCCGCGCGGGCCTCCTCACCGACCACGCCTCCCAGGCGCGCGAGCACCTCTGGCGCGTGCCGGCCGAGGGCCGCCGCGGCCGTGGCGAGCACTTCCCCGAGGATCCTCACCGCCTCATACTACGCCGTGGGGCGGGCGCTCGCGCTCGCCGTGCGCCGCAGCTCACCGCTTCTTATGGAGCTCGAAGTCGACGTGCGCCACGCCGTCGCTCATCACGGCCTGCTGCTGGAACACCTCGTAGCCCTCGCGGCGGCAGCGGACGCCGAACTTGCCGCGCGGGATCTCCTGGGTGCGGAACCGACCGTCGGTGCCGGTCTGGACCGTGAACTGGCCACTCATCGCCTCGGACGTGATGTCGACGGCGGCGCGGTCGATCGGACGGTGCGTGTCGGCGTCGGTCACGACGCCCTCGATGACTCGCGGCTCCCGCTCGTGTGGCGGCGGCGGCGCGTGGTCGCGCGCGGGCTCCTCGTGCACGACCGCCTCCCGGCGCTCGGGGGGCGGCGGCGGCGGACCGGTGCGCGCCGGTGTGACCGATGCGACGCAGCCGACCAGGGACAAAGCGAGGACAGAGAATATGGTGTGCTTCATAGGACGCGCTCCCAGTTTGCAACTCTGGAGCCAATCGCGCCACCCTCCGGGCAACGCGGCGCTCCTAGATCGTCTCGTGACCGGTCTCGGCGCGCCGGCGCCGGCGCGTCGGCCGTAACTTGTAGCGCAGCAGCTTCCCGCCCGGGCCCCGCGGCAATGCATCGACGAACTCGATCCACCGCGGGTACTTGTACGGCGCCAGCGTGCTCTTGACGTATTCCTTCAGCTCGAGCTCGAGGTTCGCGCCGCCCTCGTGCCCGACGTTGACCGTCACGAACGCGAGCGGCTTGATGAGCCCGTCCTCGTCCGTCGCGCCGATCACGGCGCACTCCCAGACCGCCTCGTGCGCGATCAGGGCGCGCTCGACCTCGACGGGCGAGACCCACTTGCCGCCGACCTTGAACAGGTCATCGACGCGGCCGCAGTGGTGATAGAAGCCCTCGCTGTCGATCATGAAGCGATCGCGCGTGGTGAACCACCCGTCGCCGCGCAGGTCGCTGTCGGACTCGTCGCCGCCCCAGTAGCCCGCGAACAGCGAGCCGCAGTGCAGCTCGAGCGTGCCGATCTCGTCGACGCCGACCGCGTCGCCATCTTCGTCGACGAGCCGCGCGTCGACGCCGGCCAGCGGCTTCCCGCACACGCCCGGCCGCGCGCCCGGGTCGTCGCTGCGCCCGGCCAGCGCGAACTGAAAGATCTCGGTGAGGCCATAGCCGACGGTCACCTCGGTGCCGAGCACGGCGCGGATGCGCGGGATGAGCCGCTCCGGCATGCCCTCGGCGCCGGCCACGGCCTCGCGCAGGCCGGCGAGCGGTCTGGGCAAGTTCGAGATCTCGGCGTCATGCGCGAGCTGGCTGTACAGCGATGGCGTCGCGAACAGCACCGTCGGCTGGAACGTGCGCATCGCCTCGAGGATGCCCTCGCTCTTCGGCTGCGCCGGAAACAAGAGCGACTCGGCCTGCACCGCGAGCGGCAGGAGCAGCCCCGCGCCGAGCCCGTACGCCGTGGAGAGCCGCGCGATCGACAGGATCCGGTCGGCGGACGTGAGCCCGAGGAGGCCGCGCCCGAACGACGTGCTCGCTGCCTCGAGCGAGCGCTGGCTGTGCGGGACGGCGCGCAGCTCGCCCGGCCCCGAGCCCGCCGAGTACAGGAGCAGCGCCGTGTCGGTCGGCGCGCCCGGCGCGGACGGCAGCGGCGTGGCGGCGGCCGCGATCACGCGGAAGTCGTGGATGCCCGCGAGCTTCGCGTCGACGCAGATGATCTCGCGCAGATCCGGCGCCTCGGTGCGGATCGCATCCACGGTGCCCTCGTGCTCGCCATCGACGATCGCGAAGACCGCGCCAGCGTGGGCGACGCAGGCCTGCACGTCGTCGGGCGTGGCGAGCTCGGACACCGGCACGGCCACCGCGCCGGCGTGGATGACGCCGAGGATGGCCGCGGCGGCCTCGAGCGTGTCGCGCATGAGGACGAGCACGCGCTCGCCGCGCTGGAGCTTGAGCGCGCGCAGCGCCGACGAGATCCGCGCGACTTGATCGGCGAGCTCGTCGTACGTCCAGGCGCGGGCGCCTTCGCGAACCGCGACGCGCGGACCGGCACCGGTCGCGAGCGCGCCGTCGAGGAGCCACGCGGCGAGGTTCCCGGCGGAGGACATCGGACCGAATTGTACGGGGTTTAGGCCGCCGCCACAAAGAACATGACGACCATGGCCGAGATAGAGTGCGAAGCGTGCGCATTGTCGGCGGCAGCCTCGGCGGGCGAGTCCTGCGCGCCCCCCACGGCGCGGCCACCCGGCCGACGTCGGAGAAAGTCCGCGAGGCCATCTTTCAGATCCTCGGCGACATCACGGACGCGCACGTCCTGGACCTGTTCGCGGGCGCCGGCGGCCTCGGCCTCGAGGCGCTCTCCCGCGGCGCGGCTCACGTGACGTTCGTCGACTCCGCGAAGCCCGCCCTCGCCGCCATCCGCGCCAACCTGCGCGATCTCGACCTCGCCGCCCGGGCCACCCTGCACGCGGCGGACGCCGTGAGCTTCGTCGGCCGCGCCCAGCCCGTGCCGCCCTGGGATCTCGTCCTCGTCGATCCGCCGTACGCGAGCGATCTCGCCGTCCGCGCCGTGTCCGCCCTGCCCGGCCGCGCGCTCGCCGCCGCCGCCGCCGTCGTCATCGAGCACGATCGCCGGCACGCGCCGCCCAGCGCGCTGGGATCTCTGCTACGAACGGACGAGCGCCGGTACGGCGACACGCTGTTGTCGTTCTACAAGGTGACCCCCATGGCCCCCGAGGCAGCATGACGATCGCCGTCTACCCTGGCACGTTCGACCCCATCACGAACGGTCACCTCGACATCCTGCGGCGCGCGCTCGCGCTGTTCGACAAGGTGATCGTCACGTTGGCCGTGAACCAGCGCAAGCAGCCGCTGTTCACGGCCGAGGAGCGCATCGCCTTCGTGCGCGACGCGCTGCCGGAGCACGCGGACCGGCTCGAGTTCGCCTCGTTCGACGGTCTGCTCGTCGAGTTCTGCCGCGAGAAGCACGCCACCACGATCGTCCGCGGCCTGCGCGCGCTCGCCGACTTCGAGTACGAGTTCCAGTTCTCTCACATGAACCGGCGCCTCGCGCCGACCATCGACACCGTGTTCTTCATGACCGACGAGAAGAACCACTACGTCAGCAGCTCGCTCGTCAAGGAGGTCGCCAGCCTCGGCGGCGACGTCACCGGACTCGTGCCGGCGGCGGTCGTCGCGGCGCTGGCGGCGAAGTACATGCCGCGCCCGAAGCAGGAGAAGTAACCATGCCGACCCCGATCAAGATTGCGTCTCGCCTCGACCCGATCAAGCCGTCGATCACGCTCGCCGTCACGGCGAAGGCCGCGAAGCTCAAGGCCGACGGCATCGACGTCATCAGCTTCGGCGCCGGCGAGCCGGACTTCGACACGCCGGACCACATCAAGAGAGCCGTGATCGGCGCGCTCGAGAAGCCGGGCTCCGGCAAGTACACCGACGCGGGCGGGACGCAGGCGCTCCGCGCGGCGATCGCGGCCGAGCTCGGCGCGGTCCACAAGACCACGCTGACCGCGGACAACATCCTCGTGTCGTGCGGGGCCAAGCACTCGTTGTTCAACCTGTTCATGGCGATGCTCGACCCCGGCGACGAGGTGATCATCCCCGCGCCGTACTGGGTCAGCTACCCGGACATGGTGATGCTCGCCGGCGGCAAGCCCGTCATCATCGAGACGCGCGCCGAAGACGACTTCGCCGTGACGCCCGAGCAGGTCCGCGCGGCCTGCAGCGGCCGCACGCGCGCGATCCTGCTGAACAATCCGAGCAACCCGACGGGCGCGGTCTACACGCGCGCGCAGATCGAGGCGCTCGCCAAGATCGTCGTGGAGAAGGACATCCTCGTCATCAGCGACGACATCTATCGCCAGCTGGTCTACGGCGACGCCGAGTACGTCTCCATCGCGGCCGTCGGCCCCGAGGTCGCGGCGCGCACGATCCTCGTCGACGGCGTGTCGAAGACGTACGCGATGACGGGCTGGCGCATCGGCTACACGGCCGGCCCGGTGCCGCTCATCAAGGCGATGGGCAAGATCCAGGGGCAGTCGACATCGAACCCGACGAACGTCGCGCAGACGGCGACCCTCGCCGCGCTGACGGGACCGCAGGACTGCGTCGCGACGATGCGCGCGGCGTTCGACGAGCGGCGCGTCGAGATGGTGAAGCTTCTGCGCGCGATCCCGCACGTCACCTGTCGCGAGCCGAAGGGCGCGTTCTACGCGTTTCCCGACCTCAGCTACTACGTCGGCAAGAAGTCGGCCGAGGGCTCGATTCTCGACGACGACGTGCAGCTCTGCGACTGGCTCGTCGAGGTCGGCAAGGTCGCCGTGGTGCCCGGCAGCGGGTTCGGCGCGGCGGGCCACGTGCGCCTCTCGTACGCGTGCTCGATGGCGAACATCCGCGACGGCGTCGCTCGGCTGCACCAGGCGCTGACGTCGCTGCGCTGAGGAAGCAAGCGCAACAATCCGTACGCGTCGCCGGACGCGTCGGCGTGAACGACCTGGCCGTGGGCGGCGCAGACCTGCCCCGGGCATCGAGCGCCGAGCGCCGATCACGTCCACCGAATGCCGGCCGCGATCAAGGTAGCGACCAGGCTCAGGTGCACGGCCACGCGGACGTCCACGCGACGACCACGGTCACGCTGTCGGCCACCGGGGACGCGCGCGCGGGCAGACGAAGAGTTTGCCTACCGCAGGGCCACGCTCGCCGCGTCGGGCTCGACGGCGGCCTGGGCGCGGTGCTGGAGCGCGCAGCCCGCCGGCAGATCGCCGACGAGCAGCGCCGGGTCGTGGGCCGCGTGGAACGAGAACGCCCGCAGCCCCGGCAGGTGATGGAGGAGCGTGCGCACGGCGCCGAGCTCGCCGGCGTCGTAGCTCAGCGAGAGATGCGCGAGGTCGGCGAGCCGCGCGGGCGCGGCGAGGAGCTCGGTTGCGGCGATCGTGTCGAACGCGTGCGCTCCGAGCGTGCGGAGCTCCGCGAGCGCGCCGGCCTGCGCGAGGGCGTGGAGCGTGAACGGGAGCGAGCTCTCGAAGCCGGCCGCGCGGCCGGGCATGTCGGGGCGGGTCCCGCACGGGCCGAGCAGGAGGCCCGTGATGCCGTGCGCGGCGACGGCGGGCACGATCGCGGTGGCGCGGCGGACCTGGACCTCGTCCATGGCCTCGCCCAGAAGGCCGGTGACGGCGAGCTCGCGGATGAACGGCGCGGTCGCGATGATCGCGTCGGCGTGGATCGCGAAGGCCGCGGCGTCGACCTCGATCGCCTCGACGAAGCCGCGGCGGAACGTCGCGCGCGTGATGTCCCGAAACGCGGCGAGGCCGGCCCAGGTCGGCCCGTGGGCCGCGAGGAGCGCGTGCTCGCGCTCGCGCAGCGCGGCGCGCTCGTCAGCGCCGAGGGCGGTGCCGCCGCGGGCGAGCCGCAGCTGCACGGCGACGAGCTCGCCGCGATCGCCGCCGATGGCGTCGGCCCACACGGTGCGCGGCGCGTCGTCGGCCGGCGCGGCGACACACGCGGCGAGGAGCTCGCCGAGGACGCTCACGCGAAGGCCTCGAGCACGAGGGTCGGGTCCTCCCTGGCGGGCGACCGCGCGAGGCCGCCGAGCCCGAACGCGGGGTCCGCATCGGCGCGCGCGACCGTGCGCGCCGCGCCCGCGACCAGCGACGCGAGCGCGGGGGGCGCCGCGCGATCGCCCACGACCACCAGCTGATCGAGCTGCGCCCCGAAGCGCTCCGCGAGCTCGACGAGGTACGCATCGCCGTCATCTCTCCCCGGGTGCAGCACGCGCAGCGCCGCGAGCGCGCGTGACGGCGCCCACGGCACGCCCGCGCCCAGCTCGCCGCGCTCGCCGCCGACCGCGGCCGCGGCCGCCGGCACGTGGCGCGGCCCGTCGTCGGCCGGCG
>JANXOM010000181.1 GCA_025353585.1 Deltaproteobacteria bacterium
TAGGCCAGGCGGGCTCGATGGCCGCGAGGGTTGGATTGGCGGCGACGGTCTGTGGACCTGACGGAAACGCGAGCGCGGTGGAAGAGAGCGCGCGCGGTCGGGCGGCGTTTGCCCTCCGCGAGCCCGGAGGGCCGCGGCGGACCCGGCTGGGTCTGGACGGCCGGCTCGATCGTCGTGAGCCCAGAGGGGCTCGGGTTACCCAGCTGGGTATGGATAGGAGGAGGCGGACGCGGCGTCCCTGGGACCCGCGCCGCGTTCAGCGCGTGCGCAGCAGCTGGCCCGCGACCAGGCCCGCGGCGAGCGCGCCGAACGTGAGCTTGACCGCGCGCGGCGAGAGCCGGCGCTCGATGCCGGGGCGCAGGCGCGGCGGCACCACGTGGTAGTCGATCACATAGGCGAGGCCCGCGGCCGCGGCGCCGCTCGCGATCGCGCGCGTGACCGAGGGCCGGCGGCCGGCCAGCACGGTCGCGATGGTCGCCCAGCCCGAGAGCGCGCCCGCCATGCACGCCGCGCCGACGACCGTGTGCCGCAGCGAGAAGCCGTCTTGCGTGACCGCCTCCTCGCCCCAGATCATCTGGCTGACGGCGTTGAACGCCGCGAACGGGTGCGCGGTCTCACGGTGCGAGAGCGCGAGGATCGCCGCCGACGTCGTGCCCACCGCTACCGCTGCCGATCGAATCAGTCCCAACATCAGTGGCCTCCTGCGGCGAAGTCGACGCCCTTCTTCTTGCCGGCCTCACCGCTGCGCATGAGCATCATGCGCAGGATTACCGGCGCGACCATCTCGTTGAGCGCGACCACCCCGACCACGATCGTCGAGGCCTGCGTCCCGAACGCCGCCACGCCCGTCTTGCCCTCGCCGCCGAACGTCTTTTGCAGCACCAGGGCGAGCGCGAGGGCGAGGCCCGCCTGGGGCACGAGGCCGAACCACGCGTACTTCGCGACGACCGGCGGCACGTTGGCGCCGCGCATCGCGATCTTCGAGCCAATGAAGAAGCTCGTGGCGCGTGTCGTCGCGATGATGCCGATCGGGATGATGGAGGCGACCAGCTGGTCGAGGTGCAGCTTCGCGCCGGCGAGCGCGAAGAACACGAGGAAGACCGGCAGCTGCGCGGCCTCGAAGCTGTGGAGCAGGTCGTTCGCGTCGGCCTTCGAGAAGTTGCGCAGCCAGATGCCGGACGCGAGCAGCACGATGAGCGGGTCGAGCGAGATGCGCGACCCGATCTCGGCGACGACCACGCAGATCATCAGCGCGAACAGCGCCGCGCCTTGCTTCACGTACCGCAGGAACACGCCGATCAGCATGCCGATCGAGACGCCGAACGCGATCGAGCCGATCAGCTCCCAGGCCACCTCGAGCGCGGTCTTCTGCACGTCGATCTCGCCGCCGATCACCGCGCCCGTGATCGCGAGCACGACAGAGAAGACCGTGATGACCGTCAGATCCGCGACGACGACCGACGCCAGCATCACCGACGAGAGCGGGCCCTCCGACCGCGTCTCGGCCAGCATCGCCATCACGACCGCCGGTGACTGCGCGGACAGCGCCACGCCGATGACCAGACACACCACGACCTGCTGCTGCAGCGTCATGTCGTCGAAGAACGGCAACATCCCGCGCATCGCGAACAGCGCGCTCGCGATCGCGACCATCGAGCCCATCACGGCAAAGAACGTGATCCCCCGCAGCGTGCGCATCACGGGCTTGACCTTCTTCAGGTTCAGCTCGCTGCCGGCCTCGAGCGCGAGGATCGCCGTGGCCGTGTCCGCGACGACCTTGAGCGCGTCGGTCATCGTCGGCGTCACGAGCTGCAAGACGAACGGACCGGCGAGCACGCCCGAGAGCAGGTAGCCCGTCAGCTTCGGCAGGTTGAAGCGGTTCACGATCTTCGCCGTGAAGTACGCGCCGAGCAGCAAGAAGCCGAACGCGAGCTCGGTGCCGCCGGCTGGCGTCACTGACGAGAAGCTGCGCGCCGCCTGCATGAGGCCGGCGACCGCGAGCAGCAAGAGCAGCGGGATCACGGCTTCACCACCGGCGCGCTCTCGTCGCGATAGATCGGGCCATCCACGCCGCCCGAGTCATCGTCGTCGAGCTCGTCGATCGGCGCGTCGCGCTCGAGCTCGTCGAGCGGCAGCACGGCCGCGCCCACCACCTCCGGCTTCGACGTGAACTGCACGAGGATCTCGCTCACGATCGCGCCGCCGATGACGGCCGTGATCACCCACGCGAGCGACGCATCCGGCTGGTCGATGCTCACGACGAGCGCGATCGACAGGCTCGACAGCGGCGAGATCAGATGGCGCTGGTCCGCGAACCCGCTCGGCAGCGCTGCCCCGACCACCGCCCGCGACGCGACCGTGCCCGTCCACTTCCCGAGCACGCGCCCGACGACGAACAGCGGCACGAGCGCCCAGCCGCGCCAGTCGCTGATGTGCCAGACCGCGCCCGCCACGATCAGGAACAGCAGGTGCACCGGCCGCTCGAGGTGGTTCAAGATCCGGAAGATAGATTCGCGTTGCTCGTTGGGGAAGTTCGTGACCAGCACGCCGGCGAGGAAGCAGATCACGATCGGCGAGAGCTCGAGGTAACCGGCGAGGCCCGATGCGAACGCGATCCCGCCGAGCACCACGGCGAGGAACTCCGCGTTCGAGACCGGCACGCGGATCATCGCGAAGATCAGGATCCCGATCGCGACCCCGAGCCCGAGCGACACGAAGATCCACGCCGTATCGGGGATCTGCCACGTGCTCGAGGTCGACGTGCGGAAGTACGCCGTGATGAAGAGCAACCCGACCACGCCGACCAGCTCGTCGAGCTGACCGAGGAGCACGTCGGCGCCGCGACCCTCGTGCCACGTGCGGTTCGCGAAGCCGCGGAACTTCCGCGGCGCCGTCATCGCGGCGGCCGCGCCGAGGAGGATGACGTCGCGCCACGTCGCCGGGTCGTCGTAGGACGCGCCGAACGTCAGCATGACCGCGCCGCACGCCGCGGCCGCGATGCCGAACGGGCCGAGCGCCTCGACGAGGATCAAGTACGCGGTGCCCTTGGGGACGCGGTCGAGCACGCGGATGTCGAGCTGGGCCCCGATGATGAAGCCGAGCCAGCCGAGGCCGAAGTGCAGCACCGGCCGCAGGCGGTCGAGCACGCCCGCGGACAGGATGCCGACGGAGTCGGTGCTCGCGATCGCGCCCATCAGCACGAACGGGAAGCCGGCCGTGATGACCCCGGAGATGCCGAGCCGCTCCTGAAAGCGAACCACGCGACGATGACCGCCGAGGTACGTCAGCGCGAGCATCGCGATCAGCCCGCCGATGATCTTGACCGCGAGCCAGGTCTCGTCGCTCGTCGACTCGTGGGCGGCCGCGCCGTGCGTGACCGCCTCGGTGACCGGCGCCGCCACGACATGCAGCGCGGCGAAGAGCGCGTCGTGGGCGCGCTGGACCCAGGTCATGGCGAACCGGGCGAACCGGGCGAACCGGGCGCGCCGAGCGCACGATCGAACGCGGCCGCGAACGCCGGCTGGTCCATGCACGTGCCGATCGCGCGCGTGCGGAACACGGCCGCCGCCGCCGCATCGAGCGCCGGCTGCTGCGGCGCCATCGCGGCCACGAGCTCCGCGTGCCGATCCGCGCGCGCGACCTTCGCGTTCGCCGCGAACACGTCGGCGTAGGCGACCTGCACCTCGTCGAGCTTCGTCGCGGCCACGCCGCAGTCAACGCCGGCCGCATCGAGCCCGGCCGCGATCGCATGCAGCATCGCCACCGCGCGCTCGGCGAGCCGCGGCAGATCCTGGTCGAGCGGGCGCACCACGGCTGGCGCCGAGCCAGTCGAGCCGTCCGCGTCCCCGTCCCCGCGCGCAGGCGCGAGATGCACCGGCCCGTGACCCGGTGGGGCGGGGTCCGGCGCGTGGCCGCTGCACGCCGCCGTCACCGTCGCAGAGAGCGCGAGCACGAGCCGGCGCGACATGCGCTCATCGTCGCACGCCCCGCCGCAGCGAGGCACTGCGTTAGAGCTTGATCTCGCGGTCGAAGACGCGAACTTCCGTCGACAGCACGCCGCTCTGCGCGAACGTGGCGCGGGCGTTGTCCATGAACACGCGGGCCGCCTCGAGCGAATCCCAGTCGCTGATGATCACGACGGTGTTCGCCTCGGCGACCTCGTGCGCCGCCGACCACAGCGTGGCGCCGGACGTCTCGCGCATGGTCTTCTCCGCGTCGAACGACTTCTGCCAGACCGCGAGATCCTGAACCTTCTGGCGAACGACGACGGTGAGCATGCGCGGACCCTATCACGGGCGCGCGCGGCTACGCGGCGAGATCGCTCAGGGTCGCCAGCTCGTTGACCGTGTGGAACTTCCCCTTCTCGTCCCGCGCGATCGTGCCCATCGCGATCACCGGGTCGTGCGTGAAGAACAGCCGCCCGCCGCGGGCCGTGAGGTCGGTCAAGAGCGTCGCCTTCTCGTCGATGATGAGCTCGGGGAATCGGTCGTAGCCCATCGTGATCGGCAGGTGAACCCACGCGCGGCCCGGGATCAGATCCGACGCGAACAGCACCGGCCCGTCGGGCATCGCGACCTCGGTCAAGAGCAGGCCGGGCGTGTGTCCCGAGCTGCGGTGGAACACGAAGCCCTCGCCGAGCGCCGCTGCCCGGTCCGACGCCGCCAGCTCGAGCCGCCCGCTCGACGCCAGGAGGTTCGTCATGCCCGGGATGAACGAGGCCCGGTCGCGCGCGTGCGGCGCCACGGCCCGCTGCCACGCCTCGGCCCCGACGACATAGATCGCGTTCGGGAACACCAGCTCGGGCTGGCCATCCGGCTTCCACGTCGCGAGGAGGCCACCCGCGTGGTCGAAGTGCATGTGGGAGAGCACCACCACGTCGACGTCCGCCGGCTGGATGCCGATCGCGGCGAGCGACGCCAGCAGCACGTGCGTGTCCTCCACGACGCCGTACCGCTCGCGCAGGGCCGGCTCGAAGAACGCGCCGATGCCGGTCTCCAGCAGGATCGTGCGCTTGCCATCGCGCACGACGAGGCAGCGGCACGCGAGCGGGATCCGGTTCTTGTCGTCGGGCGGGATCCACTTCTCCCACATGCCTTTCGGGGCATTTCCGAACATCGCGCCACCGTCGAGTCGTTGCGAGTTCCCGAGGACCGAGGTCAGCGTGCGCACGAGGCTTCGTCTACCACGCAGGCGGCCGCGGCGCGGGCGAATCCGGTAGCCTGCATCCGTGAGAATCCTCGGGCTGGCCGGCGCCCTGGTCCTGGCGAGCGTCGCGGCCGCCGCGGCCTCGCCCGACGACATCGCGGCGCGCCCGCTCGTCCTCGCCGACGGCCAGGGGGCCGCGCAGGTCGTCCTCGAGACCTCGCTCGACACGCGCCAGCGCCTCGTGCCGCTGACGCTCGCTCCCGACGGCTGGGTCGGCGTCACGGCCCGCCTGACCGTCGGCCTCGTGCACAGCGACGCGAGCCTCGACCGCGTGACCTTCGGCGCGAGCCTGTGCGTGCGCACGTCGGACCCTGCGTGCCCGCGCGTCTATCACGGCAGCGGGCTCGACGCGCGCTACCTCGTGTGGACGCATCGCGCGTTCGCGGTGGCCCCGCGCGCCCGCTTGATCCTGCGCGACATCGAGCCGGCGAAGCCCGCGACCACGCTCGGCGCGCTCGTGGGCTGGCACGGCGGGCGGTGGGGGCTGACCGCCGATCCGTACTTGCAACTCGGCCTCGCGAACACCGAGCGCGGCAACCGCGCCGAGCTCGCCGTGCCGATCTACATCACGCTCCAGCCGGCGTGCCGGTGGGCGCTGACGCTGCAGACCGGCTACGCCACTGACCTCGCCGTCTGGAAGGACGGCTTCCACATCCCCGTCGCGGTCGCGGCGACGTGGCGGGCGACGACGCACCTCGATCTCGGCGCCCAGCTCGGCCTGACGTCGGCGCTGGGGCCGCAGAACAACGTCAAGCAGAGCGAGGCGTGGCTCGTCGTCGGCTGGCGGACCAGCGCTGGTTCGCGCTAGTTCGCGCTAGTTCGCGCTAGTTCTCTTTGAGGATCTTGAAGTCGACGCGGCGGTTCTGGTGCCGGCCTTCTTCGGTCTTGTTATCGCCGACCGGGTTCGTCTGGCCGAGGCCCTTCGTCTTGAGGCGCTTCTCCTCGATGCCATGACCGGTGAGGTATGCCTTCACCGCGTCTGCGCGCTGCTGCGACAGCTTGAGGTTGTGCTCCTTGGTCGCCGTCGAGTCCGTGTAGCCCTCGACGCGGATCTTCTTGATGTCCGTGTGCTCCTTCATGATCACGACGACCTCGTCGAGGATCTTCTCGGAGCTCGGCAGGAGCTTGTCCGAATCGGTCTCGAACTCGATCGTCTCGGTGAGCTCGATCTTGTCGTCCTTCATCACGGCCTTCGGCGGGGGCGGCGGCGGCGGCGCGGGGGCGGCCACCGGCTCCGGCGGCGGCGGGGGCAGGGGCGCGGGCGCCGGCGGCGCGGCGACCGAGCACGCGAACACCGGCGAGCTCCAGCTGGAGACGGGGTGACAGAGCGCGATCTGGTCGGGCTTCGCGCACGCATTGGCGCCGCCCGCGGCGATCACGACGAGGAGCAACTTGTAGAGCGGGCTAGAACGCATAGCTGCCTCCCAGCGTGAGCGTGCGAAGGTTTCCGCCGGCGAGCGGGCTGCCGCCGACGAGATCGGGGAACGAGAACGCGAGCTGCACCGCGAGCGGCGTGCTGACGCGGTAGTGGACGCCGACCGAGAGCGGGATCTCGTAGTTGTCGCCCGTGGATTCGAGCGGCAGCACGATGCCAGTCTGGAGCCCGAGCTCGATCTTCGGCGCGACGGCGTAGAGCACGGCGAGCGGGAGCGCGAACGCGTCCTTGTTGCCGGCGTCGCGGTCGTTCAGGCCGAAGAACAGCTCCGGCGCGAACTCGAAGGCGAGCTTCTGGCTCTGGCGGTAGACGCCGACCAGGCCGACCTTGATCGCCATCTGGTTCGGCGACAGGGACCGGAAGTCGAATGCGCCGTCGAACGCGAGCGCGAGCTTGCCGGTCTTGAGGCCGTAGCGCACGTCGAGGCCGACGTTGTTGTAGAACTTCGGGCAGCCGTTGCTCGAGCCGGTGAGGCACAGCGCGGTGCCGGGCTCGCCGATGAAGCCGCTGTCGCCCTGGCTGCTGTGGACGAGGCCGACCGTGAGCTTGTCAGAGACGCCGTACCAGATGTCCGGCGACAGCGAGACGGGCTTGAACACGCCGTCCTTGCTGAGGTTCATGACCACGAGCGCATCGATCAGGAGCCGCCCCTTCGGCAGCGTGACCTGCTCGACGCCCTCGGCGCCGGCCTCGGAGGCGGGTGCGCCCGTGGCGACAGGCGTCGCCGGGTCTGCACCGGTGGCGGGTTCGACATCGGCGTGCGCCGCGGCGGCCGAGGCCCCCACGAACGCGACCGCCATCCATGCGGATAGGCATCTCATATGCGAGCGGTGATACCTGGCCCGCGGGCGCCGCGCCATGTTCGGACCCGGCAACTAGGGGTGCGTGAGGGGTAGCAGGGCGCCTCACGCCTACATCACGGGCGGGCGCTGGCTACGCGCTCGCAGCGGTGAGCGGCGCCTGCTCGCGCGTCTGCAGGAAGCGAAGATCCGGGTAGTCGAGCTTCGCGCGGTTGAGCTGCCACTCGTTGCGACCGAGGAAGACCGTGGCGCCGCTGTGGTCCTCGGCGATGTTGTCGCGGTTCGCGTCCGCGAAGCGCTTGATGAGCCGCGGGTCGTCCGCGTCGACCCAGCGGGCGACCTCGTACGAAGTGCTCTCGAAGTGACACGGCAGATCGTATTCGGTGCGGATGCGGTCGGCGAGCACGTCGAACTGCAGCGCGCCGACGACGCCGACGATGAAGTCGCTGCCGAGGAACATCTTGAACACCTGCGCGCCGCCCTCCTCCGCGATCTGCTCGAGCGCGCGGCCGAGGTGCTTGGCCTTCATCGGATCCTCGGCCCGCACGCGGCGCAGGAACTCCGGCGCGAAGCTCGGGATGCCGGTGAAGTGCAGCGGCTCGCCCTCGGTGAGCGCGTCGCCGATGCGCAGCGTACCGTGGTTCGGGATGCCGATGATGTCGCCGGCCCACGCCTCCTCGGCGAGCTCGCGCTCGTTGGCCTGGAACAGCATCGCGTTGTGGACGCCGAGCGCCTTGCCCGTGCGCGGGTTCGTCAGGCGCATGCCGCGCGTGAAGTGACCCGACGCGAGCCGCACGAATGCGATGCGATCGCGGTGCTTCGGATCCATGTTCGCCTGGATCTTGAACACGAAGCCCGAGACCGGCGTCTCGGTGGGCTCGACGTTGCGCTCGCGAGCCGGCTGCGCGCGCGGCGGCGGCGCCAGCTTCGCCACGCCGGCGAGCAGCTCCTTGACGCCGAAGTTATTCACGGCGCTGCCGAAGAACACCGGCGTGAGGTGACCCGCGCGGTACATCTCCAGGTCGAACTCGGGGCAGAGCCCGCGCACCATCGCCACGTCCTCGCGGAGCTTCGCGACCGCGCTCTCGGGCAGGAGCTTGTCGAGCTGCGGATCGGCGAGGCCCTGCACGCGGATACCCTCCTGGAGATACTCGCCGCGCGTGCGCTCCATCAGCATCAGCTGGTCTTCGAACAGGTCGTAGCAGCCGCGAAACTCGCGCCCCATGCCGATCGGCCACGACGCCGGCGTGATCTCGAGCTGCAGGATGGACGCGATCTCGTCGAGGAGCTCGAACGGGTCGCGGCCCTCGCGGTCCATCTTGTTGATGAACGTGACGATGGGGACGTTGCGGAGGCGGCAGACCTCGAACAGCTTGCGCGTCTGGGCCTCGATGCCCTTCGCGGCGTCGATCACCATCACGGCGGAGTCGACGGCCGTCAGCGTGCGATACGTGTCCTCGCTGAAGTCCTCGTGGCCCGGCGTGTCGAGCAGGTTGAACGTGCAGTCCGCGTAGTCGAACGTCATCACGGACGTCGTCACGGAGATGCCGCGCTCGCGCTCGACCTTCATCCAGTCACTGCGCGCGCGCCGGCGATCGCCGCGGGCCTTCACGGCGCCGGCCAGCTGGATCGCGCCGCCGAAGAGCAGCAGCTTCTCCGTCAGCGTGGTCTTGCCCGCATCGGGGTGGGCGATGATCGCGAAGGTACGCCGCCGCGCGATGGACGCGGGCAGCTCGCCGGGGCCGGGTTCGCTCATACGAGGTAGCGATTGCAGCGCCCGCAGAACAGCTTCTGGTACTGCTGCACGAACTGCGTCTGGCCGCCGCACTGGTTGCATGGCGGGGTCTGCGGCTGCATCTGCTGCGGCGACACGTAGCCCGGCGGCTGGCCGTACGCGGGCGGCATGCCCGGCGGCTGGCCGTACACGGGCGGCATGCCCGGCATGCCGTAGCCCATCGGCTGGCCGTAGCCCATCATCATCATCGGGCGCGGGGCCAGCGGAAACGCCTTGAGCGCGAGCGCGGCGCCCGTGACCACGCCGCCGACGCCGAGCAGGAACAGCGGCGTCGAGTAGCCCCAGTCCGTCGGCGTGATGCCGTGGGTCACGGCCAGGAACACCAGCCCGACGAAGCCCGTGATCGCGGTGAAGAGCAGCGCGTGGGCGGCCGGTCCCCGCCGGCCCTTCGTGGTGGCGATGCCGGCGATCACCGCGAGCACGCAGGACGTCAGGCCGCCGAGCAGCGTGAGCATGCCGAGCCCGATCGTGGCCATGGCGCGGGGCCCGCCGCGGCCGAAGTAGCTGAGCATGAGCTTCGATTCGCAGTCGCCGTCGTGACAAAACCCCGACGAGTACAGGCCTGCGTGGAAGGTCGAGCCGTCGTACCCGCCCGCCACCCAGTGCGTCGTGAGCAAGGCGACGGCGATGAACAGCGCTCCGACGAGGAGCAGGATGGAGAACGGCTTCATGATCGGGCCTTACTTGCGGAAGAACTTGTCGAACGCGCGTCGCATCGCGTTACCCTTCTTGGGGGCGTTGTACGTCTCGTTCTGATACGCGATGCGGGCCGACGGGTCGATACCAAACGCGATGTAGAGCGAGAGAAGGTCGTGGACCATGGCCGAGATGCCGGTCGTGCGCAGGTCGTAGGACAGGCAGTAGCTGTCGGGCTTGTTCCGGATCAGCGCCTTCGCGATGATCATCATGATCTGCGGCTCGATGAGCTCGCCGTTGCCGTCGAGGTAGTGCTTGTAGCTGAAGAAGCGATCCTCGGGCGCGAGGTCCGGCGCGCCCTGCTGGCCGTCGACCTTGGGCGCGCGGATGTTCTGGATCGTGCGGTACTCGTGGTCGATGTACGCGGCGATCGAGTTGTTCTCGTCTCGCCGCTCGTACTCGACGAACTTGCGGAACGCGTCGAACAGGTTCTTCGGGTTCGCGTAGGCGCCCGAGATCAGATAGTAGAAGACCGCGCCGAGGGAGTAGATGTCGGCGGGGCGACCGACGCTCTTGACCACGCGGCCGCGCACGTTGATCTCGCTCGGCTCGGCGAACGGCCGGTTGAGGAGGAGCTTCTTGCGCGTCCGGTCGGCGGCGGCGATCGTGTACATCTCGTTGCGGTTGAACAGCGCGAACGAGTCGTTCTCGAAGATGTCGATGTAGAAGTCCTCGAAGAACTCCACCTCGGGCGAGCCCTGCGTCGTGTTGACGAGGAGCTCGACGGTGTTCGTCTCCTGCTCCGGGCTCTGGAAGTAGAGCGTGCCGGGCACGGCCTGGAAGCGCGTCATCGAGACGTCGAGGTCCGGATCAGCGACCTTGCCGACGTTGAAGTCGGCGAGCTTGATCCGCATCTGCGAGCCGCGCAGGTTGGGGTCCGGGAGCTTGACGAGGATGTTCGCGGGCTTGATGTCGCGGTGCACGGTGTCGCGCACGAGGTGGGCGTACTCGACGGCGGTGGCGACGGGGACGATGTACTCGAGCACGCGGAAGATGCGCTCGCGCAGCGGCACCGCGAGCAGGTCATCGCGACGGCGCTTCTGGCGCGCGCCCTTGAGCCGTTCCTCGAGCGACATGTCGAGGAGCTCGAGGATCATGAAGTCGTTCTCGACTTTTTCCCGGATCATCGGAGGGATGAAACCGGCGCTGTCGCCCTCGCCCGAGCCGAGGAGCTCGACGATGTTCGGGTGACCCTGGACGCGCTCGAGGATCTCCTTCTCCATCTGGAAGCGCATCTGGTCCTCGCCGGACACGCCGCGCTGCAGGCACTTGATGGCGACCGGCCGGCGCAGCGTGGTCTTCGACTCGACCCAGCGCTCCTCGCCGAGGTACGCCTTCGCGAAACGGCCGGAGCCGAGCTCGATCGGCTGGCCCGTCTCGTCCACGACGAACGCGTAGATGCGGCTGCGCGAGACGTACGGCGTGGGGCCCGCGATCACGCCCGAGACCTGCGTCATCGGCGGGCCCGGCGGCGCCTGGCCCATCGAGTTCGTGTACATCGGCTCGAGCGGCGGGCCGCCATGCGTGCCGTGCGGGGCCGGCTGCGCGAACATCTGCGGCGGCGTGTGCTGCACCGCGACCGGCGGCGGGATCGACTGATACGACGGGCGGTTCGGCGGCTGCTGCTCGTAGTGCGGGGGCTGCATCGGCGGCGGCTGCATCGGCGGCGGCGCGTGCTGCGGCTGTGGCTGCGGCTGTGGCACGAGCGACGGGATCGGCGCCGTCGGGATCATCGAGATGCTCGTCGGGTCCGCTTCGAAGTCGGCGTACTCGTCGGGCGGGCCGCCGCCCGGGGGCGATGTCGGTGGCTGAGACATGGAAATTAGCGCCGCGCTTTCGGAGCGACGCGGCCCCGAGTGTAGACGAAATAGGCGTCGGATCCGGGCCCAAAGTCGAACAGGATCGGGTCCGCGCAGTCATCGGCCCCGATGGCCACGACCCCGGCTCCGAGCGGGAACGCGAGCTGTCCGATGGTGCCGCCCTCGCCGAACGAGATGCGGATGTGGCCGACCTCCTGCGCGCGCGCCGTCACGAGCGCGACGTCGGAGGCGTGCTCGAGCGTCACGGCCGGCGACGGTCGGCCGCCGACGAACGCGACGAAGCAGGTCATGCCCTTGAGGTGGACGACGCGGCCGGTCGGCGAGGGCAAGAGCGTGATCCGGACCTTTTGGCCGGCGCCCGCGCCGGCGAGATCGACGAACTGTTGCGTCGCCATCACGAAGTGCACGCGCCGCTCGAAGACGTGGGTCGGCGTCTCCGACAGCGCGAGCCGGTGGGCCGCGCCGGTCGACTTCACCGCGGTCAGCATCCACGGCGGCACCACGACCGGCGGGGTCCACTGGTTGGGGATCGGCGCAGGCGCGGCGGCGGGCGGGACGGCCGGCGGCGTCGGCGCGGCGGCGCTCGCGATGGCCGGCGGCGTGGCCGCGAGCGCGTTCGTCGGGGTCGAGGGCGTGACGATGTCCGACTGCGACGGCATGCGCTTGCTATGGCCGAGGAGCGCGGTGGTGTCGCCGTGGAAGTGGCCGGGCGGCAGGCTCGCTTGCTCGTCGGTCGCCGGCTCCATCGCCGTGTGCAGCTCGGCCACGAGCTGCTCGACCGCGCCCGGCCGCTGCTTCGGATCGAACGCGAGCGCCTTGACGAGCACCTCGACGACCGGCGCAGGGACGCCGTGCGGGACGAGCGCCTCGCGCACCAGCTGCGCGCCGTGGCGCCGCTTCTTGTAGCCCGCGTACACGTCCTCGTCAGCGAAGATGGCCTTCGCCGACAGCATGTAGACCGCCACCGCGGCGAGCGAGTAGATGTCGGTGGCGGGGCTGACGGGCTGGCCGGCGAGCTGCTCCGGCGCGGCCCAGCTCGGCGAGTACATCGCGAGCTTCTGACCCGCGACGATCGCCGTATCCTCGGCGCGCTTGCTCTTGCGATCCTTGCGCTCCTCGTCGTCGGCGCTCCACTTGGCGATGCCGAAGTCCGCGAGCTTCGGCAACCGGTTGCCGCCGACCGTGCCGTACAGGATGTTCTGCGGCTTGATGTCCCGATGGACGATGCCGAGGGAGTGCGCCTCGCCGAGCGACGCGCACATCGCCACGATCAAGCGCGCCGTCTCCGCGACGGACTGCGTGCCCTGCTCGCGCACGATCTGCGAGAGCGTGCCGCCGTTCATGTACTCGCAGACCTGAAGCGGCATGCCGGCGTCGTCCTTCGTGCCGAGGTGGCCGAAGTCGTAGATGCGCAGCGTGTTGGGGTGCGTCAGCCGCGAGAGCGCGAACGCCTCCTGGACGAAGTGCTCGTAGCTCGTACGCCCGACGCCGGACTCCCCGCCGAGGCCGGAGAAGATCTTGATGCAGACGGGGCGGTTCAGCCGCTCGTCCGTGCCGCGGAAGACGACGCTGTGGCCGCCGGACGCGATCTGCTCGACGATGCGGTAGCGATCGAGGACGAGCTCGCCCGTCTGGATCGCTGCCGGGGGCCCACCTGCCATCGGGACTTATCGTAACCCAGACCGCGCCGGGTGACGTCGGGTGGCGTCGGGTCACAGGGGGCGGAAGACGATCGCGAGCGCCGGGTCGAGGGTGCCCGCGTCGAACGAGATCGGGATCGAGGCGGCCGACGCGCCGAGATCCTCGATGCCGACGGTCGCGGTGTCGCCGCGCTCCTCGAGGTTCGCGGGGTCGTAGGCGAACGTGATGGAGTCGTCGGTCGCGTCGACGGTCGCCTGGAACACGACAAACGCATCGGTGACGCGGTCGACGGCGACCCACTCGACGGTGGTCCGGCTGGCGGTCTGCGCGAGGCAGATCTGCACCGCAGCGAGATCCGTCCAGAACGGCGCGACGAGCTGGTTCGGCCCGAGCCGCTCGGGGATCGGTCGGTTGCGCGGGACGGCGAGCGCCTGCGGCTCGAACGAGAGCCAGCCGTTCGTGGAGATCGTGAAGCGCTGCACGGCCGCGCCGTAGTACCGGAAGCCGGCGGGGACGGGGAGCGGCGCGGCGAGGCCCTCGTCGTCCCCGACGCCGGTGCCGTCGCTGACGGTGGGGACGGCGTTGCCGCCGGTGCAGATGTCGACGAACGCGGCGGCGGGGCGCGAGACCGCGTACGTCGCCGGCGCGCCCTCGGTGACCGCGAGGTCGTACGCGGCGGTGGTGGTGGGCGCGACGGCCTTCACGGCGAGCGCGATCCAGCCGGTCGCGTGCGCGTCGAGCGCGCCGCCGACGGGCGTCGTGGTGGTGGCCGTGTCGGCGAACGTGACGTCCGCGAGCTCGTCGGGCGAGAGCGCGGTGAGGCTGAGGTGGGCGGCGCCGGCCGGCGTGGCGAGCGCGGCGATCGCGGAGCCCGCGTCCCCGCGCACGAGGTAGCGGTTCGTGGCGCCGGCGGCGAGCGCCTCGCCGACGCGCTGGGCGGCGCTGCCGGGGCCGGCGAGGTCCGGGGGCACGAGCGTGACGCCCGCGCGATCGGAGACGGTGACGCTCACCTTCGTACCGGCGGTCGCGGTGGCGGGCCCGACCGTGACGAGCCACGCCCCCGCGTCGTCGAGCGTGATGCGACCGGGGCCCGGCTGCGCCGACGGCGTGCGCACGAACACGGGCTCGGCGTTCGGCAGCGTGACCGTGCCGCCGCTCGTGTGCACGGGGCTCAGGCGCCCGAAGGTCTTCGTCGTGTCGTACGCGCGCGCGGTGATCGCGCCGGCGCCGCCGCCGCTCGTGGTCGCCGCGAGCGCGATCCACGGGTGCGCCGCGCTCTCGACCGCGTACGTGAACAGCGCGCTGTCGAAGCCGCCGGTGGCGGTGTCCGCCGACGCGGTGCCGGTGACGAGCGTGGTCGGCGCCAGGATCGCGAGCGAGCTCGTGGCGGTCAGCGTGTCACGGCCGACGACGGCGCCGGGCACGTCGAGGAGCACGTAGTACGTGCCGGGGTGGGCGTGGAGGAGGTAGCCGTCGAACGCGGTGAACGTGCGCCCGTCGAACTTCGTCAGTCGCGTGAGGACCGCGAGGTTCTGGTCGACGACGAGGCCCTCGCTCGCCCGGCCGAGCGCGAGGTGCAGCGCGAGCACGTCGCCCGCCGCCGCGACCTCGTACGTGAAGACGGTCATGCCCGCGAAGCCGGTGGCGCCGGTCGGCGGCGTGTTCGCGCCGATGGGCGCGGTGACGGTGGCCCCGCTCGTGGACAGCGCGGTCGCCTGGCCGGCCGTGATGGCGAGGGTGAGGGTCGCGGGATCCGGCGCGAAGTCGCGCTCGGGATCGACGACGATCGTCGCGAGCTCGCCCTGCGTGAAGCCGACCGCGAGGAGGCTGCCCGCGGCGGACGTGCGGTACGTCAGCGCGCCGGAGAACAGCTCGAGGGCCGGCGCGAGGTCGGGGTCGTTCGTGCTGACGGTCACCTCGTCGAGGCCGCTGCCGAACGGCGCGCTGAACACGCCGAGGTGGCCGCTCGCGATGATCTCCGCCGTGCCGCTCGCCGACGGCGTGACGGGCACGGCGGCGGGGAGCGCGATCTGCGCGATCGAGACGTAGTACTCGCTGCTCGCGTCACCGTACGCGTGGCCGCCGGGGAGCGCGAGCGTGCGGGCGTCGGTGATGGCGAAGTCGTACGTGCCGGCGGTCGGCAAGACGAGCTGGCGCGTCGCCGTCGAGCCGGTGAGGTTGATGCCGACGCGCCGGTAGCTCGCGAGCGGGTCGGCCGCGCCGAGCGCGTCGCCGTCGACCACGACGAAGCCGCCCTGCAGGCCGCCGATGCCATCGACCGAGACCTGCAGCACGGTCGGACCGCCGACGGTGACCTGGTACGTGTCCACGTCCACGGCGGCCGGCGCGGGGCCGCGCGGCGTGATGTGCCCGTGGAGGACGACGGGCGCGCCGCCGATCGCGGTGACCGTGAAGCTGCCCGCGGGGGCCGCGGACGCCTCGCTCGCGCCGGTCGCGACGGCCACGCCCATGCCGTTCGGCTCCGGGCTCTCCTCGACCGTGACGGCGACGTGGCCCGGATCGACGCATTCGCCGCCCACGAGCACCGTGCCATCCTGGCAAACGGTCGGGTCGATCGTGCACTGGCCGGAGCCGTTCAGCGACGTTCCGGCACCGCAGACGAGCGCGCCGTCGGGCACGCATGCGCCGGTCGCGTCGGCCTTGGTCCCAGGGCCGCACGTCACGCCGGCGGCGGTGCAGACACCATCGAGGTTGGTGGTCCCGGCCCCACACTCGTTCGTGTTGTCGCCGCAGCCCGCGCTGCCGAGCGCGGCGCCCAGGACAGCGGTCACGGCGAGGCCGAGGTAGCGGAGGCGCGTCATGTCCGGGACTATCCCGCAGATCGGCGCGAGGGGGCATCCGCGACGACGTGGAAGCCGGCGCGCGCGCGTGCTATTCGGTGAGGGTGCCCGTGCGTCTGACCGCCCTCCTCGCCGCCTGCGTGCTCGTGCTCGCGATCGGCGTGTACCTGTTCATCCAGGTGCACGCGTCGCCGGCGATCGCGGACAGCGGCCATCGCGGTCATCACGACAAGATGTCCGCGGCGGACGAGGAGCCAGCCGCGCCGCCCGCCGAGAGCAGCGACAGCGCGCCCACGTCCGCGCCGGGCCACCGCAGCGCGGCCGTCACGATCACCCCCCCGAGCCTGTCGGGTGACTCGGGTGGGAGCAGCGCGAACCTGACGGCGGCCGACCCGAACGTGCGCCACGCCACGGTCGGCCCCCGGTCGTCCGACCACATCGCCACGCCGAAGCTGGACGCGCAGATGCTCGAGGCGAGCAAGGCGTACGACCGCGGCGACACGGCCGAGGCCACCGACCTCGCGAAGAAGATCCTCGCCGAGCAGCCCGGCAACGCCCGCATGCTGCGCATCGTCGTCTCGACGGCGTGCATGGATGGCGACGCGGCCACGGCGAAGCAGTTCTACGCACCGCTTGGCAAGAGCGACCAGGCCCAGATGCGCACGCGCTGCGAGCGGTACGGCGTGACGTTCGACGGCGCGGGCGCACCCTAGCCGGCGCGGGTGGTGCGGTGGGATCGACAATCCCGCGCCGTAGCGGAGTAGACGCGCACCCGGAGCGGGACTATGGTCCCGCGAAATGGCGGCCACCCTCGTCGAGCAGCTCGGTAAAGACCCTGTCCGTGCCGTCGTGATCACGGACTGCGTGAACCTGATCGATACGCAGGTGAAGCAGAAGGGCCTGATGCTCAAGATGGCGTACGGCACTATCAAGGGCGTCAAGGCGAAGTTCGTCCCCGAGGTCGTCGACGCGATGCTCGACGAGTGGCTCGGCAAGCTGCAGCCGCACTACGAGAAGTGGTCGGTCGAGAAGAAGAGCACGTTCGCCGACTACGTCACGGCGCGCTCCGAGGACGTCGCCGAGGACCTCCTGTCGGTCACCGACAAGCGCGCCGAGAAGACGTCCCACACGACCGTGAAGAAGCTCTACGGCAAGATGCGCGACTCGGCGAAGAAGAACGTCGTCGAGGCGATCCCCGCGCTCGCGACGCTGCTCGAGTCGAAGCTGACGGCCTAGATCGAGCGGGGCTCACGCCATCCGGCGTGGGAGCCAGCGCGAGACCGGCTCGTGCTCGACCTACTGCTGGTCGAGCAGGTTGACCATCAGGTAGCCCTCGGCCGTGCGGCGAGGCCCGGGCGCACCCGACATCAGGCGGAAGTCCGCCGCGAGCTGGCGCCGCTGATAGCTCCGGTAGAGGGCCATCGGGTCGATCTCCTTGCTGTGCTCCAGATCCTCGATCTGGCGGCCGAGCGTCTCCGCGGCCCACGCCGGAGACGCCGCGCACACCTTCTGCGCGGACATCGCCCGGCGCAGCGTGGTGAGCTCCTCGCTCGTCATGTTGAACAGGAACTCCTCGAACGCGGCGCTCTCGTCGAGGCTCATGTTGTCGCGACCGAAGAAGTCGATGACGTCGACCGAGCAGTCCTCGATGACGAGGCGGAACGTCTCCGTCGCGCCGAGCAGGGTTCCGTACGTCGTGTGGATGCGGTTGCGCGCGTGCCAGGCCGACTCGAGGAGCGGCGCGAAGTCGTCGATCTCGAGGGCCGCGTCGTCCCAGATCGTGATCAGCTGGTCCGCGGCGCGCTGCTTCGTGCGCCGCGTCACATCGGGCTTGCGGAGCAGCGCGAGGAAGAGCTCCTCGGCGAGCAGCGTGTAGATCGACTGCGCGACCTCCTCGCGAAGCTCGTGGGTCATGCGCGCGCAGCCCGGCGCGTCCGCGAGCGGCGACGTCGCCTTCACGAAGCCGCGCAGGAAGTTGATCTTCGTCAGCAGGTACGTGCGTGACAGCGTCGCCTTGAGCGGCAGGGCGAGGTCACCGGAGAGACCGTCGATCGCGCAGAGGTGTTCGATGAGCGTCTGCTCGTCGCGCGCCTCGCCACCGAGGGAGGTCGGGCGGCGCAGCGGGCGCTGGCGATCGAGGAGCTCGGACGTCGCGGACAGCTCGGCGATCAGCTGCGCGAGGATGTGCGCGTCGTTCGGTGAACGCGCGGCCACCGTCGCCATCGCTTGCTCGATGAGGTCGGACTCGTGTCGGTCGAGGACACGAACCGCAAACGCTTGGGCGGACATCCCCATGCCCGCTGAAGCTAGCATGCCCTGCGTCGGCGACGACGTCGTCGTCGGGGGGATGGTCGGAGCGCGGCCTGTGTACGACATGGTGAGACCCGGGGATGCGAGGCTTACTTAAGATTTCTCTCTACGCCGCGTCGCCACCCACTGCTCGCTCGCGACGTCGACGTAGCACGAACCGCGCGACGATGGCGAGCAAGAGCAGAATGATCCCGATTCCGATGAACAGGTCGACTTTCTTCAGCTGCGTGGCGATGGCTTCCCAGCGCGGTCCGAGCTCGTAGCCGAGGAGGATCAGGAAGCCACCCCAGGCCGTGGAGCCGATGAAGGTCTGCAGGAAGAACGCGCGGAGTGGCATGCGCGCGACGCCCGCGGGGATCGAGATGATGTGGCGGATCACGGGCAGGAAGCGGCCGATGAGGACGGTCGCGCGGCCGTGGCTGGTGAAGAACTTCTCGGTGCGCTCGATGTCCGCCGGCCGGACCATGAAGTACTTGCCGTACTTGAGCAGGAACGGCTTGCCGCCCGCCGCGCCGAACCAGTACGAGAGCCCCGATCCCACGAGCGCGCCCGCGCTGTTCATGAGGAACACGAGCCAGAGGTTCATCGCGCCCTCGGAGGCGAGGTTGCCGGCGAACGGCAGCACGAGCTCGGACGGGACCGGCACCACGGTGCTCTCGATCAGCACCATCAAAAAGAGGCCGGGATAGCCGGCGCTCGCGACGAAGGCCTGGATGTGGTGGGCGATCGCTTCCATGGAGGCGTCGTCCACTTAGCACGGGGAGCTAACTCGTTGCCAGGAAGGAGAAGAAGCGCTCGGGGAAGTCGTTGAAGGCCATGGGCTGGCTGCACTCGGGGCACACCATCGGGGGCGCCTCCATCTTCTGCAGGGCGGCCGCGTTCGCCACCGCGTCGATCAGCCGTGACTCCTCGCGTCCGCACGCGTCGCACGCGTACGGCGCGTAGAACGAGCTGACGGAGCCCGTGCCGCGCGTGGCCACGATCATGTTGAGCTGGTGCACGACCGGCTCGGAGACCTTCCGCATCTCGAGGTGCACGCCGGCCTTCGTGGCGGCTGCCTGCATGCGGATCCAGTCGCGGACGCCGAGCGAGTTGATGAACGTCACGCCCCCGAGATCGAGGACGAGCTCGTGCTCCACCGCGCGGCCGACCAGCTCGACGAGGCCCGAGGTCTCGTCGAGCGCGCCGCCGATCTGCAGCACGCCCGCGCGCTCCGTCACGACGGTCATGCGGCCATGGGCCTCCGGCATCCCGCTCACGGCGTGCGCTCCACGAAGATATTGTACGACGAGGCGGGCACGCGTTCCGCTGGAGGATACCGCACGTCGATCATCGCGATCACCTGGGTGCGCTGTCCGGGCGCGAGATTGAAGACGAGGTGATCGCACGAGCGGTAGGCGAGGGCCACCCCCATGCCGGCGCCGCCCCCGGAGTCCCGGACATCGGTCTTCGCGAGCGCGCCGAGGATCGTGTCGCGGTCGAGGGTCCCCCACGCGTCGGTGACCTCGATGGCGAGGTAGCGCGCGTCGCAGCCCCAGCGCATGTGCACCTGGTGCTGCGCGTCGAGCTCGAGCTCGCGGTCGCGCGGCAGGTCTTTGCGATAGTGCTCGCCGGCGGCGTCGACGGGCGCGTTGTGGACGGCGTTCGAGAGGAGCTCGTCGGTGACGAGCATCGCCATCGACGCGACGCGCGCGCTCTGGCCCAGCGAGCGGACCTGCTCGGCGAGGCGCGCCACCTGGTCGGCGCGCTGGCTCGCGCGGGTGAGCGTCAGGGCGTGGAGCTCGGTGCCCCACAGGAGGTACTTCTCGAGCCCGAACAGATCGCCGCGGATGAGCTTGTGCGCGGTGATGGTCAGCTCCTCGGCGAGCACCGGCATCGGGTGCACGAGGAGGTTCGTGACGGCCCCGAGCCCGAGGAGCTTCGGCACCTGATCGCCGAGGGGCCCGCCGAGGAGCGTCATGCACGCCTCGGTGCCGGCGGCCTTCGCGGCGGCGAGGAAGGGCCCGGCCTGCGGCCCGAGCACGGACGCGCCGTCGACGACGATGAGCACGGGCTGGGCGTGCGCGAGGAGGCGGATGGCCTGATCGAGATCGTCGGCGATGTCGATGCGATAGCCGGTGACGCCGAGGATCCGCTGGACGGCGCGCTGCGTCTTGCGGTCGGGGTGGACGATGAGAATCGACGCGCCCACAGCGGCATCATCGTAACATGCGCGTTGTAAGGTCGTGGGGTGGAAGCTCCGCGCCGATGGACCACGCGGATCTTCGCCGCGTCGTGGCTCGGGTACTTCTCCTATTACTTCACGCGTAAACATTTTTCGGTCGCGAAGAGCACGCTCGGCATCGGCGAGGTCTGGCTCGGCTGGCTCGACGTCGCCTACCTGATCGGGTATTCGGCCGGACAGTTCATCGCGGGAGCCCTGGGCGATCGATTGGGCTCGCGGCGGCTGATCACGACGGGGCTCCTCGCGTCGGCCGTGCTGACGGTGGCGTTCGCGAGCGCGAGCCTGTTCACGGACAGCGTCATCCCGGTCTACATCACGTGCTTCGCGCTCAACGGGCTCGCGCAGGCGACGGGCTGGCCGGGGAGCGGGAAGCTGATGGCGTCGTGGTTCTCGTCGGAGCGGCGCGCCGAGATCATGGGCGTCTGGTCGACGTGCTTGCCCGCGGGCGGGCTCGCCACGAACTTCGTCGCGGGCTGGCTGCTCGGCTGGGGCTGGCGTCAGATGTTCGTGGGCATGGCGACGTGGGTCGCGCTGATCGCGGTGGGTTTCTGGTTCGTGGCGCGTGACCGGCCGTCCGACGTCGGGTTCGACGACCCCGAGGTCAAGGCGGGGATCACGGCGGCGGAGCGGCGCGCGGCGTACCGGGCCGCGTGGCCGGCGATCGTGAGCAGCCCGCTGACGTGGGCGCTCGGCCTCTGCTACTTCGGCGTGAAGCTCGTGCGGTACGGGCTCCTGTTCTGGCTGCCGTACTACCTGGCGACGAGCAAGCTACACTACAGCAGCGGCGCGGCCGCGATCATCGCAACGGCGTTCGAGGTCGGCGGCATCCCGTTCTCGATCCTCGCGGGCTCGCTGGCGGATCGCGTGTTCGGGCGGCGGCGCATCGCGGTGGCGTGCGTGAGCGCGGCGGGGCTCGTGGGCGCGGTGTTCCTCTACGACGCCGTCGGCGACTCGAGCCTGTTCGCGAACGTGACGATCCTGGCGATGATCGGGGCGTTCCTCTTCGCGACGGACTCGCTCGTCTCCGGCTCGGCGAGTCAGGACATCGGCGGGCCGCATGCGGCGGCGCTGGCGTGCGGGCTCATCAACGGCGTCGGCTCGATCGGCGCGATCGCGCAGGCGGTGGCGCTGGTGCCGATCAAGCAGGCCTACGGTTGGGGCGCGGTCTTCACGCTGTTCGAGGCGGCGGCCGTGCTCTCGTTCGTCGCGCTGCTGCCCTTCGTGCGCGTCAAGCCGCGCTGATCGGGGGGCGCCGGTGTCCGGCAGCCGGACTAACAGGGGCCTGGCCCCATTGTTAGTGATGCGCGCTCAGGAGGACCCCGTCAGAGCGGGCCGGCGAGCTCGAGCTGGGTCTGGGCGAGCTCGCCCCCGGCGCGCAGCAGGGCGGCCGCGACGGGGCGGTCGACGACGGCCAGCTCGACGTGCTCGGGGAGCGGCGACGGCGTGGCGTGGGCGAGCAAGTGCGCGGCGGCCGCGGCGTCATCGGCGCGGAACGGGAACACGAGCCCCATCTCTGGCTGGAAGTCGGGCCAGTAGCGCGCGAAGCCGGCGAGCTCGCCGACGTCGTGCAGCTGCCACACGAGCGCCTCGGGCCGGCTCTTGCGCCAGCGCGCCAGCTCGCCGGTGCCGAAGTCGTAGTGCCGCTCGATCGCCGCTTCGTCCGCCGGCCGGACACGGGTCGTCGTGTAGCGCGGGGAGCGCAGGTTCCCGAATTGCGCGAGCGCCGCGCGGGGCATCTTCACGCTCTGGATCGCGCGGATCTCGCGCAGCCCGACGGCCGTGTACAGCGCGATCGCGGCCGCGTTCGTGGCGTCCACCTCGAGCCGCCAGTCGGTGCAGCCCGCCCCTCGCAGCCGGGCCGCCACCGCCGCCATCAGCTGCCGCCCCACGCCGCGCCGGTGCCAGTGGCGGTCGACCGCGATCTGCCGCACGTCGCCCCGCGCACCGAGCGGGAAGAGCAGCGCGTAGCCCACGGGCTCGTCCGCGTCGTCGACCAAGAAGAACGTCGACGCCATGAGGCGCTCGCGCCACGCCGCGTCTGGCAGCACCGCCTGGTCGAGGTCGAGCTCGCGCCACAGCCGCACGAACGCACCGTAATCACCGGGGACCGCGTCGCGCGCGCGCAGCGCCGTCACGGCCGCTTCGCCTCGAGCAAGATCCGCGCGTAGGCGAGGCCGAGCGCCTCTGTCACGCACTCGAGGTCGGAGCTCGCGTCGACGTCCCCGATGCCGTGCCGCGAATCGCCCACGGCGATCGCGCCGATCGCCCGCGTCGCCACGATGATCGGCGCCGCCGCCGGTGCGAGCGGCACCCCGAGCAACTTCCCGAGCCGGTCCTGGATCGCGCCGCCCGGCGCCTCGAGCGTGAGGCGCTTCGTGTCGTGCGCGATCTTGAGCATCGACGGCGAGCTCATCGGCAGCGCGATCGTCTCCACGGCGCCGAGCTGCGCGCCGTGCCCGCGATGCCCGAGCGCCGCGCCCTCCTTGATCGTCACGAGCAGCGAGCTCGCCCAGCGCCCGGCCACGTATCCCATCGCGAGCTCCGTCGCCTCGTCGCGGGACGCGGCGGTCTCCAGCGCGGCGAGCGTGGCGTCGAGGGTCGGCGCGGGCGCGGGGAGCTGCGTGCGCGCGGGCCCGGCGAGCGGTGGCGGCACCGTGCTGCTCGCGAGCGCGGGCGCGCCGTGGAGCGGTGTTGCGTTCGGCACCGACGCGCGCGCCGGCGGCAGGGCATCCCGCGGCACCCCGAACGTGCCGCTCTGCGTGTAGTCCTTGGCGACGCGCTCGTCGTCGAGGTCGACCAGGGTGAACTGCGGCACGCCGCCGCCGCCGCCACCGCCGAGCAGCGGCAGTGTGATCGGCCCCGTCGTCAGGTCGACGTCGAAGTCCTGGCTCTTCCCGTCGCCGTAGACCGCCGCGACCAGCTGCTCGAGGCGCGAGGCCGGGGTCACCGCGAGCACGACCGCCCCCCGCACGGCTTGCTCGACCGCGCGCTGGATATCCGCGCTCGGATCGCGGACGCACACGATCAGCTCCCCTGTGCGCGCGCGCCCGATCGGGAGCGCCACATATGTGCGCCCGAGCGCAGGGGGGATCAGATACGCCAGCCCGGCCTCGCGCCCCTCGAGGTGCCGCAGCAGGACGCCGGGCATGCCGCGCTGCTCCGCGAGGGCACGCGCCGCGTCATCGTGGGCGACGAGGCCCCGGGCGATCAGCAGCGAGCACAGCCGGCGGCCCGTTGCCTCCTGCTCCGCGATCGCCCGCGCGAGATCCGCCGGTGCGACGCAGCGCCGGTCGAGCAAGATATCGCCGATGCGCATCCCTACCGCGCGCCAAGATGCCACGCCGCGCGTGAGCGCGGGAGCCTACCGCCGCTGGATTGTCATGCCGTGGTTGCTCGTGTCGCGCCCGTCGTCCCCGAGCGGATCGAGCATGTAGTCGAGCGTGCTGCCGACCCCGAGCGCGATGTCTACGGTGACCGTCGCGCCGACGCCGTCGTCGCCCGCCACCGTGTGGTCCCACAGGACCGCGCCGTCGAGCATGACGAGCGCGCGCGTCCCATCGCCGCCGCTCGTGTCCGACTTGGCGTGGGACGCCGTCACGCGCGCCGGCCCCGCGACAGGGCTGACCCAGCGCCGGATCGGAAGCTGCCGCGGGGAGGCGTCGGGGTGCCCGCCCCAGGGCGCGATGTAACACCATGAAAATCGGGGATCCATCTCGTCGGGGACCCAGTCCGGCACGCGCCACAAGCCGTCGATGTTCGAGAGGTCGTGAAAATCGGTGGCGTACTCGTAGACGCCGTCGCCGTCGGTGGACGCGTCCCAGGAGCCGTAAAACCAACCGTTCTGGTTCTGGACAGCGGCGAAGTCCGCCATCGAATCGCCGAGCACGCAGTCCACGGTGCACGGAGGCGCATCCGGCGTCGCCTCCGCGCCGGGCGTCGCATCGCTGCCCGGTGCGCGGTCCCCGAACCCGACCCGGCCACAGCCAGCGAGCGCGAGGGCAAGACCGAAAAAAAGCCCGCGCACGCCCCAGTGTAACCCGGGTGCGTGCGCGAGCGGTGGAGGGGAAGAGAGAGGAGGGCTAGACAGCGCGGTTGCGGCCGACCACCAGGCGGTAGCCCGCGAGGAGGAGCACCGAGCCCAGCACCGCGGCCAGGAAG
>JANXOM010000227.1 GCA_025353585.1 Deltaproteobacteria bacterium
CCGCGCCCCGACGGTGGACGCCTACGAGACGAGCGCGCTCGTCGAGTTGCAGACCGGGCACTTCGGGCCGGCGACGCAGTCGGTGGCGCACGGGCTCGCGCTCCTCGCGGACACGTCCGGCGACCGTTACCGGCGCGCGAAGCTCGAGCGGCTCGCCGGCGATGCGCTGCGCCGCGCCCACCACACGCGCGAGGCCGGTGAGGCGTACCTCGACGCGCTGCGCACGTGGGCCTCGCTCGGCGACGCGCGCGATCTGCCGCGGGCGATCGCGGCGGAGCGCATGCTCGAGAGCGGCGAGATCCTGTGGTGGATGGCAGATCACACGCGCGCGATCGAGCTCGTCTTGCGCGCGGTGGACGTCGACGACGACACGCCCACGACCGCCGCGGGCGCGGTCGCGTTCCTGCTCGAGGTCGGGCAGCCCGCCGAGGCGATCGAGGCGTTCCACCGCGTGCTCGGGTCGCCGGGGATCGGCGAGTACCACAAGGTCTACATGGGGCTGTGGCTCGTCGGCGATGCGCAGCGCCGCGGCGATCCGCGCGACCGCCTCGCGAACGAATACCTCGCGAGCCGCACGGGCACGGTCTGGTACGAGCTCCTCGCCGAGGCGGCCACCGGCCGGGGCGACGAGCCGGCGTTGCGCGCGGCCGCGACCACGGCGCCGCGGAGGGCCGCGCTCGCGTTCTATGGCGCCACGCTCGGCGTCGCGGGCAACGGGGCGGCTCCCCGCGCGCTGTTGGAGCGCGTCGTCGACGCGCAGCTGGTCCTCGACGCCGAGTACGACCTCGCGCGCACGTACTTGCAGCGATGACGGAGGCCGAGCTCGCCGCGATGGGCGCCCAGCTGCGCGCGGCGGGGCTGACGCCGCGCGCCCTCGCGGCGTGGGCCGGGACCGACCGGGTCTCGGCCCTGCCGGCGCGCCTGGCGGAGGTGGGAGCGCGGCCCGTGACGCCCGCCTCGGCTGCGCTCGGCGCGTACGTCGCGGGCGCGGTGAACGCGGCGGGCGAACGGCCGGGCTACGCCGTGCTGCCGCTCGGGCCGTCGCTCCTCGTCTGCGATCACGCCGACGCGCCGGCGAGCGAGCGGCGCGTCGCGTGGCCCGACGACTCGAGCTACCACCTCGCGCTCGCCCTGCCCGCCGGCCGCCGCGCGCGCTGGCTCGACCTCGGCTGCGGCTCGGGGTTCGCGCCGCTCCTGCGCCCTGACCTCGCCGCCGCGATCGACGCCGTCGACCTGAACCCGCGCGCGGTCGCGTGGACGTGGCTCGGAGCGCGGCTCTCCGGCATCGCGCACATCGCCGCGTGGGAGGCCGACCTCGCGGCCGCGCCCGGCGGGCCGTACGAGCTGATCACGTGCAACGCGCCCATCCCCGGCGCGCCCGACGTCGAGCTGTGGCGGCGCGCGGACCCCGGCCTGTTCGGCCGCCTCTGGACGGCCGCGCTCGGCCGCATCGCCCCGGCGGGCTGGATCGTCGTCCACGGCGCCCTCGCCGAGCTGGAGGCCGCGCCCGCGATCGGGACGCGGGTCGTCGTCGCCTACACCCCAGAGGACGCGCCGGCGGCGTTCGGCGTCCTGTGGTGGCGACCCGACGCGGCCGATCGCGCCGTGGTCCGCCGCCGCGTGCTCGACGTTGCCCGCCCGCACGTCAGCGCGCAGGACTACCTCGACGCCGTGACATGATAATTTCGTCGCCGGGTGTGGAAGTCGCTCTGCGTTCTGGCGCTCCTGGCCGTTGCGAGCGCGTGCACGCCGCCGCGCGCCGCCGAGCTCCCGCTGCCGCCGACCGACGGCACCCGCATGTCGCACGACCGGCACGCGCAGCTCGCGTGCACCGAGTGCCACCGCGGCGACGCCCGCCCGGGTAGCCACGACCACGAGCCGTGCGATCGCCACGAGTGCCATGGCGATGCGTTCCTCGCGCCGCCGGGCGATCTGTGCCGGGCCTGCCACACGCGCGTGGTCGCGACGGGGAGCGCCGGCATCGAGCAGGCGCTGCGGCCGTATCCAGAGGAAGACTCGTACCGCGTCGAGCCCGCGCTGTTCTCGCACAAGACGCACATGGACGCGGGCCGCATGGAGGCGACGGCCGGCTTCCACGTCGCGTGCGTGGACTGCCACGTCCGCGAGAACGCGCTCGCGCACCCGGACCACGCGGCGTGCGCGCGGTGTCACGCGGCGGAGGTCAAGCTCGTGGGCGCGCCGAGCATGGTCGAGTGCGCGCGCTGCCACACCACGGCGACGCGCGTGCGCGCTCGCGGGCGCCTGATCCACGACGACCTGACGTTCGCGCACGCCACGCATCGCGTCGATCGCCACGGCACGCCGATCCGCTGCGAGGAGTGCCACATCGCGAGCGCCGCCTCGACGACGTACACCGACCACCCCGCGCCGCGGATCTCGGCGTGCGTCAGCTGCCACGACGACTCGCAGCGCGTGCCGGGGTCGATGCGCATGCGCATCTGCGAGACGTGCCACACGAAGCGGGCGAGCAAGCTCGTGACGCTCGCCCCTCGTGATCACCTGCCGCTGACCGAGCGCCCGCTGGACCACACGCTCGCGTTCCGTCGCGACCACGCCGAGTCCGCCGCCCGTGACACGGCCCGGTGCGCGACGTGCCACACGCAGATGTCCGGCAACGTCCACGACGCGTGCGACGAGTGCCACCAGACGATGCCGCCCGCGGATCACCGCATCACGTGGACCGAGTACGACCACGGACCCGAGGCGATCGCGGACCGGACGCGGTGCGCGCGGTGTCATGTCGCGGAGCTGTGCACCGCGTGCCACGCGCAGCGCCCGCGCTCGCACGGCTCGGCGGGGACGTTCTACAGCGACCACGGGCCGGCCGCGCGGGTGGACCTGCAGCCCTGCATCACGTGTCATGCGGCGCAGACGTTCTGCGATCGCGGCGGCTGCCACGCCCCGACGGCGAGGAGGCGCAAGTGAGGGCGGTGGGCACCGCGGCGCTCCTCGTGTTCCTCGTGTTCTTCGTGCTCTTCGGTTCCCCCGTGCTCCTCGGCGGGACCGCGGGGGCGGACCCCGACCTTCGCGTCCGTCACGCGCCGGCGCCCAAGCACCTCGTGATGCGCCGGACCGCCGCCGGTCCGTCCGCGGCCCCCGCCATCGCGCCGGCTCGCGCGGGCATCCCCGATCCGGCGCGCGTGCCCGTGGCGAACCCGCACGCGGCCGAGGAGGACTCGATCGGCGGCGTCGGCGGCCTCCGGGATCCGAACCAACCCGTGACGTTCCAGCTCGACGCCGGTTACGCGATCGACGGCACCGAGGCGGCGTCGCCCGCGACGAACCTCGGCGGCCGCACCGTGACTCCCGACGCGGACTACGCGCGCCTCCGCGCCTACGGCTTCGGCGACGCGTACGTCGGCACGCACGGCGTGGGGTACGCGGGCCTGCAGACCTTCTTCGCCGCGCGCCTCGAGCTGACCAAGCCATTTCAGCTACAGACGTTCACCGGCGGCCCGACCGACGCTCCCCTGGCGCCGCCGATCGCCGACTGGTTCACGACGAGCAACCTCATGATCCGCTCCGTGTGGGGCGAGCTCCACGGCAGCTCCGAGCGCACGTGGCTCGCGCCGCTGCGCGTTCGCGCGGGCGAGTTCTACGTCTACGGCCCGTGGGTCGCGCACATCCGCGGCGCGCTCGCGGCGTGGGAGGGCAAGATCGTCACGCTCTCGGCCTACCAGGGTGTCCGGGCGCCGGACTACGCGAGCGTCGACGCGCTCTCGCTCGAGCAGGCGACCGTCCAGGGCGCGTCGCTGCGCGTCGATCTGCGCGCGCTGACAGCGCTCCCGATCGCGATCACCGGGCAGGTCATGACGCTCGGCGCGATCGCCGGCACGCGGGAGACGCACCACACGAACGTCGACCTCGACTGGCGCCCCCGCCGCGACATCGTCGTGCGCTCGGAGGCGCGCTGGCTCGACGGGCGCCTCGCGAACGAGCACCTCCAGCTGCGCGGCCGCTACAAGCAGCAGACGAACCTGGTCTTCGACCTGCAAATCCGCTCCTCGGCGGACTGGCGCTGGGATCCGTCGCTGACGCAGCAGGACGAGGTCGGCGACGCGCGCCGCTACCTCGATCTCGGCCCCGTCGTGCCGCAGGTGATCGGCTCGGCGCGCGCGGGCACGGTGCTGTTCGACAACATCGACATCCTCCTGCGCGGCGCGCTCGCGAGCGAGGTCACCACGAAGACCGACATCGACACGAGCGCGTACAGCGCGCCGTACATCGAGGGCGCGGCCGCGGCCGACGTCCGGTTGCGCCGCACCATCACGATCGGCGCGAGCGCGCTCACGCGGCGCACGACCCAGTCCGACGCCAAGCTGCCCGCGCCCGTCGTCGACCTCGCGGGCGCGCCGCAGCCCCTCGCCGATATCCGCCACATCGGGCAATACGGGTTCGTCGAGGGCGGCCTGTCGGCGAAGATGTCGCTCGGCGCGCGGCGCTTCTCGGCCGCGGTCGAGGTCTACGCGCGGCGCACCCGCTACGCCGAGAGCTACTGCACGGCGAGCGCGACCGGCGATGCGTGCGCGAGGCCCGCGGCGTCGAGCGCGCCGTTCACCGACGACGTCCGCGGCGGCGGGCGCGTCACGGTCGACGCGTGGGTCAACCGGCACCTGCGGCTGTTCGCGCAGTACGACGTGTCGAGCGCCCTCGCGATGGCGCCGGAGATCACGGGCTACAAGAGCCTGCGCCTCGTGATGGAGGGCGTGTATTGAAGGCGCTCGTCGTCTCGCTGCTGGTGCTCGGGCTGCTCGCGAGCGGTCCGCTCGGCCGCGCCGCGCCGCCCGGCCTGGACCGCGGGCTCCGCGCCGCGCCGGCCGTGCTGCCCCTCGCCTTCTCGCACCCGCGACACGCCGCGCGGAGCGCCGCCGGCAAGGCCTGCGCGACCTGCCACGCCGCGGTCGCGAGCGCGCCGCCCGGTGAGCCGCTGCCGCGCGTGCCGCTGACCACGTGCGCGACCTGTCACGACGGCACGGCCGCGTTCGCCGTCACCGCGAGCTGCACGCGCTGCCACGACGCCGCGCCGCGCGAGGCCTGGTCGCCCGCCGAGCCCGGGCCGCGGTTCTCGCACGCGGCCCACGGCGCGGCCGCCCTCGCGTGCACGACGTGTCACGCGCTCGCCGCGTCCGGCGAGCCCACCGTGGCGCATCACGCCGCCTGCGACGGCTGCCACGCGCTCCACCCAGGCGTCGCCCCCGGCCGCGGCAGTCCGCGCAG
>JANXOM010000299.1 GCA_025353585.1 Deltaproteobacteria bacterium
GATCTCGAGCTTGGCGAGCGCGAACGTGACGACACCGAGGACGATCGCGATGACCGCGAGGCCGACGACGCCGCGCGTGACGGGGAAGAGCAGGGCCTTGCCGAGCCATGCGGTGAACGAGCGCGAGCTGCGCGGGACGACGAGCTGCGCGGCGGTCGCGCCGCAGATGCCGCAGTAGTACTGGTTGACGGCCTTCGCGGTGCACTTGCCGCAGAGGTGCTTGCGGCACGGGAGGGCATCGCAGCGCCAGCCGGCCGCGTCTTCGGCGTGCGTGGCGCACATGGGGTCGTCGTCGAAGTCGACGGCGCTCACGGGGTCTCCAGGAGGATCAGCTCGAGGGCGGGCGCGGCGGGGGCGTCCGAGGCGGCATCCGTGGCGGCGGGGCCGGCGGGGGTGGCGGCGCTTCCCGTGTGCGCGGCCGCGTCGGGATCGACGGCGGCCAGCGCGAGGCGATCAGGGTCGACGCCGCCGACGACGAGGGCCGATGCGAGCTCGAGGGCGCGGTCGGCGTCGCCGCGGATCTCCAGGTCACGTGCGTGCAGCGCGGAGACGATCGCGCCCAGGCGGCGCATGGTGTCGGCGCCGGCGAGGGAGAGCTCGGGCGCAGTCGGGGAGGCGAAGAGGTCGGCGATCGGGAGGCGGATGAGGAGCTGGCGATTGTGGAGCTGCGCGGTGAGCGCGCGGGTGGCGGGCGTGGCCGCAAGGCGGGCGCGGAGCGCGGCGAGGAGGGCTTGGCGCTGGCGGGCGGCGGCGGCGGGGGAGAGGGCGAAGACGGCCGCGGTGCCGAGCGAGGCGAGGTCCAGCGGCTGCGCGAGCGACGGCGACGGTGACGGCGAGTGGCTAGCGCTGCCGTCAGCCGCAGCCGCGAGCGGCGAGCCGCTACCGCCAGCCGCGAGCGGCGAGCCGCTACCGCCAGCCGCGAGCGGCGAGCCGCTACCGCCAGCCGCAGCCGCGAGCGGCGAGCCGCGACCGCCGGCCGCCAGCGGCGAACCGCTTCCGCTAGCCGCGACCGCGAGCGGCGAGCCGCTACCGCCAGCCGCGAGCGGCGAACCGCTACCGCTAGCCGCGACCGCGAGCGGCGAGCCGCTACCGCTAGCCGCGACCGGCGAGCCGCTACCGTTACCCGCGAACGGCGAGCCGCTACTGTTACCCGCGAGCGGCGAGCCGCCACCGTTACCCGCTACTGGCGAGCCGCCACCGTTCGCCGCGACCGCGACCGCGCGCGGCGAGCCGCTACCGCTACCGCTACCGGCGCCCGCTTCCGCGATCGCCTTCTGCGTCTCCGCATCGACCGCCCCGGCCGGACCTTTCTTCCCCTTGTTCTTCACCAGCCACGACATCAGCTCCCCATCGCCGCTATCGGTCCACCCGGCATACGCCGCGCGCCCCTCGGCCTTCTCTTCCCCTCGCAGCCACGCCAGCGTCTCCGGATCCGCGCGCTTGCCCTTGTTCCGCTTGATCCACCCCGCGATCCCGCCCTTGCTCACCACCACGACCCCGCCCGCGCCGCCGGCCACCTGGCCGCCGACCTCCTCGCTCTTTCCCCGCGCCGCGCGGGCCGCGTCGATCGCCGCTTGATCCGGATCCGCCGTGTCGCCCGCGGCGGACAGCCCGAGCGCGTGCATCCGCTCGTCGTTGATCCCGTTGATCTCGTCGACGTCCAGCATCTGCACCACCTGCTCGGGCCTCTCTCCGTTCGCCTCCGCGCGCGCGCCCGGGCCCGCGGACGCGACGATCGCCGCCGCCTCGCGCTCGACCCGTACGATCCGCTTCACCATCACCACGAGCACGAACACCATCCCGCCGAGCCAGAGCACGGCGAGGCAGCGCGACGCGTTGTCGACGAGCCAGTGAAACGCCCGCGCCGGTGCGCGCGCGATCGCACGGCCGGCCGCTCGGCCTTCGTCCACAAGCCACTCGAACGCGCGCACGACTGCCCATCGTATCACCGCCGGCGACGCCCGCGGCCGGCGCGCCGGAGCGAACTCTGGCCGCGAACCGAGCGCTAACGCACACCCATGTACGACCGTGACGACGACGATGTAGGCCCGCCTGCTCTGCGACCCGACGCGCATCTGCGCGGCGCCCGACGCCAATGTTGTCGGCGATCTGATCGCGATCGAGGAGTTGCGAGACGTCGACGGCCGCGGCGTCGGTCGCGAGAGCCGTCAGCGGCTTCGGCTCGGCGAAGCGTCGGTCTTCGTCCTGGGAGCGGCGGTGCAGCACCACCGCGACCGCGTCGGCCGACCCGCCGAGCGCGAGGTTCGCCGCCGCTCCGCGCGATCCGCGACCGATCTGCATCGCTGGCGGGCGGTGCGCGCAAGCCGCGCGCGATCGTGTTGCCGCGATATGCGCGGCGCCGGGTCACCCTGCCCGTGAGGAGCTGCTCGACCGCGCGTGCCTCGAGCGCCGCGACGTCCATCGTCGGCGGGTGCTGCTCGTACTCGATCCCGGTGTACAGCTCGCCGCGCCGGTCGCGCACGACGCGGGTGCCGACGTGCGTGACGCGGCGGTCGCCCACCTGCCGGCGATGCGCGGCGTCGTCGAGCATGCGCTCCATCGCCTGGCCGAAGTTGTCGGCTTCGAGCGTCGACTCCGCGACCACGACGAGGACGCGACCGGCGCGCGCGAGGCGCTGCTCGCCCGTCGTGTGCTCGAGGTCGTGGACGACGGCGTGCGCGCTGGCCATCACGGTCGCGTACCGCTGCGCCGCGGCATTCGCCGGGCGGTCGGAGACCAGCGGCGCCAGGCCGGCGGCGGTGCGCTCGCGGTTGCCGAGCGCGGCGCGGCGGCGCGCGACGTCGGGGAGCGTGACGTTCGCGTCGGGCTCGAGGAGGTACTCGACCGGCGCCGGCATTGCGCGCCGCGATGGTCCCCGCACGCGAGCGGCGCGCGAAAGGCGCCGGTGCGGTCGGGCGCGCCCGTGACGGTGAGCGTGTCGACGGTGGGATCTTGGATTCGTGACGGCCACGCGCGGCACCTTGGACGGCGGCGCGAGGGCGGCCGCGGTGCAGCGCGTGCTCGACGAGCGCCGGGCTCGGCGTCGTGCCCTGCGCGGCGGGCCGGCCGAGCTCGCACGCGGCCATGTCCGGCCGCGCATCGTGGACGAGCGCACCGCTGGCGGCCGCGAGGGCGCCGATGCCGGCGGTGAGGCCATCGTCGTCGGTCGGCGCGGCGAGCGCCCGTGCGCCGGCCGCGCGTCCGGGGCCCGCGGCGGCGCGCGGATTCAGCGGCTGCGCGCCGCGGCGAGGGCCGTCAGCGCGGCGCAGCTCGCGAGGCCCATGGAGCGAGTGTTCGGCACCGGCGCGGCGGCCGTCGTTACTCGGTCGTCATGTTTGTCACGCGGAGGCGGTCAGAGTGGGAACGCGTCGCTGCACGCGCCGGCGGGGCCGCTCGTCGAGGTCGTCGGCTGCACCCAGCTGTGGCCGTCGCACTGGTACCACGCGTGGTCGGCGGCGGCCTGCACGCACGTGCGCGGCGGCAGCGCGCGCCCGACGGTCGCCGACTCGCAGAAGCCGTACGCGACGGTGCAGCCGACCGACGACGCGAGCGTCACCCACGCGCCGCCGTTGCACTGCTCCCACAGCTCGTCGACGGCGGACTGGACGCACGTGCCGTTCGGAACGTCCTTTGCGAGCGTGGACGAGGTGCAGGTCATCGCCGCGCCGCCCGAGCCCGAGCCCGAGCCGGAGCCCGCGCCGCCGTCCGAGCCGGAGCCCGCGCTGCCGCTGCCGCTGGTGACCGCCGCGCCGGCGAAGGCCTGCAGATCCGCGAGCGTCCCGTTGAACCTGTTCATGTCGACGGCCGTCGGGATCCCGGACACGCGCCCCGTGTCCGAGTACTGCCAGAACGTCCACTGCGTCCACGGCGACGGCACCGTGGGGCAGGCGCTCGTGTACTGCGCGAGCCATAGCGGGTTGCCCGCGAAGCCGCCCGGCGCGCCGACCTGGTCGCGCCAGAAGTAGAAGCCGCTGTAGACGATCGGCGCGACGCCGAGGGCCGCGTGTACGGCGTCCGTCCACTGCTTGACGCGCGCGGCGACCGTCGCTGGCGTGAGGCCGCCATCGACCTCGACGTCGAGCACCGGCGGCAGATCGCCGGGCTGGTGCGCACCGACCGCCGTGATGAACAGCTGCGCCTGCGCGGCGACGTTCTCGCTCGGCCGGAAGAACTGGTACGCGCCGCGGAGGATGCCGGCGGCCTTCGCGCCGGCCCAGTCGCTCTGGAACTTCGGATCCTTGAATTGCGTACCGTCCGAGACGCGGACGAACGCGAACCCGACGCCCGCGGTCTTCACCTTCGGCCAGTTGATGGCGCCGTCGTGATAGGAGACGTCGACGCCGAGCGTCGTCGAGCCCGTCGCGCAGACGCCCTTCGTGAGGGCCTGCAGGCCCGAGTCCTCGTTGTCGAGGCCGAGGCCCGCGCCGGCGGTGCCGTCCTCGACCGTGGTCCCGACGGTGCACGCGGGGGCGACCGGCATCGCGAGCGCGAACAGGAGTGCGGCTCGGTTCATCATCATTGCCAGAGCCTCAGCAAGGCGCGTGCCCTCGCCGCGCGGACGCCGACGCTCGCGATCCGTGCGCACCACGTGCACGACCGATCGCAGCGCGCGAACGGAACGGACCACGGTGCGCGAAATGCCGCCCGCTGCCGCTGCAACACGGCGTGGGCAGGTGGCAGTCACTGCACGCGAGAGTGCACAATCACCGGAGGTGAGCCGTCGTGAGTAGCCCGCAGCTGCAGCGCACGCTCGGGCCGGTCCTCCTCTGGGGGCTCGGCGTCGGGTACGTCATCTCGGGGATGTACTTCGGCTGGAACCTCGGGTTGCCGGAGGGTGGGCCGTACGGGCTCCTGCTCGCGACGGGCGTGGTGACGATCCTGTACGTCGCGTTCGTCCTCGGGTACGCCGAGCTCGCGTGCGCGCTGCCGAAGGCGGGCGGCGCGTTCGTCTACGCGTCGCGCGCGTTCGGGCCGCACCTCGGGTTCGTGGGCGGCGTGGCGCAGCTCGTCGAGTACGTGCTCGCGCCGCCGGCGATCGCGTTCGCCGTCGGCAGCTACATCAACCAGGCGCTTCCCGCCGTGCCGATCCCGGTGACCGCGGTGGCGGTCTACGTGATCTTCACGCTCGTCAACATCGGCGGCGTGAAGATGTCGGTCGCGTTCGAGCTCGTGCTGACGGTGCTCGCGGTGATCGAGCTGTGCGTGTTCGGGATCGTCGTCCTGCCGCACTTCTCGTGGGCGAAGTTCTCGTCGAACCCGCTGCCGCACGGCTGGGGCGGCGCGTTCGCGGCGCTGCCGTTCGCGATGTGGTTCTACCTGGCGATCGAGGGCATCGCGAACGTGGCCGAGGAGGCCAAGGATCCGCAGCGCGATCTGCCGCGCGGGTTCCTGTACGCGATGGGCACGCTCGTGGTGCTGACGGTCGTGGCGCTGTTCGGCGCGGTCGGCGCGGATGGCTGGGAGAGCGTGGTGTATCCGGATCCGGCGAACCACGCGATCACATCCGATTCCCCGTTGCCGCTCGCGATCTCGCACGTGGTCTCGCGCGACAGCCCGTTCTTCCTCGTGTTGACGGGCGTCGGGCTCGTCGGGCTGCTCGCGAGCTTCCACGGCATCCTGCTCGCGGGGAGCCGCGCGTTGCTCGAGCTCGGGCGCGCGAAGTACGCGCCGGCGGTGCTGGGAACGATCCATCCGCGCTGGAAGACGCCGGTCGCGGCGCTGCTGGCGAACCTCGTCGTCGGGCTGATCGCGATCGCGACGGCCCACACGACGGACCTCGTGCTCGTTTCGGTGTTCGGCGCCCTGACGTTGTATGTGCTGTCCGCGGCGGCGGTGCTCGTGCTGCGCGTGCGGGAGCCGGAGCTGGCGCGGCCATATCGCGCGCCGCTGTATCCGCTGACGCCGATCATCGCGCTGGGGCTGTCGGTCGTGTGCCTGGTGGCGATGGCGTGGACGCATCCCTGGGTCGCGCTCGTGTACGCGGGGATCGTCGCGGCGGCGTGGGGGCTGTTCGTGGCGCTCGTGCCGCGCGCGCACCGCACGTCGTACAAGTAGTGGCGGCGCGCTACATCCGGGCGTGTGGGCCCGCGTCCATAAGATCGATCGGATCCGGCCGCTGCCGGGCGGGGGCGCGAGCATTCTCGTCGAGGACGAGCGGACGGTGGCGCAGGTCCACTGGGCGCTGGCGATGTCGACGTTGATCGCGATCGCGCGCGTGCTCGACGCGCGGCAGGTTCTCGACGCGAAGTACGCCGGCAAGGGCGAGGTGCGCTACGTCGCGCCGGCCGGCGTGGCGAGCTCGTTCATGGAGGCGGTGGCGCGCGCGGGGGCGCACGTGGTCGAGCGCGAGCGCGAGCGGGTGGCGATGGCGGCGCAGCCGGGGAGCCTCGACGCGCTGGTCGACACGCTGTTCTCCGAGCTCGCGCAGCACACGAAGGTGCACCTCGGGGCGGCGGATCTGGCCGCGGCGCTGCAGCAGCTCGAGGCGGCGCGCGCGAAAACGCCGCTCGATCGCGAGGCGGCGCCGCAGCTGTACTGGCCGGCCGTGTTCGAGCTGGCCGCGGTGGCCGGGGCGCTCTCGCGGCGGCGGAAGGCGCGCTGGGTCGAGGTGCGCGAGATGCCGGTGCCGTTCGCGCTGCGGTTCCCGGATTCGCCGGCGCTCGCGCGGCCGTTCGCGGTCGCGCAGAAGATCGTGGAGGGACAGCCGGCGGCCGCGGCCTCGGCGGCCGAGGTGATCGCGCCCGCCGCGCCCGCCGCGCCCGAGTCCTGATCGGCAACTTCTGGTACGGGTCGGACAGGTAGAACCGCACGAGGTCCGGGCCGCCCAGGACCGCGCCGAGCGCGACCGCCGCGTCGTGGCTCGGCAGCTGCTCGCCGGACAACCGCGCGATCAGGAGGAACCCGTCCAGCAGGTCGCTGCGGATCACGCGTGTGATCTGCGCGCTTACATGTCACAGCCGGCCCCGACGGTCGATGCGTTGCCTAGCGCAGAGTCGCAGAGGAAGCCGAGGCCAGAGGAGACCAGATCGGAAGGGGTTGGCGCGTCCCGTGAGCCGTACCCGCTGGGCAGACGCAGCGTGCCGAGCTTTCCATCCACGGCACCCCCTCTCCCCTCACTGCTCCTCTGATCTCCTCTTCCTCTGCGACTCTGCGCTCCGCAACGCCCGAACCGTCTCCGCGTCAGCTCGTGAGCTGGTCGCGCGCTACTTCTTCTTCTTGTTCGCGGCGCTGGCGGCCTGGCGGTCGGCCTGCTTCTGCCGCTGGTCGGCGATCTTGGCCATGTTCTTGGAGGCCGAGTCGTTGCCCTTCGCCGCGTGCTGCTCCGAGGACTTGCGCGCCGCGTCCGCGTGCTTCTGCGCCGGCGGCGGCTTGTCCTTGCCCGCGAGCGCGACCGAGGGAACAGCGAGGAGGAGGACCGCCACCATGATTGCCTTCATGCAGGGGAGTGGGGGTGGGTAGGCGCGGTTTGCAGGATTTCTCCGCGATCCGGCCGTCTGGCCAGCGCGGCCGTCCCGGGCGCGACAAGGGCCCCATGTTCGCGCTTCGTGTCCGGATGTTCGCGGCCGTCGGGCCGCCGCGCGGCGCTGGTAGGCTGCTCGCGTGCCCCGCCGCGTCCGGCTCTCGGTCCGGATCTACTTGTTTGTCGTGGTGTGTCTCGGCGCCGTCGCCGCGCTGGCCATCGGGCTGTTCGTGGTCGCGGGCCCATCGACGGACTCGCTGGTCGGCATGCCGCCGCCGCTCCAGATCGCCGCCGTCGCCCGGGCCCACACGCCCACCGACCTCGCGGATGCGCTGGGCGCCAGCGCGGGGCGCCAGCTCACGGTCTACGACGCCAGCGGCCGGCTCATCGGCACGACAGAGCCGGATCCAGACCCGCCTCTCGACGCGGCCGCGGTCACGGCCGTTCGCGAGCAGGCCATCCTCCCGCTCTCGCGTCATCGCTTCGCGGCGGCCCTGCTCGACCGCGGGCAGCTCGTCGCGTACGGCATCTTCGAGCTGCGGCCGCCGCCGGTCCCGCGCGGGCTGCTCGGCGGCCTGGCCGCGGTCATCGGCGGCGCGCTCCTCGTGGGCTCCGTGGCGTTCGCGCGCAGCCTCGCCCGTCCGTTGAAGCAGCTGGAAGCGGCCGCGGACGCGTTCGGCCGGGGCAACCTCGACGCACGGGTTCGGTCGAGCGCGCGCGACGAGATCGGCGCGGTCGGCACGGCGTTCGACGTGATGGCCGAGCGCATGAGCGAGCTCATGCGCTCTCATCGCGAGCTCATGGCGAACGTCGCGCACGAGCTCCGCACGCCGATGGCGCGCATCCGGATGGCCCTCGATCTCGCGCACGAGGGCGACGGCGAGCTCGCGCGCACGATGCTCACGGAGATCGACGGTGACCTCGGTGACCTCGAGCGCCTCGTGCAGGACGTGCTCATGTCGGCGCGCCTCGACCTCGCCGAGACGCCTCTGCGGGCGAGCGACTTCGAGGTCGGCGAGCTCGTCGCGGCCGTGGTCGAGCGCGCCCACGAGCTGGGCATGGCCCACGCGGTCGTCGTCGACGTCGCCGCCGGGCTGTTGAGGATGCGCGGAGACGAGGCGATGCTTCGTCGCGTGCTCGATAACCTCCTCACCAACGCCCGGACCTATTCGGACGAGGCCACGACGGTGACGCTCCGCGCGCGGCCCACTGCGACGGGCGTCCGGATCGAGGTCGAGGACCAGGGGATCGGGATCGGCGAGGCGGATCTCGCGCGGCTGTTCGAGCCCTTCTACCGCGCGGACGCGAGTCGGACCCGCGCCACCGGCGCGAGCGGCCTGGGGCTCGCGCTCGCGAAGAAGATCGTCGACGCTCACGGCGGGACGATCACCGTCACGAGCCAGCTCGGCGTCGGGACGATCGTGGCCATCGAGCTGCGCCGGCGCGGCGAACACTTCGCAACATAGCGACACGAGTCCCACAATCCGGCGTCGCCACTCTCGGTGACATGCAGCCATCAACCGAGGCTCCGCGATGAGCCCGCTCACCGTGCTCGCGGTCGGCACCCTTGTTTTCGGCGCGTGCGGCGGCACCAGCGCCGAACCGGACGCTCCCTACACGGAGCTCCGCCCCGTCGATGTCGCCGTGCTGTTCCCCCTGCCCGCGACCCGCAGCGCCGACACGCTCCTGCATGCCGACGCGGCCGGGGCTCACGGCGCGCTCGTCCCGGGCTGGTCGACCGACCCGCTCTTCAGGTGTTGCTGGTCGAGGACGACGAGCGGTTGGCCACCCTGACCGCGCGGTACCTGGAGAGCCACGGCCTCCTGGTGACGCTCGCGCGCAGCGCCAACGAAGGCGAGGCGGAGGCGCTGCAGCGCCAGTACGACTGCGTGCTCCTCGACCTGATGCTGCCCGATCGCGGCGGGCTCGCGGTCTGCCGGAGCCTGCGCGCGCGGGTGGACGTCCCGATCATCATGGTGACGGCCCTGGGCGAAGACGCGGACATCGTGCTCGGACTCGAGGCCGGGGCCGACGACTACATCCCCAAGCCGCTCTCGGGTCGCACGCTGCTCGCGCGCATCCGTGCGGTCGTCCGCCGCGCCCGCGGGATGACGGGACCGCCGCTCCGGCGGCTCGAGGTCGGCAAGCTCGCGCTCGACCCCATGACGATGACCGCGTCGCGCGACGGCAAGGCCCTCGACCTCACGCCGTACGAATTCGCGATCCTGCGCGTCCTCGCCGAGCACGCCGGTCGCGTGCTCAGCCGCGAGCAGATCCTCGATCTGGCCAAGGGCGGCGCGGAGCTCTCGTTCGACCGTTCGATCGACGCCCACGTGTCCCGGCTGCGCACCAAGCTCGGCGATGACGCGCGTCATCCGCAGCTCTTGAAGACCATCCGAGGCAGCGGCTACATGCTCTCGCGCGATCGCTGAGCGGCCCCGTCGCATCGCGGGCCCGTGCGCCGCCGTCGGCTCGATCGGGGCGCTCGCCGAGACCGCGCGCTCCCCGACCGCCCGAGCACCGGCACCCGGGACGCCGAGCGGACCGTCGGCCTCGGGCTCCGCCACGCGCCCGCGCCGTTCGACGCCACGCGTTAGCGACTTCTCCTTGTGTTTCCCGAACGGGCCGCAGTACGGTCCGCGCACCCGAGCGGGAGGGTGTCTTGTCCAAAATTGCAGCGCTTGCGAGTGTGATCGTCCTTGGTGTCTCGGTGTCGCTGTCGTGCGGGCCGAACGCCCGAAATGGAAACGGCGACGACGACGGCTCCACCGACGCGGGGAGCAACGGGTCGAACGGGAGCAACGGCTCGAATGGCAGCTCCTGCGCCACGGAGTCGGTGAAGGCCGAGCAGACCCCGCTCGACATCTTCGTCATGCTCGATCAGTCCTCTTCGATGAGCGACGCGGTCGGCGGTGGCGGCGACAAGTGGGACGCGGTCACGGCCGCGCTCAACGCGTTCGTCGGCCAGACCACGTTGATGAATGTCTCGATGGGCATCCAGTACTTCGGCCTGCCGCCGGGCGGCGGATCGGCCGCGATGTGCAGCGCGATCCCGATCTGCTCGGTCGATGCGGACTGCGGCGCCGCAGCGTGTGGTCCGTGCGTCACCGTCGGCAGCGGCTTCGGCTTCTGCCAGGGCGGCGTCGCGGCGGGCGGGGACTCCTGTACCACGGCGGACTACGCCGGCGCGGCCGTCGAGATCTCGCCGCTGCCAGGCGTCGCGTCGGCCATCACGGCCTCTATGGCGGCGCACTCGCCGTCCACCGGCACGCCGACCTCGGCCGCGCTCGCGGGCGCCATCTCCCACGCCACGACGTGGGCCACCGCGCACGCGGGCGACACCGTCGTCGTCGTGTTCGCGACGGACGGTGACCCGTCCGGCTGCGACGAGGACCTCGGCCACATCGACGCGATCGCCGCGGCGGGTGTCGCCGGCACGCCGAAGATCTCGACGTTCGTCATCGGCGTCGGTCCGTCGCTGTCGGCGCTCAACGGCATCGCGGCCGGGGGCGGCACCGGCTCGGCGTTCATCGTCGATACCGGCGGCAACACCAACGCGCAGTTCCTCGCGGCGATGAACGCGATCCAGCACACGGCGCTCGGCTGCACGTACGCCATCCCGGTCCCGACGACCGGCACGGCCGACTTCGGCTCGGTCAACGTCGTGTACACGCCCGGCGGCGGCGGCGCGCCCGTCACGATCCCGAACGTCGCGAGCGCGGCGCAGTGCCCGGCGACTGGAAACGCCTGGTACTACGACAACCCGAACGCGCCGACGCAGATCGATCTGTGCGCGGCGACGTGCACGGCGGTCACCGCGGACACGAGCGGCGAAGTCGACATCGCGCTCGGCTGCGCGACCGTCCTCATGTAAGTGACGGCGCCGCGGTTGCGCGTTGCGGTCATCGGGCACGTCGAGCACGTCGCGATCGGAGCGGTCGCGGCGGTCCCGCTGCCTGGCGACATCGTCCACCTCGATGCGCCGCGGGTGTTTCCCGGGGGCGGCGGTGGCGTCGCGTTCTATCAGCTGACCCGCAGCCCGGCCGACGTGCTGCTCTACACGGCGATCGGCGACGACGACGCCGGCGCGTGGATCGCCGAGCAGCTCGCCGCCACCGGCGCACAGGTGTACTCGGCGGCGCGCGCGCAGCCGCACACGCGCGACGTGGTGCTCGTGACGCCGGGCGGGCAGCGCACGATCGTCGTCGTCGGCGAGCCGCTGCATCCGCGCCGCGCCGACCCGTTGCCGTGGCAGGAGCTCGCCACCTGCGACGCGGCGTACTTCACCGCGCAGGATCCCGATGCGTTGCGCTGGGCCCGCGCCGCGAAGGTGCTCGTGGTGACGGCGCGGCGGCGGGAGGCCCTCGCGCGCTCTGGCGTGCACGCGGACGTCGTCGTCGGCAGCCTCCGCGACCCGCGCGAGGCGACCATGCTCGCGGACTATCCGATCCGCCCGCAGGCGCTGGTGATGACCGACGGCGAGAACGGCGGTCAGGTCGAGACGACGGCCGGCATCGAGCGCTGGGAGGCGGCGATCCCGCCCGACCGCGTCGTCGGGACGTACGGCGCCGGCGACAGCTTCGCGGCTGCGCTGACGTACTTCCTCGCCGCCGGCCTCGCGCCGCTGGCCGCCGCCACGCGTGCCGGGGCGTACGGCGCCGCCGTCCTGGCGAGCCTCGTGCCACAAGACGCGCAGCTCGCGCTCTCGCTCTGACGGACGCGCTCGAACGCGCGCGCGCAGGGCGTGAGGACTCGTGGTAGACCGAGCCGTGAAACACCTCGCCGCCGCCCTGCTGTTTGTCGCCGCGTGCTCGTCGTCGTCGACCGAGCCCGGCGGGTCGCCCGTGCCGCCCACGCCGCCGGCGCCGCCGACCTTCAAGCCGACCGCGTTCGCCGTCCAGGTGAGCGGCGCGGGGCGGCCGGTGATCTTCATCCCGGGCCTCGCGTCGGCGGGCGACGTGTGGGATGGCACCGTCGCGCACCTCGGCGGCAAGGTGCAGACGCACGTGCTGACGCTCGCGGGCTTCGCGGGGCAGCCGGCGGTGCCGGGCCCGTTCTTCGCGCAGGTCCACGATCAGATCGCGCAGTACATCGTGGCGAACCACCTCGACCACCCGATCATCGTCGGGCACAGCCTCGGCGGGGTGATGTCCTTGTGGCTCGCCGAGACGGAGCCGAACCTCGGCGGCATCGTGGATGTCGAGGGCCTCCCGTTCCTCGGCGCGGTGATGGACCCGTCGGCGACCGCGGCGTCGACCACGGCGGCGATGAAGCCGATGCACGACCAGATGGCGGCGATGACGCCGGCCGAGCTCGCCGCGCAGATGAAGCAGTTCCTCGCGTCGATGATCACGAAGCCCGCCGATCTCGAGCGCGTCGCCGCCGAGTCGGGCCGGTCCGATCCCAAGGCGTACGCGGACGCGTTCTTCGAGATGATGGGTAAGGACCTGCGGCCGGACCTCGCGAAGATCACGGCGCCGGTCACGATCATCGCCGCGACCGAGGGCGGCGCGCCGCGCGCGATGATGGAGGCGGCGTGGAAGGCGCAGGTGGCGCCGATCAAGGGCCTCGACCTGCAATTCGTCGATCACGCGAAGCACTTCGTGATGCTCGACCAGCCGGAGGCGTTCTACGCGCTCCTCGACAAGGCGCTCGCGCGCAAGTGACGCGGGTGCGGGAGCGGCGCGGTGGCGACACCGGGATCTCGCAACATGCGGTTTCTTGTCTCATTCCAGGCCTCCGGGGGAGGCTGGATTGTCACCACGCCTGCGCTACTCTTCCGTGATACCCCCCGGCCGTCTTGGCACTCTCTGCTGTGGCCGAGCGACCATTGTGCGGGTATAGTATTTGGCCCAGCGATCGACCATTACCCCGGAGCCCTATGTCAAACCGTAAAGCCACCTTCGCCAAACGCCAGCGCGAGACCGAGCTCAAGGACCGCGCGAAGCTGAAAGAGGCGCAGCGCGTCGAGCGTGCCTCCAAGCCGCGCACGACCAAGGGTCCCGAGACCGACTGGGCCGCTGCCCCGGTCGTCGGCTCGAACACGTTCGAGATGCCGGTCGTGGATCCCACGCCGCCCGCCAGCAACGACTCCGCGGATTGATCACGGTCTAGGCCGCAGACGCGCCCCGGGCGCAGCTACTCGACAGCGTCGGTCGGCGCGGCCCCGTGGGGCAGCGCGGCCCGATCGACCGCGACCTCCAGGTCGCCTCTCGACACATCGGCTGCCGATCCGGCGACTTGCTCCACGCGGTGCTCTGCGAGCCCGCGAAACAGCAAAAAGTCGCCGGAGTCGAGCTGCGCCTTCACGAGCTGACCGGTCGCGCGGACGCGGCGGCCGAGCGGCGAGGCGTGGTCGGCGCGGTGGCTCGCGGTGCGGACGGCGCGGCGGGTACCATCGGCGAGCTCCGCCGTGGCGTGGATCTGCGTCACGTCCGCCGTGAACGCGACGTGCGAGCCGAGCTCGAGGTGGCTGTACGAGTTATCCGCGAGGACGAGCTCGAAGTCGCCGGCGCGCAGGATCGCCGGGCAATCGCCGCTGGGCGTGTGACCGACGACGAGGCGTCGGATGCCCTCGGCCGCGAGCTGCGCGATCACGGTCGCCGCCGGCAGGTGCGGGTTGCCGAGCTCGTCGGTCGGCCGCGCGTACACGACGGACGCCTGGTTCAGGTGCGTCCCAGATTTCGGGCGCTGGTACGCGATCAAGCGCGCCGGGGATGCGCCGGCCTCGAACGCAGCGAGCTCGGCGGCGTAGAACTGCGCGAGCGCGGCGAGCCAGGCAGCGACGGTCGGCTGCGGAGGAGCGTCGGGGACGACGCCGAGGTTTTCGGCCGTCACGCCGCCGTGCACGATCAGCGTTGCGCCGGCGCGATAGCCGAGCTGACACGCGTGGAGGTAGGCGCGCAGCGGGCCGCCGGGCGCGAGGTCGGCGAGGTAGCTCGCGACGACGGCGGCGTCGTCGGCGGGCCGCCCGGCGGCCGCGAGCTCGGTCGCGCGGTGGTCGAACGCCTTCGGCGCGCCCATCGTGTGCGCGAAGATCCAGCGGAGCAGCGCGGGCGGTGACGCGCGCACGTCGGCGGGAGCGTTCGCCGGCGGCTCGCCTGCGAGCTCGCGCACGAGCCGGAGCTTGTTGATGTCGCGGTTGCCGGCGAGCAGCACGACGCGCTCTCCGTACGCGCGCTTCGCCGCGAGGAAGACGTCGACGATCCGGCGGCCAGCCGGGCCGCGGTCCACCGCGTCCCCGCCGAACACGAACGTCACGCCCGCCGCGAGCTGCAGCGCGCCGTCGACGAGCGCGACGTGCGGGTTGGCCGTGGCGAAGGAGACGAGCTTGTCCCAGCGCCCCTCGACGTCGGTCAGGTATGCGATGGTCACGCGCGGGCTCAGCCGACGGCGCGGTTACGGCCGCTGCGCTTGGCATCGTACAGGTTCGCGTCCGCGCGCTTGATGAGCTCGTCGGTCGTGCCCGGCGCCGCGGGCTCCACCGCGGCCACGCCGAGGCTGATCGTGCACGGGATGCGCAGCGCGTCGTACGGGAACGGCTCGCTCTCGACGAGCGCGCGCAGGACCTCGGCATACTGCAGCGCGCCGTCGCGCGTGGTGGCCGGGAGCACGACGGCGAACTCCTCGCCGCCGTAGCGGGCGATCAGATCGGTGGCGCGCACGCGCGGCTTCAAGCGGCGGCACAGCTCCTTGAGCGCGGCGTCCCCGGCGAGGTGGCCGTGCGTGTCGTTCACCTTCTTGAAGTGATCGATGTCGACCATGATCAGCGACAGCGGGGCCGTGTGGCGAACGGCGACGGCGAGCTCGCGTTCGAGGAACTCGAGGAAGTAGCGCTTGTTGTGGACGCCCGTGAGGCCGTCGATGATCGACAGCCGGTAGATCTCCTCGTGGTACGCGGCCTCGATGTTGTCGCCGGAGAGGAACTTGCAGATGGCGACGCCGAAGCGCAGCAGGTCACCGTCGTTGAGGGGCTGGCGGCCCTCGACCTTGACGTCGTTGACGTGCGTGCCGTTCGTCGAGCCCTGATCCTCCACCTGCCAGCCCGATTCGTCGCGGAAGATGCGCGCGTGGTTCCGCGAGAGGCCCTGACCTTCGAGCGGGATGTCGAGATCGTCGAGGCGGCCAACGAAGAGCTCGGGCTTGTTGAGCGCGAAGCGGCGGCCCATGCCGGGGCCCGAGGGATAGATGGCGAGCAGGACGGCGTCGCCCGAGGCGGAGGGCTTCCTGAGCACCACGGGGGTTTGCTGCAGGAACAGCGTCTTCTCTTTCTCGTTCGACATCCGACCGTAGAATAGGACATCGGCGCCGTTGTTGACACACTGGGCGAGTGAGGCCTGGGATCGTCGACCTGCGCGATCTGACCCACCGCGATGCCTGGAAGCCGCGGGCGATCGGCGCGTTCGTCGCGGCGGCGGGGCTCACCGTGGAGAGCCGGCAAGCGCGACGTACGTTCGAGCCTCCGCGGGTGCTCGTGGTGATCGCGCGGCGGATGGAGCCGGCGGACCTGCGGCGGTACCGCGGGTGGTTGGCGGCGGCGGCGCGGGTGGTGATCGTGCGGGACGGCCGCGGCGATCCGCAGCTCGACGCCGAGGTCGCCGAGCTCCTCGAGGGCGAGTGGGCGGCGGAGCGTGCGGAGGCGGAGATGTTCGACTGGCTCGATCACGACGAGGCGGCGTGCGCGGCCGCGATCCGACGCGCGGTCGAGCTGGCCTCGGAGCTCGGTCCGGAGAGCGCGCCGCCGGTGGTGGCGCCGCGGCCCGAGGCCGTGCTCGACCGCGAGCTGGCCACGAGCGGCTGGTTCGACGCCACGCCGGGCGTGCACCTCGCGGGGCTCGCGGCGCTCCTCGACGCGCGCGGCGGCGAGGTCACCTTGACGGTCGCCGACGGCCGCCGCGTCCCGCTCGAGCCAGCGCCGCATGCGGTCGCGCTGAGCGCGCCGCCGATGAGCGCGGATCGCTTCGTCGGTCGACACGCGCTCGGCCGCGATCCGGTGCACCCGGTCGGCTGGCGCGGGATGCGGATGGCGGTTCACTGGCTGTATGGCGACGACACCGGCAGCGCGCTGTCCGCCAACGACCACGACTGGCCGTGCGGGCCGGCGAAGAAGCTCTATGGCTCCTCCAACAACGATCCCGTGCAGATCTGCGTGACGCCGGCCGCCGATGCGTACGCCGCGCGCTTCGATCACGACGTGCTCGTCACGACGGCGGTCCCGATCGCGTGGACAACCGCTGCGCGGCCCGACGGTACGGCGGTCGACGTCGCCCTGTTCGCGCCCGATCCGCAGCGCGCCGTGTTCTTCGTGCACGTGCCGGTCGACGACGGCGGCTATCCGGCCACGGATCTGCTCGACGAAGATGCGCGCGCCCGCGCGCCCGCGCTCGTGCTCGGCCCCGCGGGCTACGCGCTCGCGCTCGACGGCGAGGTCCAGCGGATCACGCGCACCGCGACGGCCGACGGCGCCGCCGCGCACGTCGGCGGGCCCGACGAGGGCTACGCCGTCTTCGACCGCGAGCACCGCCTGGTCCGTCGCGGCGGCGGACGCTTGCTCGGCGGCTGGTATCGCTGGCTCACCCTCGAGTCCGCCGATGCCTACTGGCGCGAGGACCTCGTCACCGGCGAGCGCTACCGGCTCGCGCCGGTCGACCTCGCGCGCTGCGTGGACCCGAGCGCCGAGCGCGTGGCCAGCGACGCCGCCGCGGAGGGCAACCACGACCGCGCGGCCGAGGTCCGCCGCGCCCACGCGAGCGGCCCGCGCGCCGAGGCCGACGAGCTCGGCGTGGTCGCGATCCCCGGCACGCGGAACGTGTTGCTCGTCGGGGCGACGAGCCTGCGCGTCCTCTAGCCGCGGCGGGCGCTATGCTACGCAAACGATGTTCCTGACGCTCATGGTGATCGGCCTCGCCGGTCTCGTCGTGATGGCCATCCCGGCCTTCGCGCGCCACGGCGGCGGCGGGCATCACCTGCACGCGGGCAGCGTGGCGAAGCTCGGACCCGGCGCGACGGCGGCCACGACCGTCGCCGCCGCGCACCACGCGCTCGGCAGCTCGTCCGCGCTCGTCCTCGTCGAGGGCCACGGCGACCGGCGCTGGCTGCGTTTCGTGCCGACGCCGCGCCTCGTGTTCAGCCTGCTCGCGTTGTTCGGCGCGTTCGCGAACGCGCTCGTCGCCGCGGCCGGCTTCGCGCCGGTCATCGCCGCTGCGCTGGCCGCGGTGCCCGCCGCGCTGGTCGAGCGCTTCGCCGTCACGCCGATCTGGCGGCTCGTGTTTCGCTTCCAGGGCCAACCGAGCTCCGCGCTCGACACGGCGATCCTCGCCGAGGCCAAGGCCGTCACCGCGTTTCGCAACGGCCGGGGCATCGTCGCCGTGCTGCGCGACGGCCGGCTGGTGCAGTTCTCGGCGCGCCTGACCGACGCCGAGAAGACGATTCCAGTCCGCGTGGGCGACCGGCTGCGCGTCGAGGACGTGGATGCTCGCCACGAACGGCTCACCGTTTCTGTCCTCGGGGGGTAAGGTGCCGGTGCGGAGCTCAGCTCCCGGAGGCACATCGTGGAACTATCTCTCATCATCGCAGCTGGCGCGGTCGTCGGCGTCTTGCTGCTCACGTCCATCATCGTCACGAGCTTCTTGCGCAGCGTGGAGGCCGGCGAGATCTTGCTCGCGAGCCGCGGGCGTCACCTGCGGATCTATCGCGGCCCGTGCAAGGCCATGGTCGTCCCCGTGATCACGCAGACGCGGCGCATCCCGGCGCAGGCGATCAACGTCGACATCGAGATCACGGATCAGACCGCGGACATCGACCCCGGCAGCCGCCCGGCGCCGGTCAAGGTGACCGTGCGCGCGTCGGCCATCGTCAGCGTCGGCGAGGACGAGGGCATGGTGAACACGGCGGCGAACAAGTTCTTCTCGAAGTCGCAGAGCGAGCAGCTCTCGACGCTGACGGACGTGCTCTCGTCCGCCGGCCGGCGCGCGATCAACTTGCTGTGGCACGACCAGCTGTTCAACGCGCGCAGCGCGGCCGCCGTGACGGGTAACGTCGCGACCTTGTCGCCGCCGAAGACGGGCGAGGACGACGAGCTCGCGGTCATCATCAAGGACGCCTGCTCGCGCGAGCTCCTCGACCTCGGGCTGACGTTCAACAGCCTCAACATCAAGGCCGTGCTCAGCGAGGTCGCCGATGCGCGTCGCCGCGAGTCGGCCGCCCGCGCCAAGGCGAGCGCGGACGTGGTGCAAGCGCAGGAGGAGCAACGGTCGCGGATCGCGCAGCTCGAGGCGCAGCAGAAGATCAACGATCAGGAGCGCGCGCTCGCGATGCAGATCGCATCGAACGGCGCCGACATCGCGAAGGCGGAGGCGACGAAGCAAGGCATGGTCCGCATGCAGCGCGAGGCCGAGCTCGCGGCGAGCCAGATCACGCAGGCGCGCGCGGACGCCGAGCAGAACGTGATCGCGCAGGAGGCCGAGGGGCGGGCCCAGGCGGCGCGGATCCTGGCCGTCGCCGAGGCCGAGGCGGCCGCCATCAAGCTCAAGGCGCAGGCGCTCACCCAGTCGGGCGAGGCCTACATGGACCTGCGGCGGCTCGAGCTGGCCCCGAAGCTGACCCGGGAGGTCGCCTCCGCGCTCGCGAACGGGCAGTTCGTGAACTTCGGCTCGACGGGCGCGGGCGGCCAGGGCGCCGTCGCCTCCGGGTCTGACGACGTGCTCCGCGTCGTCCAGACCCTGCTCGCCGCCAAGGTCATCTCGCGCAACGATGGCCTCCCGCCCGGCAAGCGCTGACCCGGAGACCACTCGATGTGGCTCGCGCTCACGTCGCATCGCTCGCGAAGGCTTCGCCGCGTACTCGACCAGTACGCCCGGTAGCGGACTCCGCCGCGCTGCGCCCTGGCGCACCGGCGCTCGCGCTATCGAATTGCCTCGAGTGGTCACCGAGTCAGCCGCTCGTCGCAGAGGAGGCCCGGCCCGCTGCCCCGGCTTCGCCTCGCGGGCAAGCGGAGCCGAGCGCGTCACACCGTCTCGCGTATGATCGCGGTGGACATGTTCGCGGCCACGCGGTCTTTGCTCGCGGACTCCGCGCGGTCGTACTCGCGCCACGGCGGTCGCATGCTCGCGGCGGCGGTCGCGTTTTCATCGCTGCTATCGATCGCGCCGCTCCTGTACATCGCCCTCGGGGTCGCCGGCGTGACCGTCGGCTCGGAGCGCGGCCGCACGACGGTGCTCGAGGATCTCTCGCGCTGGATCGGCGAGGAGGGCGCGCAGACGATCCTGAGCCTGCTCCAGCGCGCGAACGAGACGAAGCGCAGCGGGCTCGCGAGCGTGATCGGCGGCGTGGTGCTCGTGTACGCGTCGACCCGTCTGTTCAGTCAGATGAAACGCGCGCTCAACCATATGTGGGATGTCCACGCCCGCTCGGGCCGCGGGTTGCGCGGCAAGGTCTGGAAGCAGCTGCGCAAGCGCGGCTTCGCGCTCCTGATGGTGCTGTTCGTCGGCGTGCTCATCATCTCGAACGTGGTCGTGAAGACCGTGCTCGCCGCGTCGACGGACGAGCTCGGCGGCGGCGCGGCCCACCTGATGTTCCGCACCGGCGAGGCGGTCGTGTCGGTCGTGACGACGACCCTGATGTTCGCGGCGATCTTCAAGGTGCTGCCCGACGCGAAGCTCGCCTGGCACGACGCCTGGCGCGGCGCCTTCGTGACGGCGCTCCTGTTCTCGCTCGGCACGGCCCTGATCGGCCTCTACCTCGGTCACAAGGCGCTCGACGTGCTCTACGGGCCGGGCGGCTCGATCGTGATGCTGCTCCTGTGGGTCCACTACTCCGCGCAGGTGTTCTTCTTCGGCGCGGCGATCACCGGCGAGCTCGCGCGGCGGCGGGGGCACGCGATCGAGCCCGACGCGTATGGCGTGCACATCCTCGTCGAGGATGGCGATGCCTGACCCGGTGACCGCACGCGGCGAAGCCATCGCGTACGAGGCGCTGTGAGAGCGGAGCACATCGAGGGGTCACCGGTTCGCGCCGCAGGCCCTACGTCCAGTCGGTGAGCCCCTCCCGCGCGTAGACCTCGCCGAACGACGGCCGCTGCTTCATGAGCTGCGCGAGGCGCAGAACCGCGGGCCACCGGTCAGCGGGCTGCGGCATGTTGCGCGCCCAGCGCGCGAGCATGACGAGCAGGAAGTCCGCGGCGGAGACGTCCGCGCCCAGCAGGTAAGGGCCATGTGCGGCGAGGTGTGCGGCGACGAGCGCCCACGCCGCCTCGAGGTGCGCCCGCGCGTGTTCCTTGCTCGCCGGGGCGTTCTCCGGGCCGGCCGGCTCGTCGGGGTAGAACCACGCGCGATACGCCGGCTGCAGCGTGTTCGCGCAGAACAGCACCCAGCGATAAAACGCGGCGCGGGCGGGCGTGCCGACCGGCGGGGCGAGGTGCGCGCCCGGATGCGCGTCGGCGAGGTGCATCACGATCGCGGCCGCCTCGCAGAGCGGCTGGCCATTGTCCAGGACGAGCGTCGGGACCACCCCGGCGGGGTTGAGCGCCAGGTAGGCGGGCTGCTTGTGCTCGCTGGCCGCGAGGTCCACGCGCCGCAGCTCGTGGGGCACGGCGAGGTCGATCAGCAGCCAGTAGACGACGAAGCTCGCGGTGCTCGGAGAGTAGTGAAGCGTCAGCATCGACGGGGACACTACCGCGAGCCGGGTCGGTGAATAAACGCGGCGGGGGCCGGCGTTCCTGGGCATGTGGCGCGTGGCTCGGTCCGGCGTGGTCGCGGCGGCGATGGCGTGCGCGGCGGCGGGTGCGTGCGCGCGCGATGGCGCGC
>JANXOM010000374.1 GCA_025353585.1 Deltaproteobacteria bacterium
CGTGACGTACCCATCGAGCGCGCTCTGGTGGTCGGCCGTCCCCCAGTAGAACGCGGCCTTCACTGCGCTGTCGATCGCACCATAGATGCGCTCGTCGCCTTTGAGCTTGAGGCATGGCTCGACAGCCTGCTCGACGGCGGCCGCATTCGTCGCCTTCCCGCCCTTCCGCTGCTTCTCCTTGTCCTGCTGGATCACGTCGAGCGCAACGATCTCTCGCTGTGCTTCCAGCCCCAGCGCCGACGTAAGCACGGGTGCCATGTCCAGGCCGAGCAGGATCGATATCTCTCGGTCCTCTCGCGGCGTCACATGGGTGCTGGGACGCCGATACGTCGCGAGCAGGCTCGGCTTTCGGAGCAGCGGGGAAGCGTGTTCGATCGAGTAGGCGAGCGGAGCTGCATCGGGCGGGAATCCGCGGCAGGACACGAGGGCGCGCATTCGGCACAAGATGCCGGTCTTCGGCAGCACCTCTTGACGCTCGGCGAGCACGTCGAGCTCGCGGACACGCTCACCGTCCTGGAAGTACGAACCGAGCTGCGCTTTCCACGAGCCGGTACGCGACTTGAGGAACGCTTGGCCGCACAAGACTTCGAGAGGCTTCCCCGACTCCTCGGCGAGCTGCTTGATCCTCTCCTTGGGCCACGCCCCTTGGTCCGCCATCGGCGCGGGATAGCACGCGGTCGCTACGTCGGCACTGGATGCGACGATGCTTCGCGCGCAGGGACTGCTAGAGCGACGGTGCGGAGTTGGTGTCGTGCGGTGCCGCGTCGGTGTTGGTGTCGGCCGGTACGGCCTCCGTGGCGGGGGCATCAGCGGGACTCCGCAATCAAGGGCCCAGCCGCTTGAGGACCGGGTGTCCGGGATCGAGCTCGTCGCCGTTAAGGAGCTGGAAAGGTGGTCCCAAGAGCTCCAACTCGACACCGTCTTCACTCGGACGAGAGGCTCAAGCGGTTCGTCACTCACGCACGCGGCAACCACAGCAGCGAGAACGCAGCGGCCTGCTCCGGGATCGCCGTCATGTGCTCGTACACCGTCGCGTCCTTGGTGTGCGTCTCGCGCGGGAACCACGTCGCGGCAGGGAGTACCCGACTCGCCTCCAGGTGACCGTCATCGAAGTAGTCGGACGCGGCCGAGTTCGGCTCCACGGCACGGCCGTCCGGGATCCACGCCTGGAACCCGGGGCTCTTCTTGGCCCAAAGCACGCGGCCCCGCTGCATGTAGACCACCGCGCACCGCTCGGAGGTCAACTCGACGAACCGCATCGCGCTCGCCTGCAAGGACGTGGCAAACGCGCTCGCGATCGCGCGCACGGGATCGAACGAGATCGGCGCAACCTGGCACATTGGTCCGGCAAGCGGCGTGGGCATGAGGCACTCGGTCGCGAACACGCACGCGTCGCGCTCGATCTCGGAGCCGTCGGACGTCAGCGGCGAGCAAGTCCGCTGGCGTTTGAATGCCCGCCCGAGCGCATCGCCTTGGGCGTAGTGCTTGAGCAGTAGGTGGCCGATCTCGTGCGCGATACAGAACCGGATCGCGCCGACGCCGACGATCTTCTTCGAGATGATGATCCGCGCGCGATCTCCGATCTGAACCACGCGCGCCTTCGCGCCGTCGAGGTCGCCGTAGACGATCTCGGCGCCGAGCAGATCCGCGAGCTTCTCGATGTCGATCGCACCCGCACCATCTGCGGCCTGCACGCCAAGCGATGCGGTCGCGGCGATCGCCTGCGCGCGGATCGCGGCGTGGCGCGCGGCTTCGGCCGCTTTCTCGTCGGCCGACTTCTTTTGACCCCGGAGCGCGGCCATGACTACGCGGCCATCCGGTCGCTGAAGGTCTCGACTTCGACCAGCTGAGCGCGGAGGTCATCGTCCGTGAGCGCGCAAGGATCGCCGGCGCTCGTCGACATCAGCTGGGTGCAGCACGCCGTGGGCGCGAGCTGTGCGGCAAGTCGCGCCTCGATTTCGGTGCGCGAGAGTCGCGCGATCTGATCGGCGATTGCGGCCCGACGAAATTCGCACTGGAGGTGATGTTCCCACTCGATCACCTCGTCGGCGAGTTGATCGATCTCAGATCTCGTCGGCAGCGGATCGGCGTCGTTGACGGCGAGCGCCACCAGAATGCGCGTAAACGTGTCCCGATCGGAGTCGTGTGATTCCGCCATAGCTCCCCCTGCTTGCTTGTTCGCGGTTCAGGACATGCGTTCGATCAGCGTCAGCGCATCTTCGAGCGCCGTGCGGAGATCGTCATCGCTCAGCTCGGTCAGATCGCGGTGCGCGATCACTGCGGTCGGATACGCTGCGAACAGCTCGCGGAGCCACCGCTCGACCGCATCGCGGGCCATTACGAGGATCGACGGCCGGACGCGCTCCTTCATTTGCGCCGCCCGGTCCGCGCGCCGCTTGGCGCGGATGCTCGTGCGGAACTCCTCGGCGAAGCGATATGCCTCGGCGCGCTCCTCGTCGGTGAGGTCGACGCCTGCCTCGGACGCGTCCATAGCAGCCTCGTGCGAGACGGCCTCGTAGATGCGGAAGTTCTTCTTCTGTTGTTCGTTCATGATCAACTCCTCACGCCATCGCCCGGATGGCGCGCTCACGCAGTTCATTGGGAAGCTGCTCGACGAGCCGCACCAGGCGGCGGCGAGCGTTGTGATAGGCAAGCCGATCGAGGCCGGTCACGCGCATGATGTCGCGGCGCTCGATCTGGTCGCTGGCGAAGCAATCGAGGATCTGCACGACCTCGGTGTCGTCACTCGCCAGCTCGTAGAGCCTGGCGACGACGTCGTCGACGTAGCTGGTCAGATCGGTGGCCTGCCCGACCTCCATCGCGTCGGACATCCTCGTCTCCATGTCGAGCTTGAGGTTGCGCACGCGATCTTCGGGGAACTGCATGAGGTGTTCGACGCGCGCCGCGGAACGGCTGCGGATCGTCCGTTTGAGATGAAGTTCCAGCGGCACCTTCGCGGGATCCCACGTGACGTCGCCGAGCCACGTGTCGGTGACGGCGTCCTGATACAGCTCACGCGCGAGGAAGGTGTCGTGGCGCTTCGTGGTCCTCTGGATCCACTCGGCGCGCTTCTTCGCGTAGATCATCACCGACGCGGTCATCTCCCCCGTCAGCTGCACCTCGAACGCGTTCTCCCATGCAGGATCGTGGACAGTCGTTGCGGTCCGCCCCAGTTGCTGCGGCGTGTTGCTCTCGTGCATTCCGGTCTCCTTGTGGGACTGAAACTAGCGCCCAGGTCTGACACTGAACACGCGAGCAGGAGATCTCGTGGAGTTACTCTAATCGGCCAGGAGCCAACGTTTACGCGGACCTGCGTTGTATCGAGATCGATTGTTAGGAGTGCCAGGCATCGCGTAGCTCACCCGTCGAATGCTGACGTCGGGAATCGCTCCCCTCGCGCGATCATCCTTGTGGCCGCAACGGAGACCGCCGACCGCGGGGGCGATCCCGCCGCAGAACGCCAGTTCTTGTGCCTCGATGTGCGAGATGAAGCGTTCGGTTAACGCGTGAACCGCTACTCGATCCATGTGGGCGGTGGTACCTGCAGCCGGCGTCCGTCCGGCCACAAGTAGGGTTCCGAGACTGTCCGTGGCCTGCGTACTGCCTACTTCGAGATCGAAGCCGCAAGTCAAGACGAGTAGCCGGCCGTGGCGGTCCGGTTGTGGACGCGCCGAGCGCAACCCAGCGCCGGATCGTTGATCAGCGCCACGAGCCCGCGGTGGATCGACGCCGCGGAACGTGTCAACGCGTTTGAGACAGCGGGTGGAGGAATTCTATGACGCGAGCGCGGTGATCATCGACGTGACGCCGTGCTCGACCGCGGGCGGTACCGTGACCTCGACTGCCTCCG
>JANXOM010000414.1 GCA_025353585.1 Deltaproteobacteria bacterium
GTGCGCGTCCGGCAGCCGGCCACGGGCCACCGCCGCGAGCGCCGCTTGGTCGACGACGTTCACCGAGCACTCCACGACATCGAGCGCGCCGCACCGCACGGCCCACGCGAGCGCGTCGCCGTCGCCGCTGTAGCCGATCGCCCGCACGGCCCCGCCGGCCCGCGCGCGCACGAGCGCCGGCAGCATCCGCTCCAGCGTCGCCGCGTCGCACGAGTGCAGCACGAACACGTCGAGCCACGGCGTGCCGAGCCGCGCGAGCGCCTGCGCGATGCCCGCCTCGACGATCGCCGGGGTCCAGTCCGCCACGCCGGGCACGCCGTAGCCGCCCTTCGTCACCAGCACGACGCGCTCGCGCCGGCCGCCGCCCTGCAACGCGCGCCCGATCCGCGCCTCGGACGCGCCATAGCTCGGCGCGGTGTCGACGAGCGTCACGCCCGCATCGACCGCGCGCTGCACGAGAGCCACGGCCGCCTCGTCCGCGAGCGCCGCGTCGCCGAGCGGCCCGGCGCCGAGCCCGAGCGCCGACACGCGCAGCCCCGTCCGCCCCAGCGCGCGCGTCTCCATCTTTACTTGCTCAGCACGAGCGCGCCGTACGCGCCGATCGGCAGCGACAGCGTGTACGGCTTCCCGTCCTTCGCGCCCGCCACCGCCGTCACCGAGCCCGTCGGGCCCACCGGAAAATCATCGCCGTACGCCGCGCGGTCCGTCGACAGCCGGATTCGCCACGGCCCCGGATCGGCCACGCCGATGTCGTAGCGCGTGTACGCCTTGTTCTCGAGGTTCACGAGCACGAGCACGTCCTGCCCCGACGCGCCGTACCGCCGGTACGCGATGACCTTGGCCGCGTCGTTGCGCTGCACGATCTCCACGCCGCCCTCGGCGAGCCCGCCCGCGCCGCCGTCGAGGTTGCGGCGCAGCCGGATCGCGTCGCGATAGAACGCGGCCATCTTCACGCCGGCCGCCGTCGCCGCCGCGAGCGGCAGCGGCGGGCTCGCGAACGTGCCGGTCGCGAGCTGCTCCTGGCCCATGAACAGCATCGGCACCCCGGGCGTGGTCAGCAGCAGCACGCCGCCGAGCATCGCGCGCCGCCGGGCGAACAGGCTCTCGGGCGCCGCCGGGTCGATCTTGGACGGCAACCGCGCCCCGCCATTGCCGACGGTGTCGTGGTCCTCCACGAACAGCACGCGCGCGAACGGGTCGCCGCCGTAGCCGCCGGTCAGCGCGCGCTGCACGACGCCGAGGTCACGCGCGTCGTCGCTCGAGGTCGCGAGCTGCGCGGCGATGTCGTAGCCGAAGCCGTCCCACTGCGCGTCGAAGCCGAAGCCGTGGCCATCGGCGGTGGACGCCGTGATCGCGGCGTCGCCCTTGAGGTCCTCCGCGACGCTGAGCGCGCCGGCCGCGTGGGCCCGGTCATTCGCCGCCCGCAGGAGCTCGGCGCCGCCGGGGATGGAGCCCTGGCCGTCGAGGGCGCGGATGTTCGAGACCGAGTCCCAGCGGAAGCCGTCGCCGTGCATCTCGCCGAGCCACCAGTCGTCGGCGGCGAGGATCATCTCGGCGACGCGCGGCTCGGTGTAGTCGGGGCGCGGGCCCCACGGGGTCGTCGCGTAGGCGCCGGCGCCGAAGAAGTACACGCCGGCCGCGCCGCCCGGGCAGTCGCCGTCGAAGCAGCGGAGCGGGGCCTGGCTCCAGCCATCGGTGTGGTTGTAGACGACGTCGAGCCACACGGCGAGGCCGAGCCGGTGCGCCTCGTCGACGAACGCGCGCGCGTCGTCCGGGCTGCCGAGCGCGGCCTTGGGCGCGAAGTAGAGCTGCGGGTTGTAGCCCCAGCCGGTGTGGCCGGCGCCGAACGCCTGGACGGGCATGAGCTCGACGACGCTGACGCCGAGCGCGGCGAGGTCGGCGAGGCGGGCGCGCGCGGCGGCGAGCGTGCCGTCCGGCGTGAAGCTGCCGACATGGAGCTCGTAGACGACGGCGTCCGCGCGGGCGGGGCGCGTGAACGTGGGCGTCTGCCACGTATAGGCGGCGGGATCGACGACGAGCGAGGCGAGGCCGTCGGCGGTGAGCTGCCGCCCGTACGGATCGAGGCGGTCGATCGTGCCGGTCGGCGACATGAACCGATAGACGTACGAGGCGCCGGCGGCGGCGCCGGGCACGTGGGCGACGTAGATCCCGCCGCCGGACGGCGTCATCGGCGTGGCGGTGCCGGCCACGACCACGGCCGCGGCCGCCGCGTGGGGCGCCCAGACGCGGAAAGCAACGCCGCCCGGCTCGACGGTCGCGCCGAACGGCAGCGCAGCCGCGCCGGCATCGGCCGCGCCATCGGACGGCGGCGGCGCCGAGGCATCGAGCCCCACGCCTTGCGTTGCCGCACAGCCCGCGAGCGCCGCGACCCCGAGGAGCTTCGTCCACATGCCGTGGTCTTACCGCCGCCGGCTCACGCGGAGCCGTCAAAGGCTGTCGCGCGCGCGTCACGGGCCAGCGTCGACGGGAGCTCGCGGAAGCGGCGGCGGAACGCGGCCGTGAACGCCGCGAGGTTCGCGTAGCCGACGCGCGCGGCGACCTCGCCGACGGTGTAGCGGCCCGCGCGGAGGAGCAGGCGGGCTTCATCGAGGCGGCGCGCGCGGAGGTAGGCGATCGGCGCGACGCCGAGCTCGCGGCGAAACGCGCGGAGGAGCGTGGACTCGCTGGCGTGGCACGCGCGGGCGAGATCGGTGACGCGTAGCGCCTCGAACAGGTGGTCCTCGATGTGCTCGCGGGCCCGGCGCGCCAGGACGTCTTCCTCGTGCACGACGGAGGTGCGCGCGGGGGTGGCGCGGGCCTCGAGCTGCTCCTTGCCGACGAAGTACAGCTCCTTGGTCAGCTCGGTCTCGAGGAAGCGGGCCGCCGCGCTCGCGTGCTTCTCGCAGACGTCGCGCTCGAACACGTAGCGGTGCAGGAGCTCGTCGAGCCAGCGGGTGCGCGGCAGCACGCGCACGGCGCCGAGGATCGCCGCATAGGTCGGCGCGTCGACGTGGGGCGCGTACTCCGCGATGGCCCCGGCGAGCGCCGCGGGGGCGAGCCGCAGCGTCAGCACGCGGGCCGCCGGGCTGCGCGACGTCAGCTTGTAGCTGGTGCGCGCGGGCAGGAGCGCGAGGTTCGCGCGGTCGAGGCGATGGGTGGCGCGGCCCACGGCGAGCTCGGCGAGGCTGCTCTCGAGCACCACGAGCACGGCGGGCCGGACATCTCGCCGCGAGCCGCGGAGGGCGCGGGCGTCGCCATCGATGCGCATGGCGATCGGCTCCACGGGGCCATCGTAACGCGGGCAGTGACCGCGCATCGATCGCGGCTCTGTCGTTCGGCTCGTCGGCTCCGCCGCCGGCGCCCGGATGGAGGAGATCGCCCGCGAAGACCCGCTCCGCCGGGGCGCGAGCGGGGCCCGAGCCGTCGTGGACGGGCACCAGCGCGCGGCCCATGAGGGCGACGGTCGGGCTCACGAGCGCGCCGAACCGATCGCAGCGGCGCGGGCGAAGTTTACGACGCGCGTGCCTCGCGCGGCCGGGCTACACTCCAGACGTGGACGCGTTGCGCGGCGAGGCAATTCCGGACGAGCGCGAGGCCGTCTCGCGGCTGCATACGCTCGAGGATGTTGTCCGGCGCCCGGACTTCACGATCGTGGAGATCGTCGCGCAAGACGAGTACACGCAGGACGTGGTCGTCGTCCGCGCGGGCCGGTTCCTCGTGTTCGACACGACGTGACTCGGCGCGATCACCGCGGTCTCCGTGTGGGACCATCGCCCGACCGCCGACGAGCTGCTCGACGATCGCGTCGCGCGCGGCTGGGCGCCGACCCCGACCGGAACGGTCGATGGCCCGCAGATCCTGGGTCACGCGGCCTGTCGTTTCCGCTAGATTGCGCGGCATGCGGTACCCGATCGCGTTCGTGCTCTTCGTCGCTGCGTGCGGCGGCGACAACAACAACCCGAAGCTCGACGGGCACGCCCCGACTGACAGCCGCCCGATCGACGCGCATCGCGACGGCACGACGCTGGTCGACGGCAGCGGCGGCGGCGGGAGCGCCGTCAGCCACACGATCGCGATCGACGGCACGGACGACTTCACGGCCGGCGAGACGTTCGCCACCACGTCCTCGCCGACGTTCTCGGCGTACGTGACGTGGGACGCCGTCAACATTTACATCGGCTACGCGGGGCCGGACCTCGCGACGACGACGTCCGATGCCGGCACGAAGTGGCTGTTCGCGTATGTCGACGTCGACCCGGGTGCGGCGACGGGGGCGACGGTCAGCCAGCGCTACAACACGCAGCAGATCACGATGCCGGCGGGCTTCGGCGCCGAGCACTACTTCCGCTTCAAGAGCGACGGCACGCTCCGGTCGCAGGAGAACTACAACGGGTCCGACTGGGCGTCCGACGCGACGACGCCGACCTCCGCGAACGCCGGTATGTACACGGAGGCCGCGATCCCGCGGGCGCTGTTCGCGGGCAACACCGCCGGCCTCGTGACGTACATGATCAACGAGCAGGACGGCGCGGAGTCCACGTTCGCGGGCCTCTACAACGACAACTTCGTCGACGGCTATAGCGACCGCACGGCGCCCAAGGCCCTGCTGCACTACCTGCGGATCGACTTCACGTCGCACCTCGACCCCGACAGCGGCGCGAACGAGGAGCCGTCCCCGATCGGCGCCGACATCTGAGGTTGGTCCTCCGGTCAATCCGGGAGAGTCTCAGCGCGTCGAGAGGAACAGGTCCTTGGTGCCGCTGCTGCCGCGGGTCGAGGCGAAGATGGCGAAGTGGCCGTTGGCCGTGAGGTAGAGGTCCTCGTCGTCGACGGTCGGGGGGCCGAAGGTGTCCACCACCGTCGGGGCCGACCACTTGTCCGTGAGGCTCGCGCGCGTGGCCATGTAGATGTGCACGGGGTTCGCGGCGCCGACGGCGCGGTTCGACGCGAAGTAGAGCGTCAGGCAGTCCGGCGACAGCGACGTCGAGATCTCGTTCGCGGCGGAGTTGAGCTCGGGCACCGGGCCCGTCGGCGCGGTGCCGACGGTGCCCTCGAAGAAGTCCTGGCCGTCGGGCGGGTTCGCGCGCGTGACGAGGTAGTAGCCGTTCGGGCACGCGTCGAACCACTTCTCGTAGAGGTTGGTGTTGACGAACGCGACCGGCGTGGCCGCGCCGAACGAGGCGGCGGTGCTCGTCCGGGTCGCGGACATCACGTCCTGGTTGCTGGCCCAGAACAGCGTGAGATCATCGGGCGAGAGGCGCGGGCTCTCCTCGGGCCCGGCGGTGTTGAACGCGGTCAGCGCCGCGGGTGCGCCGAACGCGTCCGCGGCCGTCGCCCGGGTCGCGCGGAACAGGTCCTTGCCCGTCGCGCCGCCGCTGTCGCGAGCGAAGATGAGCTCGAGGCCATCGGACGACAGCACCGGGTCGTCCTCCTGCGCCGTGGTGGCCGCGGTCGGGATCGGCTGCGGGTTCGAGAACATCCCGAGCGGGGCATCGGGCGGGATGGATGCGTCGCTGCCGCCGAGGTCCGCGTCGTGACCGCTGCCGCCCTGCGCGTCGGGGTCGCCCTGGCGGCCACCCGGCGCATCGCCGATCGCCGCCTTGCAGCCGCCGCTCGCGAGGAGCAGGGCCAGGCAGACAGCGCCGCGCGCACGAGACATCGTTGAATGATACGCCAGCGGGGGCGTCTTAGTGCCTGGCAACGTCTCGGCCCGGCGGGCCGCGCAGCGTTCGTGCCGGTCGCCGGGGCCGGGACAACGCTTGGCGTGACCAGCTCTTCACGGTCACGGCCGAACCGATCATAATAACGCGGGGTTCGGAGTGGTACCGGGTTTGCTCTAGCGGACAGCTCGATAGCCTTGAAGGAGATAACGATGATCAAGCAATTCGTCTTTGGTGCACTGATCGCAGGGTCGCTCGGCGCCTGCTACGCCGAGGGGACCGCCACGGTGGCCTCGCCGCAGCCGGTCGTGGAGGTCGAGGTGGACGCGGAGCCGCCGGCCCCGCAGGTCTACGTCGCCGCCCCGCGCGCCGGCTACATCTACATCGATGGCCGCTACCGCTACGAGCACGGCCGCTACATCTGGCACGAGGGCTACTACGAGCGCGAGCGCTCGGGGTACGTCTGGGAGCCGGGACGCTGGAGCCGCGGTCGCCGCGGTCACGTCTGGGTCGAGGGTCGCTGGCGGCACCGCTAGCCCCGCGGCATAGTCGGCGACGTGAAGTCGCCGTTGCTCGCGTCGCTCGTCGTGATGGTCGCCGTGACGGCGTGTGGCAGCGGAGGCGCCACGCCGTCGCCTGGTTCGGGTGCGCCGCCGCCGGCCGGGAGCGGCAGCGCGCGCGTGGATCCATCGAAGCTCTCCGCCAAGGACGCCTATCTCACGCTCTGCGCGGTGTGCCACGCGGCGAAGATGGAGGGCGGCGCCGCGGACCACGCGCCGTCGCTCGTCAGCCCGACGTTCGCCGAGTCCGCGACCGACGACTTCCTGCGGCGCTCGATCGCGTTCGGGCGGCCGGGCACGTCGATGGCGGCGTACTCGAAGCAGCTCGGCGGGCCCCTCGACGACGCCGCCATCACTGGCCTCATCGCCCTCATCCGCACGACGGGCGGCGTCCCGCTGAAGGAGCTGGCCCCGCTCGCGCCCGCCGGCGACGTCACGTGCGGCGCGGCGCTCTACCAGAAGAACTGCCAGAGCTGCCATGGCGACACCGTCGCGCGCGGCCAGGCGATTCACCTCGCGAACCCGCGCTTCCTCGAGGTCGCGTCCGACGCGTTCATTCACTACGCGATCGAGAACGGCCGGCCCAACACGAAGATGGTCGCGTGGAAGGGCGCGCTCTCGACGCAGGACATCGACGACGTGACGGCGTACGTCCGCAACTTCGCCGGCAAGGCGCAGGCGCCGCAGCCGCTGTTGCCCGCGCCGACGGGTGACGAGCCGCTCGTCATCAACCCCAAGGGCAAGACGCCCGTGTTCAAGCTGACCGAGGACAAGTACGTCTCGGTCGACCAGGTGAAGGCGGCGCTCGACGCGAAGCAGCGGCTGATCATCATCGACGCGCGGCCGCCGTCGGAGTGGCGGCAGGTGCACGTCGAGGGGGCGGTCTCGATCCCGTACCACGACATGACGCGGCTCGATCAGATCCCGAAGGACGGCACGTGGACGATCGCGTACTGCGCGTGCCCGCACCACCTGTCGGGCATCGTGATGGACGAGCTGCGCAAGCGCGGCTACAAGAACGCGGTCGTCCTCGACGAGGGCGTCAACGAGTGGCATCGCCGCGGGTATCCGGTGGTCGCCGCGCCGGGCGTCAAGCCGCCGCCGAAGGAGGCGCCGGATCCGGCCGCGCCGCCGCCGCCTGTGCCGTCGCCCGGGAAGCCTCAGGGTCGGTAGACGCAGCGGAAGCCGGTGCCGGGGAACGTCTCGCCGACGTTGCGGTTCATGTTGAGCGCGTAGATGCCGGCGAAGCCGCTGTCGCGATCGCCGTTCTGGCCGCTGCGGCGGGCGGCGTTGCCGGAGCCGCCGAGGATCATGCCGACGCCCTGCGCGGAGTCGTAGGTGCCGACGCTCGAGTCGTAGTCGTCGGGGACCATGCCGGCGCAGCCGAACGCGGGGAGCTCGGCGGCGACGCACGCGGGCGGCGGATCGAACGGGGCGCCGGCGGTCCAGTCGATCCACTCCTGCACGTTGCCGGCGAAGTCCCAGATCACGAGGTCGTTGCGGAGGGCGAGGGTGCGGCGCTGCTCCTCGCCGGAGCCGGGCGCCTCGGCGGCGGAGTCACCGGTGTCGCTGTACGGATCGGCGGGGTCGGTGACGGCGGCGTACGTGAGGCCATCTGAGCCCTTGGAGCCATCGGTGCGGCCCTCGGCGATGCGGCCCGCGCCGGGGACGCCGCCGGACCAGTTGGCGCCGACGCGCTCGACGTCGCGCGCGATGGCCATCCACTCGCGGTTCGCGACGAGATGGAACCCGGGGCCGATCTTCTCGCACGCGGCGGCGGCGGTCCTCGCGCTGACGGCGCGCCAGGGAATGCCGGCCGGCGCGGAGACGGGGAGCTCGGTGTCGCTGCCCCAGTCGGCCGTGCAGGCGGGCGTGCCGCAGCCGTCGGCGTCGATCTCGCCGGGCTCGACGGTCATGTCGCCGTTCGTGTCGGACCAGGCCTTGGCCTCGAACTGCATCACGCAGAACGCGGGCACGCCGAGCTCGTCGTGCGCGGGGACCGAGAGGAAGCCGGCCGGGCACTCGACGAGCGGACCGGGGTCGGCGTCGCCGGCCGGCGCATCGGCGGTGGGCGCTGCGTCGAGGGCGTGGTTCCCCTCGTCGAACCCGAGGCGGCCGCAGGCGAGCGGCGCGAGGCCGCACAGGCTGACGATGACGAACCATGACCGGCGCACGCCCCTCCAAGCTTACCGCGTCGGCATGCGGCGGGCGGGGCGGCGACATCCGCTTCCGGGGGCGCCCGGGCGCAGGCTCCGGGGGTCGCTGTCACGTTTGTCACGTCCGGACACGGACCGATCCTCCA
>JANXOM010000415.1 GCA_025353585.1 Deltaproteobacteria bacterium
CAAAACGTTTTCAAACTACCGCATCAGCACGGTCAGCGGTGATTGTGTCGTCATCGACGGGGCGACCAACGTCACCTTCCAGAATTCCGACATCGGACCCTGCGGATACCACGCGATCCACATCACCACGACATCTGACACCGTATCCTCCGGGGTCGACATCGTGGACAGCTATCTCCACACGGAGAACAAGCCGACGGCCGCGACCTGCTGCGACCTCAACGAGGGCGTGAACGTCGAGCTCGGCTCCCACGACATTCTCATCCAGGGCAATGTGATCGCCTTCAACGAGTCCAACGTGGAGCTGATCGACAGCGACCACGTGAGCGTCATTGGCAATTACTTGTTGAATCCACTCGGGCCATTTCCGCGCGGCCAGAACGTACAGGCAATCAACAGCAAGAACGTCACGGTCGTGAATAATTTCACGCAGGCAAGCACCGATGCGAAGTACCCGTTCCCGGCAAATCAGGAAGACTCGATCAACTTTTACGCGACCACGACCGGGCTCGCCCAGGGCAACTACGTGACGGGGGGGACGAGCAATTCGGGCTGTGGGATCATCGCCGACGATCGCGCCGAGGCGATGCAGTTCCTCGACAACACGTTGTTCGACAGCGGTCAGTGCGGCATCGGCATCTCCAGCGGTAGTCATCATCTCGTCACGGGGAACCGGGTCCTCGACCTGACGCCCATCGCGGGGGGCGGCAACGTCGGCATCTACGTGACCAACTTCGCGGCGCCCTATCCGTGTTCGGCGATCACGATCAAGAACAACACGGCCTCCGCGATCCTCTTGGCGTGCAACCCTGCGATCGACACCTGCTCCTATAACGGCTATGGAGACGATCCGAGCTGCGGCGTCATCGCGACGAGCGGCAACACGTTCGATTTCGACGATATCGGCCCGGGCGGCGGCTCCGCGTACGAGGCGCTGATCGGCACCGTCCCGAGCGCCGCGCCGCTCATCCCCCCTGGTCCCCGGGGCTGCGTCGCGGTCTCTCCTTACACGACGCAGACCTCGCTTCCCCGGTGCAACGTCAACTGAGCCGCGAAGCCTCGTTCACGGGGTCCGGGCTCGGGAGCAGCTCGCCGCTCAGTCTGGATCGGGCGCGCGCCCGCGGAACGCGTCGAGCTTGCTGACGCGCGGCAACTCGACCCGCCGGCCGTCGCGCGCGGACTGGTAGATGGCCTCCATGATGCGCACGTCTTGCAGGCCCTCTTCGCCGGGCGTGTAGGGCTGGTACTTGCCGCGGACGGCGGCCGCGAAGTGATCGAGCTCCAGCGCGAACTGTTGCTTCTCGGGGATCTCGGGCTTCGTGCGGAGCTGCTCTCCGCCGCGCACCTCGGATTGTTCGACCGCGAGGCCGCTGTAGTCGAACGCCGGATCGCAGCCGATCCACCCGCCGGCGTCGCCGAGCGCGCGATAGCGCCGCGAGAGGTGCGTGCCGTAGCTCGTCGTGAAGTTACCCACCGCGCCGCTCGGAAACCCGAGCTGGAACATGCACGTCTCCTCGACCTCCTTGAAGCGCGCGTCGCCGGGCGTCGAGAACGTCGTCCCGCTGACCCACGCCGGCTCCTCGCCGAGGAGAAAGCGGCAGGTGTCGAGGCAATAGAGGCCGATGTCGGGCAGCGCGCCGCCGCCGGCCAGCGCGCGCTTGAGGCGCCACTGGCCCGGGTCGCCGATGTTCTGGCCGTTGAAGCCCTCGATCACGCGGATCTTGCCGAAGCGCTTGTCGCGTACGGCCTTCATCACGAACCGGTTGTGCGGCTCGTACTGGATCCGGTACGCGATCATCAGGCGGCGATCGGCGCGCTTGCAGGCGTCGATCATCTTCTCGCAGTCGGCGGCCGTCGGCGCCATCGGCTTCTCGCACAGCACGTGCTTGCCGGCCGCCGCCGCGCGCACCGTGTACTCGGCGTGCATGCTGTTCGGCAACACGATGTAGACGGCGTCGATCGCAGGATCGTCCTTGATCCGATCGAAGCCGGCGTCGTCGAAGATGCGCTTCGGCTCGACGCCCGTGTGGGCCGCCAGCGTCTCCGCCTTCTTGCGATCGCCGCTCACGAGCGCGACCAGCCGCGTGCTCCGGGACGCGGCGAACGCCGGCACGATCTGGTCCAGCGTCAGGTGCCCGAGCCCCACGACCGCGATGCCGAGCCGTTGCTCGGGCGGCTCGGCGAGCCGGGGCAGCGGCTTCGCCTTCTCCGAGGGCGCGTCGAGCGGCGGGAGCTTGATGCCATCGGCGCTCGCGAGCTTCCCGAACGCGGCGGCGGCGAGCGCCCCCGCGCCCGTGAGGAAGACGCGACGGTCGAGCGTGACGCCAGGCCGGGGAGGCTGCGCCGAGGGGAGCGTCTTCGCGGTGGCCATAGGCGTCGCGTTGCACACGTGGGACCACGCGGGTGGATGCGTCGTTCGCGTGAAACCGGCGATCCCAGGCGCGTCATCGCTCGTCCCGGTGTGCCGCGTGTCGGAGGCGCCCGGTCGACGCGCTGGGGCCGGCCCCGGTTGCGACGCGTGCCGCCGCGCGCACGACGGGTGGCGTCGAGATCCGTCACATCGAGCGCCGGACATAGAACTGCCCCTGCAGCGCCATGTCGGGCGACGCGGCGAACACCTGGTCCGCCGTCGGCGGCTGCACCCACGCGTTGCCCATCTGGAGCCGCCCGCTGTCGTAGTTGAAGTTGCCCATCACGAGCATGCGCATCGTCGCGCCGACGTACGTGCCGCGCCCGACGCGGAGATCGCCCCCGATGCCGAAGAAGCCCTCGGGGAGCGCCTTGTCCGCGCGGATCGTGGTGCCGTCGGTGCCATACGGGACCGACACGCGCGTCAGCTCCACGCCGGCGCCGAGCTGCACGTACGCGCGGAGCCCTGCGGTCAGCTGCGTGCGCACGCCGATGGCGCCGCCGAGCAGGCCCGACAGCCGATCCACCGGCAGGTCCGTGGCCGGCGACGCCATGATGAGGGCCTGGGTGAAGTAGGCGTCGAGCCCGCCCTCCACGAACAGCGGGCCGCGCAGGTCGCGTTGCACGAACACGCCGACGCCGTTCATGCGGCACTCCGTCCAGCCCGCGCCGGGCCGCGGATCCCCTTCGCGGCGGAAGCCGTAGCCGCCGACGCGAAATCCGACAGCCAGGGCGCCGGGCGCGGCGTCCGCGGACGCGGCGGTCACGGCGGCGGCCGGCTCGGCGGCGACGAGCGCGGGCAGGAGGGTGGGGAGCAGGACGCCGAGGACGGACACGCTAGCGGATCGCATGGACCGTCCCTCAGCACGCCGCGGGCCGGCCGTCGCCGTCAGGGCCCATTCACGGTTCGTGAACCCCGGGTCACAGCCGCGTCTCGATCTCCTACAGCAGGGGTCGGGCGCGTGCTAGCGTCCGGACAGGTAGCCGATCGAAGCGCGTAGCCGCATCCCGCGGCGCGCGACCAAGACAGCGAGCTACAGGAAACGAAAGGCGGACGGCATGCAGACGAGTCCTCGTCGCGTCACCATCCAGCACCTGCGGCAGATGAAAGAGAAGGGCGAGAAGATCGCCATGCTCACTGCCTACGACGCCACCTTCGCTCGACTGTTCGACGAGGCCGGCGCCGACGTGCTCCTGGTCGGCGACTCCCTCGGCATGGTCGTGCAAGGGCACGACACCACCCTCCCGGTCACCCTCGACGAGATGGCGTATCACTGCCGGGCCGTCGTGCGCGGCGTGCGGCGCGCGCACGTCGTCGGCGACATGACGTTCGGCTCGTACCAGGCCTCGGTCGAGCAGGGCGTCGCCAACGCGGCGAAGCTGATGAAGGAGGGCGGCTGCCACTCCATCAAGCTCGAGGGCGGCGCGGTCCACGCCGAGCTCGTCGCGCGGCTCGTCAGCGCGGGCATCCCCGTCATGGGCCACATCGGCCTCACGCCGCAGTCGTATCACCAGCTCTCGGGCTTCAAGGTCCAGGGGCGGGACAGCGGCGGGCGCGCGCGGCTGCTCGCGGACGCGAAGGCCCTGGCCGACGCGGGCGCGTACGCGATCGTGCTGGAGGCAATCCCGTCGGATATCGCGCGGGAGATCACGGCCGCGATCGACATCCCGACCATCGGGATCGGCGGCGGCGTCGACTGTGACGGCCAGGTGCTCGTGTCGTACGACATGCTCGGGATGGACGAGGCGTTCAAGCCGCGCTTCGTGCGCCGCTTCGCGATGCTCGGCGCGACGATCAAAGACGCGGTCGGCGCGTACGTCAAGGAGACGCGCGCGGGCACGTTCCCGAGCGACGCGGAGTCCTTCGCGGTGAGCGAAAAGAGCGCCCCGCAGGCCGCCGAGCCGGCGTTGTACTCGACCGGCGCTGCCGTCAAGAAATAGCGCGCTATGGTGCGGTGGGATGACCGCCCCTCTCGTGGAGCTGCTGCGCGGGCGCGCGATCGTCGCGCTGACCGGAGCCGGGTGCTCGACGGAGTCCGGCATCCCGGACTACCGCGGCCCGACGACGCCGCCCCGGAAGCGCCCGCCGATCCAGCATCGCGAGTTCGTGGACAAGGCGCCGCTCCGGCAGCGCTACTGGGCGCGCGCGTACCTCGGGTGGCCGCGGTTCTCGGCGGCGCGGCCGAACGCGGCGCACCGGGCGCTCGTCGCGCTCGCGGAGCAGGAGCAGCTGGTCGGGCTGATCACGCAGAACGTCGACGGGCTGCACCAGGCGGCGGGTAGCCGTGACGTGGTCGAGCTCCACGGCGGGCTCGCGCGGGTGCGGTGCCTGGCGTGCGACGCGCGCAGCACGCGCGACGAGCTGCAGGGCCGCTTCGACGAGGTGAACCCGGGCTGGCGCGAGCGCGTGCACGACGGGCTCGCGCCCGATGGTGACGTCGACCTCGCGGACGACGTGGTCGAGAGCTTTCGCATCGTGCCGTGCGACGCGTGCGGGGGCGTGCTGATGCCGGACGTGGTGTTCTTCGGCGGCAGCGTGCCGCGCCCCACGCTCGACGCCGCGTGGGCCGCGTTCGACCGCGCCGAGGTCCTGCTCGTCGTCGGCAGCTCCCTCACCGTCTTCTCCGGCTACCGCTTCGTGCGGCGCGCCGCCGAGCAAAACATTCCTGTCGCCATCGTCAACCATGGCCCGACGCGAGGCGACCCGCACGCGTCCCTGCTGGTCGACGCGCGCGCGGGCGAGCTGTTGCCCGCGCTCGTGACCGCGCTCGCGCCAGACTGACCGCCAAGGCTCCGTCCCCGGCGGCTTGGCGGTCAATCCGAAGCGAGGGTCTTCGCCGGGGCCAGCTCCGCCTCGCTGATCTTGGCGGCCCGGCCGATGGCGAGGGCGCGGGTGGCGGCGGCGCGGGCGCCCGGGGCGTCGTGGAGGCCGGCCCGGGCGCGCGCGAGGCCGGCGAGCGGGCGCCAGAGGTCGGGCGCGTCCTTGCCGCCCGCGGTCTCGAGCGTGGCGATGGCGCGCGTGTCGAGCGCGGCCGCAGCGGCCCACGCGGATTCGGCCAGCGCAACCTCGGCGCGCGAGGCGAGGGTTTCGGCGAGCTCGGGCGACTGCACCGGCTCTTCGAGCGCGAGGACCTCGTCGAGGGCCGCGCGGGCCTCGGCGAGCTTGCCGCTCGCGAGGAGGATCTCGCCGCGCGTCGTGGCGACCGTGTGATAGAGGGGGTGCGCCGGGCCCGGCGCCTTGGCCGCGATCGTGAGAGCGCGCTCGATGGCCGTCGTCGCCTCCGCGAGCTCGCCGTGCCGCCGCTGCAGATCGGCCAGGTTGTTCAGCGTCGCGAGCAGGCGCGGGCTCGCGGGCCCGAACGCCGCCTCGCGGATCGCGAGCGCGCGCGCGAACGCGGTCCGGGCCCGCGGCGCATCACCCGCGTGGTCGTAGCAGGCCCCGAGGCTCGTCAGGAGCAGCGCGACATCCGGGTGATCCTTGCCGGCGGCGGCCTCCCGCAGCGCGAGCGCGCGCTCGTAGTGCGGCGCGGCTTTTGCGTAGTCGCCGCTCTTCGCCAATGTCGCCGCGAGCACCCCCTCGATGCGCCCGAGGACCGCCTTGTCGCCGAGCGCCGCCGCGGCCTCGAGCGCCTGCTCGTGCGCCGTCACCGCCGCGCGTTGATCGCCGCGCGCGCCGGCGACCACGCCCGCGACCTCGAGCCGCTGTACGTCGAGCTCGCGATCGCCGCCATGCGCCGTCGTCGCCTGCCCGAGGCCGAGCCAGATCCGCGCCTCCGCATCCTTGCCGAGCCCCTCCGCCGTCTCCTGCGCCGCCGCCAGCGCCGCCCGCGCGGCGAGATCGTCGCGCCGGCCGCGCAGCCCGGCCCACGTCGCCTCCGCGTACGCCGCCGCGGCCTCGGTCGCCTTGCCCGCTTGCTGCAGCGCCGCGCCCCGCAGGAGCTGCGCCTCGCCGACCACCGGCGCCCAGCCGATCGCGCTCGCGGCCTCCACGGCCGCCGTCGCGCCGGTCAGCGCCGCGTCGTTGCGCCCGGCGATGAACGCGGCCTTCGTGCTCGCGAGCTGCCCGCGCACGCTGTCGAGCCGGACCTGGAGCTCCGCCGGCGGCGTGCCCGGCGCGCGCAAGGCCGCGACGTTCGCGCACCGCGCGACCGGATCGAGCGCCGCCGCGGCGCGGCTCGCCTTCTCGACGAGCACCGCGTCGGCCTGCCCGAGGAGCGCCGTCAGCGCCCGCAGCTCCTCGCGCCGCTCGTCGAGGCACGTCTGCCGCAGCGCCATCGCGTCCTCGGGCTGCTCGCGGCGCACGCGCGTCGCCTGGCAGCTCTCCGTCGACGCGTCGGTCCATGCGCTCGCGTAGCCATCGAGCTCGCGGGCGACCGCGTCGTACGCCGCGCGGGCGAGCGGCGACTTCGTGGCCTCGAACGCGCCGCGCACGTGCTCCTGCACCGTGGCGTCCCACACGCCCGTGAGCCGCTCGGCGGCGCCGCGACACTGCGCCGAGCTCGGCGCGCGCGTCGC
>JANXOM010000436.1 GCA_025353585.1 Deltaproteobacteria bacterium
GCCAGGATCGCGGCCAGCGCCTGCTCCGCCGCCGTGAACGCCAGGCGGTCCGCCGGCCGGACAAGCACGAGCTCGCCATATCGCTCGCCGGCCGCGTGCAGCGGCAGACGCAGGCAGGTATCGCCGGCGGGCGGTAGGTCCGGCTCGTCCGCGCCGAGGTGAACGGTGCACCGAGCCGTGACCGCGCGCCCCAGGCCGTGAGCGATGACCCCGGCGAGCGCCGCATCGGCCGGGGCGGCGGCGAACGCACGCGTCGTCTCGGCCAGGATCCGGACCGCATCGAGGCCAAGACCGCTCGGCTCGTCGTCGTTGCTCGGCGGATCCTGCAAGCCCATCGCTACGCCTCCCGCCGGTAGTCATCCCGCGGACGCGCTCCCGAGGCCAGCGGGTGAGGCAGCTTTGTCCGCCTCGCCATCAGGAGCCGCAGGGTCATCAGGCGGTCTCGATCGCGGCCGCGGCCACGAGGCCGAGCTCCTCGATCGCGATCTCGCGCATGCGGAACTTCTGGACCTTGCCCGTGACGGTCATCGGGAACACGTCCGTCAGCTTCCAGAAGCGCGGGATCTTGAACGTGGCGATCTTGCCGGTGCAGAACGCGGTCAGGTCCCCGACCACGAGGGTCGCGCCCGGCCTCGGGCGGACCCACGCCATGACCTCCTCGGCGTACCGCGCGCTCGGGACGCCGATGACCTGCACCTCGGCGATATCGGGGTGAGTCATCAGGTACTCCTCCACCTCGCGCGGAAAGATCTTCTCGCCGCCGCGCACGATCATGTCCTTGATGCGCCCGACGATGTTCACGTAGCCCTCGGCGTCCATCACGGCGAGGTCGCCGGTGTGCATCCAGCCGGCGGGATCGATCGCCGCGCGCGTGGCGGCCTCGTCACCCCAGTACCCGAGCATCACCGAGTAACCGCGGGTGCACAGCTCGCCGCGCTCGCCGCGCGGGACGACGCCGTTCGTCGCGGGATCGACGATCTTCACCTCGAGGTGCGGGTGGACGCGGCCGACGGTGCCGACGCGCTTGTCGAATGGATCGTCGATCGCGCTCTGCACGGAGACGGGTGAGGTCTCGGTCATGCCGTAGCAGATCGTCACGTCGCGCATGTTCATGCGGGCCTGCACGGCCTTCATCGTCTCGATCGGGCACGACGAGCCGGCCATCACGCCGGTGCGCAGGCTCGAGAGATCGAAGCTCCCGAACGCGGGATGCTCGAGCTCGGCGATGAACATCATCGGCACGCCATAGAGCGACGTGCACCGCTCGGCCGCGACGGCCGCGAGGACGGCCTGCGCGTCGAACACCTCGCCGGGGATGACCATGCACGCGCCGTGGGACGTGCACGCGAGGTTGCCGATGACCATGCCGAAGCAGTGATAGAACGGCACCGGGATACAGACGCGATCGGCCTCGGTGTACGCGAGGGTCCGCGCGATGAAGTAACCGTTGTTGAGGACGTTGTGGTGCGAGAGCGTGGCGCCCTTCGGGAAGCCCGTGGTGCCGGACGTGTACTGGATGTTGATCGGGTCGTCGAACTGCAGGCTCGCCTCCCGCGCGGCGAGGTCCGCTTCGGGCGTGACGGCGCCGCTGGCGAGCAGCATCGGCCGCTCGTCGTCGATGACGATCGAGGTCTGTAGCGCGGGGCAGCGGTCGCGGACCTCGGCGAGGAGCGCGACGTAGTCCGTGGCGCGAAAGCCGCGCGCGAGGACGAGCACGCCGATACCGGCCTGGGTGAGGACGTACGCGAGCTCGCTCGCCTTGTACGCAGGGTTGATGTTGACGAGGATCGCGCCGATCCGCGCCGTCGCGTACTGGAGGACGACCCACTCGTAGCGGTTCGGTGACCAGATGCCGACGCGGTCGCCGGCCGCGATGCCGAGGGCAAGGAGCCCGCGCGCCGCGGCGGTGATCTGATCCCAGAGCTCGCGGTAGGTGGCGCGATAGCCCTGCGACAGCACCACGAGCGCCTCGCGATCGGGGACGCGGAGCACGGTGCGACGCAGATTCTCGCCGATCGTCTCGCCGAGCAGAGGCGTCGTGCTGGTGCCGTGGGCGTAAGAGGGCGCGAGCATTCGCCGAGGGTAGCGGTTTCGGCGCGGTCCGCGCTATTTGGCCGAGAGCCGCGCGATGCGCTTCTTGATGAGGGCGACGTCCTTCGCGTTCGGGACGGCGGTGACGTAGGAGCGGAGGGCCTGGAGCGCCTTGGGCTTGTCGCCTTGCTGCGCGTACGCGAGGCCAAGGCCGCGGTAGCCGGCGACATACCCCGGGTAGAACACGAGGGCCTGGCGGTACTCCCGGATGGCGCCGTCGGGGTCGCCGGCGAAGAGGCGCTGGTTCCCGGCGGCGTAGGCGGCGCGAGCTTTCGCGAGCCCGGCGTCCGCGGACGGAGCCGGCGCGGGCTGCTCGACGGCGGGCTTGTCGTAGTCGAGGACGAGCTTCTTGCCGGGACCGCGAGCGCGTTTCGCGCCGGGCTTGGCGCCGGGTTTCGCGCTCGCGCCGGGGACCGGGGCCGTCGCGGAGCCCGTCGCGGTGGCGGCATCGGTGGCGGTGGCGGCATCGGTGGGCGGTGGCGGCGGCAGCGCGGCGGCGGCGGCAGCGGGCGCGGGCGCGGACGGCGGCGGGTCAGGGCGGCGTGCGGGCTCGGTGAGCGCGACGGCCTCGGGCCGCGACGCGGAGCCGCCGGTCATGAGGACGACCGCGATGACGACGACGAGCACCGCGGCGGCGGCGGCGCCGAGGAGCACGAGACCACGCCGGGACCGCGCGGCGGAGAGCGCCGGTAGCGAGTCGGTGCGCCGCGCGCGCTCGGCGAAGCTCGGATCGTTCGGGGACAGCGGGTCGCGCGGGGCCCACGCGACCTCCGCGGTCGGGTACTGCGTCGGCGCGACGGTCGGCGACGCCTGGGCCGGCAGCGGCTGGATCACCGGCGCGGGCGGGGCCGGCGCGGGCGCGACAAAAACCGGCGCGGGCGCGGGGGGCGCGACGTCGACCGGCGCGGCGAGGAGCGGCGCGGCCGGCGCGCCGACCGCCGGAGCCCGCGGCGGCGGCACGGGCGCTGGTATGGGCTCCGAGAGCACCGGTGTCGGCGTGTGCGCGGCCGTCGCCGTCGCGCGCACCGTCACCGGCAGGGGCAACACGAGCGGCGCCGGCGTGGGCGCGCGCGCCATGACCGGCTCCTGGCTCCACTCGTTGTCGATGTCATCCGCCACCGACGACGCGCGGGCGACCGGCTGGAGCGGCACGGGCACCGGCGCGGGCCGCAGCATCGGGACCGGCGACAGCGTCTGCGCGCCCGGCGCCGGCTTCCCGAGCCCCGCCGGTACGGACGGCTGACGCGGCTGACGCGGCTGCGTGTGCGCGCGCGCGATCACCGGCTGCGTGGCGGGCCGCACCGCCGGCGCCGACGCCGCCGCGGCGAGGTCGAGCGAACCGGAGACCTGCGCCGGCACCTGCGGCATCTGTTGCGTGCGCGGCCGGGGCGCGACCTTCGGCGGCGGCAGGGCCGGCGGCGGCGGCTTCGCGATCGGCATCGAGGTCGGGGTCGCGCGGTGCAGCGATGCGTTCGCCGTCTGCGCGCGCGCCACGTTCGAAGAGGTCTTGCGCGGCGGAGGCGCGAGGACCGGCGGCAACGTCGCCGTCTGCTTGACGAGCGCGGCGAGCTTCGCGTCGGACGCCAGCGGCGTGTGCTGGTCGTGCTCCCACTCCGCGACATCCATCGCGTCCATCTCGACGATCTCGCCGGTCGGCGTCTTCACGGCCGCGTCGCCTCCGCGACGAGCTGAGCCGCGCCGTCGCGCGCGTCCGCTTCCTTCGTGAACACCTTCTCCGCCGTGTGCCTCGTCGCCTGCGTGTCGACATCGAACAGCGTGACGCTCACCTTGATCTGGCCGGGCTTGTCGCCGGCGTCGATCTCCGCGAACAGGAGCCGGTTGGCGGCGAGCGACCGGCCGATCGCCGCGTAGCAGCTCGCCGTGGGATCGGTGCACTCGATCGAGAGCTGGACGACCTCGAGCGACACCTTCGACACCGAGGTCTCGTCGACGCCGCCGATCTTGGCCCGTGTCATCGAGTCCGTCGCCGCCTTCGCCGCGGCCGGGAACTGATCGCTCTCCGCGGGTAAGACCGCGAGCTTGATCTTCGGCGCCGCCTCGCCACCCGCCGCCGGGCGCGGCGGGTGTCCACAGCCCGCGAGCGCGAGCGCGACCATCACGCTTCCGAGGCGCGCCTTCACGGTGACCACGCTATCACGTCCCGCGAACGCATTGTCCCTCGACGAATAGGGTCGCGAGGTGCGCCGGAGGCGTACATCTCCGCTATAGAACGTCATGGCCCGCCTCGACCCGCACTCGTACGCCGATGACACCCAGGTCGAGACCGCCTCGCTCGCGCTCGTGGCGCGGGTCGACTTCACCTCCCACACGCTCCACGCCGACGCGACGCTGACGTTCCGCGCTCCCGGCGGCGGCCGGCTCGATCTCGACACGCGAGATCTCGCGATCGCGCGCGTCGTCGACCAGGCCGGCCGCGAGCTCCCGTTCGTGGTGCACCCGCCCGAGCCTCACCTCGGCGCCCGACTCGCGATCGAGCTGCCGGCGGCCACCGCGGCGGTCCGCATCACGTACACGACGTCCCCGGACGCGTCCGCGTTGCAATGGCTCGCGCCGGCGCAGACGCGCGGTGGCGCGCACCCGTACCTGTTCTCGCAGTGCCAGGCGATCCACGCGCGGTCGGTCCTCCCGCTGCAGGACACGCCGCGCCTCCGCATCCGCTACACGGCCGCGCTCACCGTGCCGCGCGCCCTGACAGTGGTGATGGCGGCCGCGCATCGCGGGCGCACCGAGACGGGCGAGCTCGCGACCGAGACGTGGGAGATGCCGCAGCCGATCGCGCCGTACCTGTTCGCGTTCGCCGTCGGCGAGCTCGCGAGCCGCGAGCTGTCGCCGCGCTGCCGCGTGTGGGCCGAGCCCGCGCAGGTCGAGGCGGCGGCCTACGAGTTCGCCGACGTCGAGGCGATGATCACGGCGGCCGAGGCGCTGTTCGGCCCGTACGACTGGGAGCGCTTCGACATCCTGACGATGCCGCCGTCGTTTCCGTATGGCGGCATGGAGAATCCGCGGCTCACGTTCCTGACCCCGACCGTGATCGCGGGCGATCGCTCGCTCGTCAGCGTGGTCGCGCACGAGCTGGCGCACTCGTGGACCGGCAACCTCGTCACGAACGCGAACGCGGAGCACTTCTGGCTCAACGAGGGCTTCACGATGTACGCGGAGCGGCGCATCACCGAGGCGCTCGAAGGCGCGGACATGGCGTCGCTGTCCGCGGCGCTCGGCCGGCGCGAGCTCGACGAGTCGATCGCGCGCTTCGCGGATCGGCCGGAGATGACGAAGCTCCGCACGCACCTCGCCGGGGTGGATCCTGACGAGTGCTACTCGCTGATCCCGTACGAGAAAGGCTACTTCTTCCTCGCGGCGATCGAGGCGCACGTCGGGCGCGCGGCGTTCTCGGCGTGGCTGCGCACGTACCTCGACGCGTTCCGCTTCCAGGCGATCACGACCGAGGACTTCAAGGCGCACATCGAGCGTGGGCTGCCGGGCGCGCTCGCGGCCGTCGACGCGCCGCGCTGGCTCGACGGCGTGGGCATCCCGGCGGGCGTCGCGGCGCCGCGGTCATCGCGCCTGGCCGCGCTCGAGGCCCTCGGCGCCACCGTGCCGGCGCGCGAGGTCGCCGCCGCGTGGAGCGCGACCGAGTGGTCGCTGTACCTCGAGAACATCCCCCGGCCCGCGACCGAGGCGCTCTGCCGCGAGCTCGACGCGCAACACGGCCTGACCGCGAGCACGAACTACGACGTGCTGGTCGCCTGGCTCGCGCTGGCCCTGAGCGCCGGCCTCCACGACGTGCTGCCGCGCGTGGAGGTGGTCCTCGGCGCCGTTGGCCGCATGAAGTACCTGCGCCCGCTCTACACCGCGCTCGCCGCCGACCCGCGCACGCGCCCGCTGGCTCACTCGTCCTACGCCCGCCACCGGCCCGCCTACCACCCGATCGCGCGCTCGATGGTCGAGGGCGTCCTGCGAACCGCCCCCTAGCGGGGACGCTGTCAAGTCTGTCAACTCCACGCTTTTGACATTCGTCAATCACCTCAGGCTCTTACCTGGGGTCGCTGTCATGTTTGTCAACTCTGGCCCGCGCCTCGCTCGCTGTCCGACAACCGGACAGCCCCCGTCCGCCAGCTACGCGAACAGCGCCGGGACCCGCTCGTCCGACGGACCGAGCCGAACGTCGTCGAACAGCTCGCGCGCCTCGTCGAACGCCTCGAGGTTCAACAGCACCGTCTTCGCCCCGGCGTAGCGCGCCGCGCGCACGAAGCCCGAGGCGGGTGAGACCGTCCCCGACGTGCCGATCGCCACGAACAGATCGCAGTCGCGGAGCGCCCGCTTCACCGCGTGCTCGGCCGCCGGCGGGATCCCCTCGCCGAACATGACGATCTCCGGCCGCATCACCACGCCGCAGTGCACGGGCGGCGCCTCGCCGTCGGGCGGCTCCTCCGTGTGCGGGCACGCGTCGCAGCGCCAGCGCGCGAGGGAGCCATGATACTCGACGACGTCGCGATTGCCGGCGGCGCGGTGGAGGCCGTCCACGTTCTGCGTGACGAGCGTGAAGGTCGTACCGGTCGGGCGCGCGGCCTCGAACGCGGCGAGCGCGCGATGCGCCACCGTCGGCGCCACCTTCGCGAGCCCGCGCCGGCGCTGCCAGTACATCGCGCAGACCGCCTCGCGCTTCGCGACCATCGCGTCGTGGTGGGAGAGCGCCGCGAGCTCGGGGTCCGTCCACAGGCCGCCCGGCCCGCGGAACGTGCGGATGCCGGCGCTCGCGGAGATGCCCGCGCCGGTGAGCACGATGACGTGGCGGAAGTCGGCGGCCTTCATGTCGTTGGTGTAGATTGAATAATTATCACCGCAAGCGGTCCGCGCGCGCCGCCTCGAACGCCGCCCGGAGCCGCGCGTACGTTCGATTGGCCCGCGCGCGGTCGTACACCACGCGAAACACCTCCGCGGCCGCCGCCTTCTCCGCGTCGTCCTCCCGCGGCCGAACGCGCCCCGGGCTCGCGTACTTCGTCCCGCTCTTGTGGTTCGCGTAGCGCCGCGCCCGCGTCCAGCCCATCTGGAGATATTTCCGCGCCATGTCCATGCCGACGAAGTCGCCGGCCCGGCCGTACGCGACGAACGCCGCGTACAGCGCCCGCGACGACGTCCGCGCGATCGCGGGCGTGCGAAACGCCCACAGCGGCAGGAGCTCGCTCTTGTAGGGCTCGACGGTGAGCACGCCCTGCTCGCCCCGGCCGACGACGTACTGCTCGGGATGCGCGCGGTAGTCGATCGCGGTGACGGCGCGCGTGCGGAGGCGGATCGGGCCGCGCGCCTCGTCGACTCGCACCGGCCGGCCGCGCTGGTAAGCGTCGATGCGCCCGCGCTCCTGGAGGCGTGCGGCGACGTCGCGCACGGGCTGCATCAGCTCGCGCCACGTGGCGCCGCCGAGCTTGCGCGCGACCTCCGAGGGGCACGCGGTGGCGACGCCGCGGACGGCGAGGAGCGCGAGCAGCTCCTTCTCGATCGCGCGCGCGGTGACCGCGGCCACGCTATCCACCCATCGTCGCGGGACCACCGGCGATCGCATCGCCCGGCTCGAGGCACATGAGCCGCACGCGCCCGGCCGCGACGGCGCGCCCCGTCTCGTCGGTGACGGTGGCCTCCCAGACCTGCGATCGGCGCCCGCGCGTCACCGGCTTCGCCGTCACGCGCAACGTCCCGCCGCGGACCGCGCGCAGGAACGACGTCGAGTTCTCGAGCCCGACGACGGACCGGCCCGTGGACGCCGCGTAGACCGCCGCGCCCGTGGAGCACGCGGCCTCGATGATCCCGCAGTGCACGCCGCCGTGGACGATGCCGTACGGCTGCCGGTGCTCGTCCGCGACCACGAGCTCGGCCACGCAGAGCTCCGGCGTGGCGGTCAGGAACTTGAGGCCCATCGTGCGGTTCCAGCCGCCGGGGTGCTGGTTGAGAGCCTCCGCCGCGTCAGGGGTGGCGAGCGCGGCGTCGGGCGGGGTCGTCGTCATGCGCGCGATCGTACGCCCTTCAGCGAAACGTAACCGGCCCGTCGGCCCGGCGCGCGTTAGCACCGGGGATGCGCCTGCCCGGCTTGCTCGCTCTCTTCGCCCTCGCCGCCTGCGGCGACTCGACCGACATCTCCGGCCTCTATTTTGGCAACGCCACGTCGACCGTGTCACCGCCGGGCGCCGGGACCGGCTGGGTGCACGCCGGCTCCGCGACGGTCAGCATCGCGAACGCCGGTGACGACGTGGACGTGACGCTCTCGGCCGGCTGTGTGCTGACCGCGAGCCGAGGGAAAGAGGAGACGATCAAGGACGGCGCCAACACCACGCGCTTCGTGTTCACCTCCGATCTCGTGCGGGACGGGCAGACCTGCGCGCTGCCGCTGCCGGGCGGAGACCTCGGCATCGCGATCGTCGAGGGCGACCTCGTCGTGCAGGCCGGGTCGACGCTGACGCTCCAGCTCGGCGGGGCGGTCCGCACCGCGCCGGAGGTGGCCGATGTCGGTGGATATGCGGTGGTCGACTTCGCGGGCGCGCAGCCGTAGCGCCACGCGCCGGTCTACGCTCGGGCGACATGAGCTCCTCGGATGGGTCGCGGTCCGACCCTGGCTTCAGCGCGACGTTGCCCGCCCAGAGCGGCCTCGCGAGCGGCGACACCCTCGCCGATCCGTCGTCCCGGCCGGCGTTGCCGGTGGTGCGGATCGCCCTGCCCGGCTACCGCATCGGCGCGCTGATCGGGCGCGGCGGCATGGGCGAGGTGGTCACGGCGCACGACGAGGCGATCGGGCGCGACGTCGCCATCAAGCGGATGCTGCGGGCGACGCCGAGCGCGGAGGCCGCCTCCCGGTTCTTGCGCGAGGCGCGGATCCAGGCGCGCCTCGAACACCCGGCCATCGTGCCCGTGCACGAGCTCGGTCACGACGCGAGCGGCCAGCCGTTCTTCACGATGAAGAAGCTGGTCGGCGTCACGCTCGCGGAGCTGCTAGCGACCGCCCCCCGGCAGCGCCTCTTGCGCGCGTTCGCCGAGGTCTGTCGCGCCGTCGCGTTCGCGCACTCGCGCGGCGTCATCCATCGCGACCTCAAGCCGGCGAACATCATGCTCGGCGATTTCGGCGAGGTGTATGTCCTCGACTGGGGGCTCGCGCGCGTGCTCGGCGATATCGACGCGGGGGCGGTCGCCCACGACATTGGCTCGCTCGCTGGCACCCGCGGTGCGAGCGGCGAGTCCGGCGCGGCGGACTCCTCGATGACGAAGGCCGGCGCGCTCCTCGGCACGCCGGGATACATGTCGCCCGAGCAGATCCGCGAGGCGAGCGCCGTCGGCACGCCGGCCGATGCGTTCGCCCTCGGCGCGATCCTGTTCGAGATCCTCGCCGGCGAGCCGCTGCATCCAGCCGGCGTGGCCGCGCTGCAGTCGACCGTGCTCGAGCTGGCCAACCCGAGCGCGAGCCAGCGCGCGCCGGCGCACAACACGCCGCCGGAGCTCGACGCGCTGTGCGCCATCGCCGTGGCCGCCGATCCGGCGGTGCGCCCGAGCGCGAGCGAGCTCGCCGCGCAGGTGGAGCGGTACCTCGACGGTGACCGCGATGTCGCGCGCCGCGTCGAGCTGGCCGCGGCGTGGCTCGCGAAGGCACGCGCGGCGCTCGCGGCCGATCCCACCGGGCGGCGCGCGGAGGCGATGCGTCACGCGGGCCACGCGCTCGCGCTCGACCCCGAGTCTGGCGCGGCGGCCGAGCTGGTGACGCGGCTGATGCTCGAGCCCGCGCAGACACTCCCCGGGGAGCTGCGCGCGGAGCTCGAGGTCACCGACGGCCGCGTGCAGCGGAGGCAGGCGCGCGTGGCGATGGCGTCGTTCGCGGGCGTGGCCGTGGTGCTCGCGCTCGCGGCGTGGAATGGGCTGCGCAGCCCGGCGTGGCTCGCCGTGATCGCGGCGCTCGCTGGCGTGATGACGGTGGTGGCGTACACGTTGTCGCGGCGGCGCGCGAGCCGGGCGGAGATGCTGCTCGTGGCGATCGGCAACGCGACGCTCGCGGCGCTGGTGTCCCGCGTGTTCGGCTCGTTGATCGTGGCGCCCGCGACGACGTGCATCATGGCGGTCTCGCTCACGTCGTACCCGCAGCTGATCGACCGCGGGAAGCTCGTGGTCGGGATCCTGCTCGCGAGCTGGTGCTTGCCGGTGGTGCTGGAGCGCGCCGGCGTGCTGGGGCGAACCTGGGACATCGAGGGCGAGCGGCTGGTGTCGACGTCGGCGATGTTCGAGCTCGGCGGGACCTCGACGGCCGCGCTCGTCATCGCGACGAACCTGGTCTCGATCGTCGTGATCGGCCTGTTCGCCAACGCGCTCGCGCGAGCGCGGCGTGACGCGCAGCGGCAGGTGGAGATCCAGGCGTGGCACCTGCGTCAGCTGCTGCCCGCAGTGACGGGGCGCGCGTGAGGAGGGCGGTCGTGGTCGCGGTGCTCCTGGTCGCGCGCGTGGCCGCGGCCGACTTCGCGAACAACGAGGCGCTCCACGCGCACGTCGACGCGTTGGCGGCGGCCGCGCCGCGGGATCCGGCGGCGCGGCAGGCGTTGTTCGCGAGTCGCGCGTCACTGTCGCTCGGCGCGCTGGTGCCGATCTTCGGCACGTACCGGATCGATCGCCGCTGCTACGGCGAGGTGCGTCCGGCGGCGTACGCGTTCGACTGGGTGCTCGGCGGGGTCGCGCCGGCCGGGCTCGGCATCGCCGCGCTGACGGAGAGCGGGCACACGCGCGCCGTGCTGGCGTGGACCGCGGTCGCGCTCTACGCGTCGACGCGCATCGGCATCCTGGTGATCGCGAGCTCGCACGTCAGCGAGTACAATCGCTACCTGCGCCTGCGGCTCGGCGTGGCCGAATCGAGCGCCGGCCAGCCGGTCCCGCTGCTGGCCGCGGGCCTGCGGTTTTGAGCACCGCGGTGCCGCGGCGAGCGGTCCGCCGGGGCACGAGACGAGTCGAGGATGGAGTGAAGGCACCGGCCCGGTGGGCGTGCGGCCGTGTCGACCACGCGGGCTCAGCGACCACGACATCGCGGCCCTGTCGATCGGCTCGTGTGCTGCCTCGCCGGCACCGGCCACCCGGCGCCAACCACGCCTCGCTCGGCGTCCGCGGTGTATCCTCGTCGATATGCAGCGCCTTGCCGTGTCGTACGGGCTGACCACGCTCACCGCGCTCCTCGCCGCCTCGCCCGCGGCGCGCGCGGACGTGTTCGGCGTCTGCAAGGGAGAGTCGAAGCACGTGGTCGAGGGCACCGGGCAGCTGTCGATCGCCGTCGTCTACCCCGACGACTTCCCCGGCCGCACCACGCGCACCGTGCTCTTCCCGATCGGCGAGCAGCTCGCCATCGCGGAGCACGCGAAGGTCCTCCTCGGCGCGGACGTCGACGCCGCGCTCAAGCTCGTCGGTGACCGCAGGTGGTCGGACGCCACCGACGCGTGCACCAGCGCCCCCGGCCTCGCCGCCGTGCTCGGCCAGAAGCATCCGAACCTGTCGACGGCCCACGCCGCGATCGCGTGCGACGACAAGGGCGCCTGCGAGCTCCACGTCGACCTCGAGCGCCACGGCCGCGCGACCGCCGAGCGCTGGGTGCGCTACAGCGCGCCGCTCGTGGGAGCCCGGGCCAGGCCCGACGTGATCGCCGCCGCCGCGCACAAGCTCGTGGCCCGCGGCGCGCCGCCCGACGCACCGACCGCCGGGCTCGCGGTGGCGCAGCTCATCGATGGCACCGTCACGACGCGCAGCGACGCCGACGGCGCCCTCGAGCTCGACCATGCGATGGAAGCGAACCCGGCGTTCGCCGCGTGTGGCCCCAAGGGCCGTAAGCCTCACGACACGCGCGGCTACTGGGCCACGTGGAAGCTCAACGCGCGCGGCACGGCAATGGAGGTGCAGGTCTCGCCATTCGGCGGCCGCGATCCGCTCGACGAGGCCGCCGCCCGCTGCCTGAAGACCGCGCTGCAGCAGATGCAGCTGACCTGTCCGCGCGACGGCAAGGTCGCCGAGGTCAAGACCGCGATCTGCCTGTAGCTCAGAACCGGCCCGAGAGCATCGCCGTCCCGACGCCGACGCCGAAGTGCACCGAGCCTTCGGACTCGCCGCGGCCCTCGTGGGTCCACAGGTACGTCGTCGCGGCGATGCCCACGATGCCGAGCCCGAACGCGGCGTCCGCCAGGATCGCGTAGCGATCGCCGCGGTCATGGAACGCGTGGAGTTGCGGATCGCCCGCCGTCACGCCCGGGCTCGCCGCGCGCGCGGCGAACAGATCGCGCTCGTGCAGCGCCGCCGCCCCCGTCAGCCCGCCGAGCGCGAGCGCGAGGACCGTCCCGCCCGCGGTCATGTACGTGTGCTTCTTGCTCTCGGGGCGCAGCTTCGCGAGCCGCAGGTGCGCGGGCTGGTTGCCCGGAAACGCGCGCCGCTCGCGCCACGGCAGGAAGCCGCGCGGGTGGAGCTCGACCTCGTGGGTGCCGGCGGGCACCTCGAGCGGCGCGGCGAGCGGCGTCGTCGCGAGCACTTTGCCATCCACCATCACCGCCGTACCGGCCGGGGCGCCTGCCACGTCGACGAGGGCGCCGATCGGCGCGAGCTCGAGCGCGATCCGGTAGTCGGCGTCGCGCGTCGCGGGGACCGTGACCCGCGCGTCGTGGAAGCCGTCCGCGTGCGCCACCAGCACGTGCTCGCCGGGCGGCAGCGGCGCCGCGCCCTGCTCCACGACGAGCCGCGCGCCATCGAGCGTCAGCTCCGCGGGCGTCGACGTCCGGATCGGCACCACCGGCACGAGCGTGATCGCCAGCGCGACCGGCTGGCCTTCGTGCGCGGCGAACGTGCGGTGCTCCGTCGCGAAGCCCGCGAGCTCCACCGCGAGCTGGTGATCGCCGCCCGGGAGGCTCAGCGCCGCCGGGCCTGTGATCGACTTGCCATCGACCGTGACGACCGCGCCCGGCTGCGCGACCGCGATGGTCACGGCCGACGGCTTCTCGACGAGCGTGATCGCGAGCTTCGCGACGTGCTTCGCCGTCACCGCGATGCGCCCGGTCCATTTCTCGAAGCCGGCGCGCTCGGCGATCACCTTGTAGTCGCCGGGCACGATGCCCTTCTTGCACTCCGGCTCTGCGACGCACAGCACGCCGAGCGACTTGCTGTCGAAGTAGATCGACGCGGGCCCGTTCGTCACCGCGATGTCCACACCGGTCGACCGCACGACGCCGAGGCTCGCCACGATGCGCTGCGCCGTGCGGCGATTCGCGCCGGTCGCGCCTGCGTCGATGTAGGCCTGGTATGCCGAGAGCGCACCTTCATAGTCGCGCAGCTTGAGCCGCACCGTGCCTTCCAGCTCGAGCAACTGCAGATCTTTCGGCGCGGTCGCGAGCCCCTGGTCGATGAGCACGAGCGCCTTGTCGTTATCGTCGACGGCCGCGAGCTTCTGCGCCTCGCGATAGGTCGCGCGGACATCGAGGACATCGTGGACATCGCCGGGATCGGCGGCCGCGCCTCGCGTCAGCCCGCCTCCTACACCACTCATCACCACCGCCGTACACACGATTGGAGACCAACGCATCAAGTCCATACTAGAGACCCGAGACGTACCCGTCCAGGGATTGTGCGCTTCACGGAACTCGCCTAGCGTGTAAGGCTGGATGAGGATCTGCAGTCGCTGTAAGGCTCTGCTGGCCCCCGATGCGCGCGCTTGCGGCGCGGACGGTGCGCCGTTCGAAGAGGTCGATCAGCTCCCGCTGGGCGCGAAGATCGGCGCCTACAAGATCGAGAAGCTCCTCGGCGAAGGCGGCATGGGCTTCGTCTACGAGGCCACGCACGAGGTCCTCGGCCGCCGCACGGCGATCAAGTTCCTGCGTCCCGAGCTCGCCGGGCATCCGCAGATCGTCCTGCGCTTCCTGCAGGAGGCCAAGGCCGTCAACCTCATCAACCACGCGAACATCATCAACGTCTACGACTACGGTGATGGCGCGGATGGCAGCGTGTACTTCGTCATGGAGTTCCTCGATGGCGAGACCATCGACGATCTGATGAAGAAGCGTCGACCGATGCCCGCGCCGCTGCTGCTCCACGTGTTCGGGCAGATCGCGAAGGCCCTCGCCGCCGCGCACGCGAAGAAGATCGTCCACCGCGATCTCAAGCCGGTGAACGTCTACGTCATCACGCGCGAGGACAACCCGTACTTCATCAAGCTCCTCGACTTCGGCATCGCCCAGCTCCGTGGCGATGGCTCGGTGCAAGGCCTCACCGTGGCGGGCCAGGTCATGGGCACGCCGCAGTTCATGAGCCCGGAGCAGATCACCGGCGCCCCGGTGGACGTGCGCACCGACGTGTGGGCGCTCGGCGTGATGCTCTACAAGGCCGCGACCGGCAAGGCGCCGTTCAAGGGTGAAAGTTTCTCGGAGCTGGCCGATGGGATCTTGCATCACCCGCCCGGCAAGCCGAGCGTCGCCGCGCCGGACGCCACGATCGCGCCGGCGCTCGATACCTTGATCATGCAGTGTCTCGAACGCGACCTCGACAAGCGGTGCGCGTCTGTCGACGCGTTCATCGCCGGCCTCGCCACGGTCGCGGGCGCGTACAAGCTCGACGACGAGGCGATCCTCGCGGCCGTCCGCGGCGATGCCGGCGCGATCAGCGAGCCGCTGCCGAAGATGCGCAGCGAGCCCACGCGCGCGAGCCTCGCCGGCTCGCTGCCGCTGTACCAGGGCGCGGGCGAGAGGGCGCCTGCCCCGAGCCGCAGCACCGGCTCGAAGACTGGCATGTACGCCGCCGTCGGACTCGCCGTCGTCGCGCTCGGCGGCGGCGGGTACGCGCTGTTCGGGCGCGGCAAGAGCGCCGACGCCACGAGCCCGCCCCCGATCGCTACCGCCACCGCCACCGCAGCGGCGTCCCCGTCCACCATCAAGCAGCAGTTCGCCGCCGGCGATCACGGCGCCGTGCAGAAGCTCGCCGAGGCTAGCCTCCACGAGGCGCTCGCCTCTGGCGACGCCGCGCAACAGAACCAGGCCGTCGATGCGCTCGCCGGGGCGTCGGCGCCGGCCGGCGCGCCGCTCCTCTACCTCGCGCTCAAGGGCTCGCCCGAGATCCGCGTGAAGGCGGCGCACGCCCTCGGCGAGCTCGCGCTCCCCGACGGCGCACCCAAGGTCCGCGCCGCGCTCGACGACTCGGGTGACAAGGTGCGCGTCGAGCTGGCCGCCACGCTCTACGCGCTCGGCGACAAGGACGCGCTCGCGATCCTCAAGCGCGCCGTCGGCGATCCCGGCGTGCGCCTCACCGCGGCCGTTGCCCTCGCAACCGCCGGCGACGACAAGGACGCGCACCCGGTCCTCGCCGACATCATGGAAGGCACGCCCGCCGGCCGCGAGCAGTGGCGCCGCGCCGCCGCCGGGCTGTGGAAGCTCGGCGACGCAAAGGCCAAGAGCGCGCTCGATGCCGAGCTCGCGCAGCCCGACGCCGCGCGGGCGGTCGCAGCGGCCATGCTGCTCGCCGGCGGCGGCGACGCCCCGGCGCGCGCGTACCTCGTGCGCGTCGCCGCCGACAAGGACTTCGCGCGACGCGGCGAAGCGTCGGCTGCCCTCGCCCAGCTCGGCGAGGCGAGCGCCCTCGACTGGGCGACGGACGGACTGCGCAGCACCGATGTCGAGGAGCGCAAGCTCGCGATCGCGGCGTGCGCGCGGCTCGCACGCCGTGGCGGAGACAAGCTCGCCGGCGGGGTCGCGGGCCTCGCCACCGATGACCCGGATCGCGGCGTCCGGCTCGCCGCCGACGCGGCGCTCCTGGCGCTTTAGCGCGGTAGCAGATCGAAGAGGGACCCCATGGCCGATCACGACGACAAGAGCCTCGACGTCACGCTGCCGCCCACCATCGCGCCGGTCCCCGAGGTCGCGCCCGCGAAGGCCGTCCCCCTCGCGACCGAGGTGCTGACCGCGCCCGTCGCGAGAGCCGCGCCCATGGCGACGGAGGTGCTCACGAAGCCGGCGGGGCCGAAGCTCTCCGGCCTCGACGCCGTCGATCCCACCAAGGCGTCGACCGCGCCCGTCGCCGAGACGATGATGAGCGATGGCTCCGCCGCGCCGGCCGCAGCGCCGAAGCGCGAGAGTCGCGCCGCGCCCGGCACCGACTACGCGTCGTTTGTCGGCCAGGAGATGTGCGGCTACGTCATCAAGCGCAAGCTCGCCGAAGGCGGCATGGGCGTGGTGTTCGAGGGCGAGCACCAGAAGATCGGCCGCAAGGGCGCGATCAAGGTCCTCAAGCTCGAGTACTGCCAGTCCGACGAGGTCGTCGAGCGCTTTTATCAGGAAGCGCGCGCGGTCAACTCGATCCGCCACGAGAACATCGTCGACATCTATGACTTCGGCCGCGACGCCGATGGCCGCGTGTTCTTCGTCATGGAATTCCTCGAGGGCGAGTCGCTCTCCGATCGCATCAAGCGGGGCGCCATCCCGTGGGCGGAGGCGTTCCCGATCCTCGAGCAGACGTTGCGCGCGCTCAAGGCCGCCCACGACAAGGGCTTCGTCCACCGCGACCTCAAGCCCGACAACATCTGGCTCCAGAAGATCGACGGCGGCGGGCCGGCGAGCGTGAAACTCCTCGATTTTGGCATCGCGAAGCTCGTCGGCACCGACGACGCGAAGGAGAAGCTGACGCGCACGGGCTCGATCATGGGCACGCCGCACTACATGTCGCCCGAGCAGATCAACGGCTCGAAGGACATCGACCTCCGCACCGACATCTACGCGATGGGCGTTATCACGTACGAGATGTTCGCCGGCAAGACGCCGTTCCTCGGCGACACGCTGCAGGCGATCATGACCGGGCACCTGTTCACCGAGCCGCCGCGGCTCGACGACGTGCCGAAGAACCTCGGCGTGCCCGGCCCGCTCGCCGAGGTCATCGACCGCATGCTCGTGAAGGAGGCGGCGAACCGCTACGGCTCGGCGTCCGACGTGCTCGCCGACCTGCGCGACATCAACAAGAACCGCCAGCCCACGCTGGCGGACTCGATGGCGAAGGAAGCGCCCGCGCGCAAGAGCTCGCCGAGCCTGGACGCTCGGGTCAGGCGTGAACCGAGCGCGCGCGCCGAGGCCGACCGCGAGCTCGGCGTCGCGCCCGTCCGCCGACCCGTCGGCCTGATCGCCGGCGTCGCCGTGGCGGCCGCCCTCGCCGCCGGCGGCATCCTCTACTGGAAGACGCAGAGCCAGAAGCCGCACGACGACGCGGCCATCGCCCAGGCGCCGCCCGTCGCCGAGCACACGCCCGCGCCGGTCGTGCCACCCCCGCCGCCACCCGAGAAGCCGATCGACTACGACGCCGTGCGCGCCGACGCGGAGACCACGCTGCGCGCCGCGCTCGAGGAGGCGGAGCCGGCCACGCGCGTCCAGGGCGCCGATGCGCTCGGCAAGATCAAAGATCAGCCGTCGGTGCCCGCGCTCACCGAGCTGACGGAGAAGGATCCCGATCCAGAAGCCCGCGGCCACGCGGCCGATGCGCTCGGCGCGATCGGCGCCACCCCCGCCACCGCGCTCCTGACGAAGCTCGAGCCCGCCGCGCCTGGTCCGCTCAAGGTCTGGTACGCGTCCGCGCTCGCGCGCATGGGCGACAAGGGCGCGAAGAAGCGCCTGCTCGCGTACGCGGCCGACAAGGACCTCAAGATCTCGTTCAAGGCCGCGCTCGCGCTCGCCGATGTCAGCCAGCCCGGCGACCAGGACACGATCAAGGCGCTGCGTATCCTCGCGGGCCACGAGCAGGAGCTGAACGATATCGCGCCGTACGCCGGCGCCGTGATCCTGACGAAGATGGCCGCGCTCCACGACGCGCAGGCGCGCAAGCTCCTCTACTCGATCCTCGAGGCGAAGGACGAGGGCTCGCGCCTCGCCGCCGCCGAGGGCCTCGCGCGCCTCGGCGACGATGCCGGCAAGAAGGTCCTCGAGGACGTCTATGGCAACGACGCGTCACCGAACCGCCTCGTGGCCACGGTCGCGCTCGTCCCGCTCGGCGACTACGTCGGCTACGACCTCATCACGCTGCGCCTCACCGACAAGGATCCGGACACCCGGCGCCTCGCCGCGCGCGGCCTCGGCGAGATCGGCGAGCGCAAGAGCGTGAAGGCCTTGCTCGCGCTGACCGGCGACAAGGACTGGAGCGTGAAGATCTCCGCCGCGCAGGCGCTCATCGCGATCGTGGGCCTCGCGCCCGAGGTCCTGGCGCAGGCGTCCGTCGACTGGACGAGGAGCGCGCTCGGCTCCGAGGACTGGGCCGTGCGCAAGGCCGCGGCCAGCGCGCTCGGGGATCTGCCGGAGAAGCAGGCCGTCCCGCTCCTCGCGGCGGCCATCGCGGACCCGGATCCGAAGGTGCGGCTCGCGGCGTCGACGTCCGCGCGCCGGATGCGAGGCGCCGAGGCGGCGACGCAGGTCGCCAGCGCGGCGAAGGCGGAGAAAGATCCGAAGATCAAAGAGGAGCAGGTGCGCGCGCTCGGCGCGATCGGCAACGCCGCCGCGCACGACACGCTCGTCGAGCTGCAGGCCGATCCGGGGCGCGTCGGCGTGTTCGCGGCGGGCTCGCTGATCGCCGTCGGGGATCCGGCCGGCAAGGCGAAGCTCGAGCTCGCGGTCGTGGCCGCCGCGCCGGACCTGCGGCTCGCCGCCGTGCAGTCGGCGTCCGCCGCGGGCAACCCGATCGTCGTGCCCACGCTGAAGATTGGCGTGGCCGACAAGGTGTTCGACGTGCGCTTCACCGCCGCGGAGGGCCTCGCGGGCTTCCACGCCGAGAAGGCGGCGGCGGTCCCCGTGCTGCAGGATGGCCTCGCGGGCAAGGACGCCGCCGTGCAGGGCCGCGCCGAGTCCGCGCTGCTCGCGCTCGGGGAGAAGCTCCCCGCCACGGCGCCCTCGCCGGCCCAGATGATCGATTCGCCCGACGCCGCCGTCCGGCTCGCCGCGATCCCGGCGATCTCCGCGCTGCCGCCGGGCGAGGCCGCGCCGCTGCTCCGCCGCGTGGTGACGGACACTGACGAAGGCGTCCGCCGCGCCGGCGTCGACGCGATCGCGAGGCTCGTGCCGGTCGACAAGGACGCCGCCGTGCGGCTCTACAAGCCGCTGGTGACCGCCGCCGATCCGGTCGTGCGCAGCAAGGCGCAAGGCCAGCTCTCGCGGCTCGTCGAGGCGCCGCCGAAGGCCGCGCTGGCCACGCCGCCGCCGCCCGCCGATCCGGTCGCGCCGCCGCCGCCGGCCGCGGATGACCCGAAGATCAAGACGGCGACCGACGAGGCCACCGCCGCCGCGGGCGAGGTGAAGACGGCCGCCGCGACCGCCGATTCGGCGGCCAAGGAGCTCGCCGGCATCACGGCGCAGGTCGCCAAGGACGACACCGTGCTCAAGCAGGTCGAGCAGCTGAACGCGGCCGCCGGCGCGGCGGCGAAGAGCGCCGATCTCGGGGCGACCCACGCGGAGGCCGCCGCGAAGGCCGCCGTCGACGCGGCCGGCCCGACGCCGTCCGCCGAGGCCGCGAAGCTCGTCACGGATGCAAAGGTGGCCGCCACCGCTGCGCGCGCCGCCGCGACCGAGGCGCACGGCAAGGCCGAGGCCGCCGACAAGCTCGCGCAGGGCTTCGCCAAGACGGAGACGGTCGACCCGCAGATGCTCGTCGCCGCGGCGGACGCGGCCATCGCCACGGGCGACCTGCGCAGCGCGCGCCACGACCTCGAGAAGGCGCAGAAGGGCACCGGGGCGAAGGCGGCGGGCATCGACTTCTCGTACGCCCAGCTCTCCGACAAGCTCGCCGCGCGCGAGAAGGATCCGGCGCAGAAGAAGAAGCTCCTCGAGCAGGCAAAGGGCTCGTACGAGGCATTCGCGAAGAGCGGCACCGGCGGCCGCGTGCAGCGCGCCACTGATCGCGCCGCGGAACTGGCCGATGACATCAAAGAGCTCGCCGCCCAGTGAGAATCCCCCTCGTCGTCGCCGCGCTCGCCTTCGTGCTCGGCGCCTGCCAGGCCCTCGTCTCGTTCGAGTCGCCGCAGGAGACCGGCGCGCAGTGCACCGATGGCCTCGATAACGACGGCAACGGCGCGATCGACTGCGCGGACTCCGCCTGCGCGGGCCAGGCGTCGTGCCTCGGCTGCGGCAACGGCGTCCTCGATCCCGGCGAGCAATGCGACGACGGCAACTTGATCCCTGGCGACGGCTGCAGCCCCGGCTGCACGACGGAGGCCGCCGGCGTCTGCGGCGACGGCACGATCGATCCCGGCGAGGACTGCGACGACGGCAACCCCAGCGACACGGACGCGTGCCTGGCCTCGTGCCAGGCCGCCCGCTGCGGCGACGGTCACACCGAGGCCGGCGTCGAGCAGTGCGACGACGGCAACACCACCTCCGGCGACGGCTGCAGCGCGACCTGCAAGCTCGAGCGCTGCAGCGACGGGACGATGCAGCCTGGAGAGCAGTGCGACGACGGCAACACCACAAACAACGATGGCTGCAGCGCCAGCTGCCTGACCGAGCGCTGCGGCGATGCCATCACGCAGACGACGGAGCAGTGCGACGATGGCAACACCGTCTCCGACGACGGTTGCAGCGCGACGTGCCAGAAGGAGCGCTGCGGCGACCACATCACGCAGGCCGGCCTCGGCGAGCAGTGCGACGACGGCAACACCACGTCGGGCGACGGCTGCAGCGCGACCTGTCAGGCGGAGAGCTGCGGCGACACCGTCGTGCAGATCGGCCTCGGCGAGGAGTGCGACGACGGGAACACCACGCCGGGCGACGGCTGCAGCGCGACGTGCCAGAAGGAGCGCTGCGGCGACAGCGTCGTGCAGGGCGGCCTCGGCGAGGCCTGCGACGACGGCAACCTCGCGTCGGGCGACGGCTGCAGCAGCACCTGCAAGCTCGAGTTCTGCGGGGACGGCGTGCTGCAGACGAGCCTCGGCGAGGCCTGCGACGACCACAACACCACCTCGGGGGACGGCTGCAGCGCCACGTGCAAGAACGAGAAGTGCGGCGACGGCGTCGTGCAGGCCGCGCTCGGCGAGCAATGCGACGACCACAACACCACGTCCGGCGACGGCTGCAGCAGCACCTGCAAGAGCGAGAAGTGCGGCGACGGCGTCGTGCAGGCCGCGCTCGGCGAGCAGTGCGACGACCACAACACGATCTCCGGCGATGGCTGCAGCGGCACGTGCTTCGTCGAGAAGTGCGGCGACGGCGTCGTGCAGGCCGGGCTCGGCGAGGAGTGCGATGACCACAACACGACCTCCGGCGACGGTTGCACCGCCGGGTGCAAGCTCGAGACGTGCGGCGACGGCGTCGTGCAGGCCACGCTCGGGGAGCAGTGCGACGACCACAACACCAGCTCCGGCGATGGCTGCAGCTCGACGTGCAAGGTCGAGAGCTGCGGCGACGGCATCGTGGATCCCGGCCTCGGCGAGGAGTGCGACGACCAGAACGCGAACGACACCGACGGCTGCATCACGACGTGCAAGCTCGCGCGCTGCGGCGATGGCTTCCTCGAGGCGGGCGTCGAGACGTGCGACGACCACAACGTCGCGAACAACGACGGCTGCAGCGACAGCTGCGCGGTCGAGCGCTGCGGCGACGGCATCTTGCAGTCGGCCCCCGCGATCACGTCGATCGACTTCGAGTGGCTCGCGTCGAGCTGCACGACGCCGCGGCCGATCGACTTCTCGATCGATGGCGTCCTGGTCTCGGCGGAGACGAGCGACCCCGACATGACGTGCACCTGCGCGCCCGCGGGCGGCTTTCACACGCAGACCTTCACCGCGCCTGCCCTCCTGGCGCAGCTGACGAACGGCGACCACATCTTTGCCGTCGACAACTCGGGCCCGGACCAGTTCCTCGGCTGGGCGCTCGTCACGCTCCACGCCGGCGCGGCGACGACGGAGATCGTGGTGTTCGAGGACCCACCGGGCAGCGCGACCGCCCACGCGACCAGCGTGTGCGCCGGCGGGTTCGACGAGAACATCGCGGCCAGCATCGTGGCGGACGTCCCCGCCGCCGAGGCCTGCGACGACGGTAACGCCATCGATGGCGACGCGTGCAGCAACACGTGCGAGGTGAACCCGTGATGCGCACTTGGCTCGTGGTGATGGTGATCGCGGCGGTGGCGGCGTGCGGCGCGCCCGGGCGCGCGGACGACCCGACGACGAGCGCGACGCAGCAGGCGCTGTCGAGCATCGTCGCGAACGGCAGCTTCGAGACCGGCGACTACACGGGCTGGACGCTGCAGGAGCAGCCGACGAGCCCGACCTCCGGCACCTGGGGCATCGCCACGGACGGCGACGTGATCCAGGCGAACCAGAGCGTGTTCGACTTCGCGGATCAGACGAACGTCCAGGAGTTCTCGCCCGGCCTGCCGTTCACCTATCGCGCCACCGACGGCACGAAGGTCGCGTTCCAGCTCCAGAACGGCGGCCAGGACCACCGGATGTTTCAAACGATCGCGCTGCCGGCGTGCCAGCCGCTCCTGCTCTGGGACATGGCCTACAACAACCACAGCGGCGGCTTCGATCCGAACAACCAGGTCCTCGCGGTCCGCATCCGCAACCCGGCCGACGACAGCGTCCTCGCGACGCCGTTCCAGACGAACGCGGTCGATCCACTCGTCGTGCCGGCGATGACGGCCTTCCAGGCCGACCTGACCGCGTTCTCCGGCCAGACGGTGCGGCTCGACTACGAGATGATCGTCAACAACTTCTTCTTCGACGCCGAGTTCGACGACATCCGCGTGATCTGCAAGGGCATCTCGGCGAGCCCCGGCACGCTCGATTTCGGCACCGTGCCGCAGGGCGGCCGCGCGCCGCGCGTCACGACCGTCACGAACTTCGCCGCGACGTCGCTCTCGCTGCAGAGCCTCGGCACCACGGGGCCGTACGCGATCACGAACGGGCCGAGCCTGCCGCTGGCGCTGGCGCCGAGCCAGTCGACGACCGTCGAGGTCACGTTCCAGCCGACGACGGCGGGCACGCTCACCGGCGCGCTCACGCTCCACAGCACGGACCCCAACGGCGACACGGTGGTGCAGCTGACCGGCGTCGGCACCGGCGCGCCGCACCTCGACGCGCAGCCCGGCACGGTCGCGTTCGGCGGCGTGCAGGTGGGCCAGCCGGCGGTCGCGCAGGACGTCACGCTGCAGAACACGGGCAACTCCGCGCTGACGCTGACGGCGGCGAATCTGCCGGCGCCGTTCTCGGTGACGGGCCTCGTGCTGCCGCTCACGCTCGCCCCGGGCGACCAGGTGACGGCGCAGGTCGGCTTCGCGCCCACGGCCGCGACCGGGTTTACCGCGTTGCTGACGCTGACCTCGAACGACCCGGCGTCGCCGACGGTCGTCACGGTGACCGGCACCGGCGTGGGCGCGAAGCTGGACCTCTCGGCGACCGCGCTCGCGTTCGGAGGCCAGCGCGTCGCCACGACGAGCGCGCCGCAGTCCGTGCGCGCGACCAACAACGGCATCGGGCCCGTCACGATCAGCGCGGCCGCGACCACGGGCGCCTTCGCCGTGGCGCCGGTGCTTCTCCCGCTCACGCTCCCGCCCGGGCAATTCACCGACATCGCGGTGACCTTCGCGCCGACCGCGGAAGGTCCGGCCTCCGGACAGCTGAGGCTGACGAGCACGGCCGACGGTAGCCCGCAGACGGTCGCGCTCACCGGCGCGGGCATCGCGCCGCACATCACGGCATCGCCGACGCCCGTCCAGTTCGGTAACCAGCACCTCGCCACCACCGGCCAGCAGACCGTCATCGTCACGAACACCGGCACCGACACGCTGACCGTGAGCGGGGTCGCCGCCGCCGCGCCGTTCGGGGATGCCGACGCCACCCCGATCCAGATCGCGCCGAACGCCTCCGCGCTGCTCACCGTGACGTTCCAGCCGACGGTGTCGGGCCCGAGCTCCGGCACGCTCACGCTCGCCAGTGATGACGCGGCGGCGCCCTCGCTCGCCCTCCCGCTCGCCGGCACGGGCGTCATCGGACAGGTCGCGATCGCGCCCGGCGCGGTGCACTTCGCCGACCAGCGGATTCACACGACCAGCGCGGGGCAGACCGTCACCGTCACGAACACCGGCACCGACACGCTCACGCTCGGCACCATCACGACCGCGGCGCCGTTCGCCGTCGCCGGCGCGTTCACGCACGCGCTCCCCCCGGGTGCGTCCACGCAGGTCACCGTGGCGTTCACGCCGACCTCCGTCGGCGCGGCGGGCGGGAGCCTCCAGATTGCGAGCGACGCGCCGTCGAGCCCCGACGTCGTGCCGCTCTCCGGAGCGGGCGTGCAGCCGCTCGCGACGGCAACCCCGACGTCGCTGGCGTTCGGCAACCAGCGCGTCGGCACCACCAGCGCCGGCAAGACGTTCGCGCTCGCGAACCCGGGGACGCAGACGCTGACCGTGACCGCGCTCGCGGCGTCCGCCGGCTTCACGACCACCGGGCCGGCGCTGCCGTTCCTCATCCCGCCCGGCCAGTCGACCACCCTCGGCGTCGCGTTCGCACCGACCGCCTCGGGCCTCCTCACGGGCAGCGTCGCGATCACCACGGACGCGGCGACCGACCCGACGGTCACGCTGCGCGGCACCGGCATCGAGCCGCTCGTCACACCGTCGCCCGCCGCGCTCGCGTTCGGCACGCAACGGATCGGCACCACGAGCGCCGCGCAGACCGTCACCTTGACCAACAGCGGCACCGCGCCGCTCGCGATCAGCGGCTTCACCGCGCCGCCGGGCTTCATCGTCACGCCGACGGCGTTCCCGGTCACCGTCCTCCCCGGCGGACACGCGAAGTTCACCGTGAAGTTCGCGCCCGCGACCGCCTCCATCGCCAACGGCCCGCTCGTCGTCACGAGCGACGCGGCCGCGAGCCCGACCACCATCGCGCTCACGGGCACGGGCGTGCAGGCGCTCGTCGCGGCCACGCCGCCGAGCCACGACTTCGGCGACATCCTCGTCGGCGCGACGAGCAATCCCATCACCATCACGCTGACGAACCCTGGCAGCGACGCCTACAAGGTGACGAGCATCGCGCTGCCGGCGCCGTTCGTGCGGACCGCCATGACGTTGCCCGCGACGATCGCCCCCAACGGCTCGCTGTCGTTCGACGTCACCTTCAAGCCGACCGCGCACGTCGCGGCCGTGGCGACCGTCTCCATCGCCACCGACGCCGGCTTCTCTGGTGTCGTGCTCACCGGCCGCGGCGTCGCCCCGCTGCTCACCGCGACCCCGACGCCGCTGGCGTTCGGGGCCATCGCGCTCGGCCAGAGCGCGACGCTGACCCTCGCCCTCGCCAACCCGGGCGACGCGCCGCTCACCGTCAGCGGCGTCGACCTCGCCGGCGCGAACGCCGCGGACTTCGTCATCACGAACGGCCCGGCGCTGCCGGCGACGATCGCGGCCGGCACCGCGTTGTCGCTGTCGGTGGTGCTCACGCCCGCCGACCACGGCGTCCGCTCCGCGCAGCTCACCGCGACCAGCGACGCCCTCGGCGCGCCCACGGTCGTCATCCCGTTCTCCGGCCGCGGCCAGGGTCCAGACGTCTCCGTCGCGCCCGACGTCCTCGCGTTCGGAGCGTCGAACGTCGGCGTCACGCCGGCGGCGAAGGTCGTCACCGTCTCGAACGATGGCGAAACCGCGCTGGTCGTCAGCGCCATCACGCTGTCCGGCGCGACCACGACCGACTTCGCGACGACCGCGGCCCTGCCGCTGACCGTCGCGCCGGGAGACACGGCCACCGTGAGCTTCACGTTCACGCCCTCGGCCGTCGGCGCGCGCGCGGCCACGGCGACGTTCGTCACGAACGACACGCTCGGTACGCCGCCGACCGTCGCCCTGTCCGGCGTTGGCGAGTCGCCGATGATCCAGATCTCGGCATCGACGCTCGCCTTTGGCGCGGTCCGCGTCGGCGCCACGAGCACCTTGCCCCTCACGATCTCGAACCCGGGCAGCGGGCCGCTCACGCTCACGCAGCTGACGCTCTCGGGGCCGGACGCGGCGACGCTCTCGCTCGACGCGCTCACCCTGCCGCTCGTCCTCGCGCCGGGCGGCTCGCGCGCCGTGCACGTGACGTTCGCCCCGACGGTGCTCGCGAGCGCGGCCGGGACGCTGACGGTCCTCTCCGACGACCCGGCCACGCCGAGCGTCGCGGTCCCGATCACGGGCGCCGGCGTCTCGCCCACCGTGGCGCTCGATCCGGCCACGCTCGACTTCGGCGGCCAGCTCGTCGGCCACACGTCCGCGTCGCGGACCGTCCACGTGCACAACACCGGCACGGGCGCGCTCGCCGTGACGGCGCTCGCCATCACCGGGGCGCAGGCCGCGGCGTTCACGCTGCCGAGCGCCCCGAGCCTGCCCGCCTCGATCGGCCCCGGCGGTACGCTCGACGTCAAGCTCGCGGTCGCCCCGACGGCGGCCGCGGATCTCGCCGCTGATCTCGAGGTCACCACCGACTCGCCCGACGCGCCGAACGCCGTCGCGCACCTCACCGCGCTCGGCATCTCGACGGCGCTGGCCGTGACGCCGACGTCGATCGCGTTCGGCACCGTGCACGCGGGGGCGGCCGCTCCGCCGATCGCCGTCACGCTGACGAACCTGACGAGCGATCCGATCACGCTCACCGACGGCGTCCTCGGCGGCGGGCGCCCGCAGGACTACACCGTGTCCGCCGTGGCGGGCGTGCTTGCCCCCGGCGCCACGGCGACGGCGATGATCGCGTACGCGCCCGCCGCGGCCGCACAGTCCGCCGCGACCGTCACGTTCGCCTCGACCGATCCGGCGATCCCGAGCGCGATCGTCACGCTCGACGGCAGGGCGGTCTCGGCGTTCCTGACGGTGGACCACATGACGGTCGATTTCGGGTCGATCGACACCGGCGACCACAGCGGCCCGAAGGCCGTCGCGGCCACGAACACCACGACCGCGATGCTGACGATCCAGAGCATCACGAGCGCGGACCCGCAGTTCACCGTCGATGTCGGCAGCGCTCTGGCGCCGCTCGCGCCGGGGGCGAGCACGGCGTTCACGCTGACGTTCGCGCCGACCGCGGCCGGCTCCGCCACGGCCAGCGTCGCCATCACGCTCGCGGGCGCGCGCTCGCCCGAGGTCATCGTGACCGCGACGGGCACCGGCATCGGGGCACCGTCCGACGGCTGCAGCGCCGGCGGTGGCTCGCCGGCCGCGCTGGTGCTGGTGGCGCTCGGGCTCGTGATGCGGCGGCGGCGGCTCGGAGACCGCGAATAACTCGCGGGCTCTGGCGATCGGCTCGTCGGCTCCGCCGCCAGCGCCTGTACGGCGGAGATCGCCCGCGAAGACGCGGGCTCACAGGGTCGCTCAAAATGAGGTGACAACGAAGATCGGTCATGCGATCGATCTCCGTGATCGCACCCGCGCGCCCTGCTGGGTTCCGCCGCCGCAGTCCGACGCCAAAGGATCCGCG
>JANXOM010000008.1 GCA_025353585.1 Deltaproteobacteria bacterium
GCTCGAGACCGACATCGACAAGGTGATGGACAGCGACTCGCCGGAGCAGGCGGACGCGCGCATCGAGACGGTCATCCCGGCCCACAAGCTGCCGTTCATCGTGGTGGTCATCGACGAGTTCGCCGACCTCATGATGTGCGCGCCGAAGGAGGTCGAGACGAGCGTCGCCCGCATCGCGCAGAAGGCGCGCGCGGCCGGCATTCACCTCATCCTGGCGACGCAGCGCCCGTCGGTCGACGTCATCACGGGCCTCATCAAGGCCAACTTCCCGTCGCGCATCGCGTTCCTCGTGGCCTCGAAGATCGACTCGCGCACCATCCTCGACCAGAGCGGCGCGGAGCAGCTGCTCGGCGCGGGCGACATGCTGTTCTCGGATCGCGGCGCGGCCCCGCAGCGCCTCCACGGCTGCTACGTCGACGAGGAGGAGATCCACAAGGTCGTGGCGTTCTTGAAGACGCAGGGCCGCCCGGTCTACAACCTCGACATCCTCAAGCCGCGCGAGGAAGAGGACGGCGGCGATGGCGCGGGCCCCGGAGGTCCGCCGAGCGGAAAGTCCGACGACGAGATGTACGACAAGGCGGTCTACATCGTGACCACGACGCGCAACGCCTCGATCTCGTGGGTCCAGCGCCAGCTGCGCATCGGCTACAACCGCGCCGCGCGGCTCGTCGAGGAGATGGAGAAGCAGGGCGTGGTCAGCCCGCCCGACCATACGAACAAGCGCGAGGTCATGATCGCAGCGTAGTTCGCGCGCGAGCCCCGGCCGCTGTGAACTGTCATCACTAACAGGGGCCTGGCCCCTTTGTCAGGGGAGCGGGACGGGTGGCAGGTCGAGGGGGCCGGCCCACGCCTTCGGGTCGGGGTGGCCGTTGGCCGGCGGGACCGGGGTCATCGTCGCGCGCAGGAACAGCGGGCCGTGCGTGGCCGGCAGGTCCCAGGCCTGGAACGTCAGCGGCCGGATCAACGTGCGCCCGGGGCCGACGTACTCGAACACGCCCGTCGAGACCGTCTTGCGGAGCATGCTCGCGTGCGGGAGGAGCAGCGTGTACGGCGGGCCCGACGCGTAGCTTCCACCGACCGCGCTGTCGGGCAGCGGCGTCCCGGTCGCGTCTTCCACGCGGAACTTCAGCATCGCGCCCAGGTCGTCGCTCCAGCGGATGGGGACCGGGGCGTCGACGTCCGTCATGTTCTCGAGCTCGAGGGCGATCGCGAGCTGCGGCTTGCCGGCGGGATCGGTCGTGGACGTCGCGACGAGCCGCCCCCGCACGCCGCCCACGGCCTTCGACCACGCGGGCGCCGCCGGTGCCGCTGGCGCTCCCGTCGCGGCCATCGCCAGGAGGGCCAGGGAACCGAGGACGCGCGTCAGGGACAGGGACATGGAGGCTGAAACGAACGGTCGCATGATCCGTGCTTCCAAGCCGCGCGACCGTCCCGGTCACCGTGCCCGGGGAGCGTCACCGGAAGGGCGAGCCGGTCCCGTAGTCGATGTCCTCCGTCATGAACTGCGGGCCGATCGGCACGTTCTCGGGATCCGAGCAGTACCACTCCACGAAGCCGCACCCGCGGCACACGTACATCTCGAGGTAGCCGTACGTCTTGCGCGGATCGAGCGCGAGCGGGCCCGCGATCGGCCCCGTCTGGTACTCGTGCTGGTACGTCACCGCCATCGGCGACGCCACGCGGTCGACGTAGGAGCCGCGGCCCGCCGCCGTCAGCTCGCGCGGGATTGCCCGCACGAAGCGCAGCGAGTTGCAACGCGTGCACGGCACGGGCGGCCGGCGCGCGGGCCGCATCGGCATGACGCCGTACGCATCGGCGCAGCGGAGGCAGAGCTGCATGTCGAGCTCCCACTCCGAGGCGAGGTCGTTGTCGCGACAGACCGTGCAAGACGCCATGACCGCAACTTACGCCTCGGTCATGCGCGCCGCGAGCGCCGCGAGCTCGTCCCGCAGCTCCTGGATCGCCGCGAGGTCCTTCGGCTTGCTCGCATCGAACCCGGCGCGCGCCGCGAGCTGCGCGGGCACCTTGCGGGCCTTCGCCTTGAGCGCCCGGCCCTCGGCCGTCAGGTAGATCTGCACGACGCGCTCGTCCACCGTGCTCCGCCGCCGCTCCACGAGGCCGCGCTGCTCGAGCCGCTTGAGCAGCGGCGTCAGCGTGCCGGAGTCGAGCTCGAGGCACGTGCCGAGCTCCTTGACCGCGCGGCCGTCCCGCTCCCAGAGCGCGAGGAACACCAGGTACTGCGGGTACGTGATGCCCAGCGGCTCGAGCAGCGCCCCGTACGTCCGCGTGAACGCGCGCGAGGCGGCGTACAGCGCGAAGCAGAGCTGACGGTCGAGCGCGAGGGCATCGTCGTCGGCCATGGTCAGGCCACGCTGACGTCCACGACGATGTTGTCGCGCGTCGCGTTGGAGTACGGGCAGACCTCGTGGGCCGCCTTGACGAGCGCCTCGGCCTGCTCGCGCGGCAGCTCCGGCACCGACGCAACGATCGCGACCTGCAGACCGAAGCCGTGACCGGCCGGGCCGATGTCGACCTTGGCCGTCACCGAGATCGGGCCGGTGGTGAGCTTCTGCAGGCGCGCGACGTGACCCATCGCGCCGCCGAAGCAGGCCGCGTAGCCCGCCGCGAACAGCTGCTCGGGGTTCGTGCCCTCGCCGCCCGGGCCGCCGAAGGCCTTCGGGACCGAGAGCTTGACGTCGAGGTGACCGTCGTCGGTCGTGGCGCCGCCGTCGCGGCCGTGACCGGCGGTGGCAGTGGCGGTGTAGAGCTTCTTCTCGAGAGCGGTTGCGGACATGCCGGAACCATGACGGAACGTCCGATTGTCGTCAATTAGATTGTTCACGATTTAATTGCGCTACTCGCCCGGGGGCGTCACCGTGTGCTTCGCGACCTCCTTGCCGCGCAGCCGGAACAGACACTCGCGCGCCGCCGTGATGCTCGCGATCGACGCGTCGTCGTCCTGCACCGAGCGCATGGGCTTACCCTCGAGCTGGTCGAGCGCGATCCCGACGCCATCGACGCACGCGACCGCCCGGCACGCGCACGCGCGGCCGTGCAGCTCCGTCGTGACGGCCTGCCAGCTCGCGACGTCGTAGCGCAGCGGCGCGTCGAGCGGCGGGGGCTTCAGCGGCGAGCCGAGATCCGGATCGTAGTCCCAGGTCCACGCCGGCTCGTCGAGGCGGGGCGGGCACGCGACGCCGCTCGCCTGGCACGTCTCGAGCGTGGCGAGGTAGCGGCGGCGAACGGCGAGGTCCGCCTCGGCCAGGCGCGGCGTGTTCGGGCTGATCGTCGGATCGCGCTCGGCTTGCGCCTGCAGATCGGCGAGCCGCTGCACGTCGCGCGCTTCCTTGCCGCGCTCCGCGATCAGCGCCGTCTCGAGCTCGGCCTTGCTGTACGTCGGCTTGAAGCCGGTGTCATCGGCCAGCTCGGCGTGCGTGGTGACGCCCTGATCGCCCGTCTTGCGAGCGTGATAGACGTCTCCCCCACCGCACGCCGCGGCCACCACGAGCACGAGACCCCAGCGCATGAACCGAGGGTATCTGCACCTTTGGCGTGCTACCACCCTGCAACGCTGAATCCGCTGGGCGTGTCACGCGTCCAACCCTTGCAGCACCGGAGCCTCCCATGATCGACCTCCTCGGCATCCTGACCCACGCGTTCCTCGGCCTCCACGCCCCCGCGACCGCGCAGCCCCTGCGCTTCCAGTCGACCCCGCTCGTGGCCGCGCCGGTCGCCGTGCAGGTCGCCGCGAACCCGGCGAGCGACGCGCTCGGCCGCGTCCAGCAGTTCTACGCGAACATCAAGCAGGTCGACGCGCGCTTCAAGCAAGAGGTCACGAACGACACCTTCGGCAGCACCAAGTCGAGCGACGGCGAGGTGTGGCTCGCGAAGCCCGGCAAGATGCGCTGGGACTATCGCGAGAAGAAGAAGGACGTCGTCGTGGTGAAGAAGAGCTTCATCTCGAACGGCCAGACGCTCTATGTCATCGAGCACGACAACAAGCAGGTCGTGAAGAAGGACCTCAAGCAGGACCTCATGCCGGTGGCGGTCAGCTTCCTGTACGGCAAGGGCGACCTCGCCAAGGAGTTCAACCCGGAGATCGACAAGTCCGGCAAGTACGGCGGCAAGGGCGACGTCGTGCTGAAGCTGACGCCGAAGAAGCCGTCGGCGCAGTACAAGAACCTGATCCTCGTCGTGAATCCGGATGACTTCCACGTCAGCCAGTCGGTCATCATCGACGCGTCGAACAACATCAACCACTTCCGCTTCTACGAGCCGGACTTCGAGAAGCCGATCAAGGACGGCTGGTTCGAGTTCGACGAGCGCAGCGTGAAGAACTACCGCGTCGTCGACGCCGACCAGCAGCAGGGTAGCGGCGCGGCGATCCCGGCCCCCACGCCGTAGCCACCACGCTCACGCCAGACCGGCCGCCAAGCCGCCAGGCGGGCGCCAGGGTCGGAGCAGACGCGGAGCGAAGTCAGATCGGGTAGCGGAAGATCAGGAAGCCCTGGTCGTCGTTGGTCTGCGTCGCCTGGAAGCCGGAGATGTCCGTCAGCGTCGGGTGGTACCAGATCCACTTCGCGGTCGGCGGGACGCCACCGGGCTCGGAGCAGACCGGGCCGAGCGGCACGCCGGTCGCCTGCTCCGGCCCGACGAGCTCGTGGCCGTTCGCGTCCGCCGTCAGCGGCCCCGCCGGCGTCAGCCAGCCCTTGCTCGGGCCCGCGCCCGCGTTGCAGCTCGCGAGACCCGCCGCGATGTGGTCATCGGCGAGCGGCCCCGCCGGGCCGGGATAGTCCCCCGTGGCGCAGACCTGCCAGCCCGCGTCCCCGGTCAGGATGTCCTGCGACCCGTCAGCGGGCGCGCCGATCGGACGAATGACGCCGACGAAGCCGCGCTCGAGGAGCTCGTCGTCCCACGCCGCCACGTAGACGAACGTCGCGGTCGGGTGGTTCGCGCGGGTGAACGTGTACGCCTCGGGGCCAAGGCCGACCGGGCAGCTCGTGATGTCGTCCGCGGAGCCCTTGCCGTTGACCGCGCCGCCGAGCGTCGCGAGGAGCTGCGTGTCCGTGCCGATGGAGAGCACGTACCCGATGTCGACGGTCAAGCTGATCTGCAGGTCGGCCGGCGGCGCATCGGGCTGCGCATCGATGGCCACCGCGTCGATGGCCACCGCGTCGGCGGGCTGCGCATCCGCCGCGCGCTGCACGCGGTCGTCGAACCCATAGCGCCCGCACGCGGCGGCCCCCCCAAGGGAGACGAGGGAGACGAGCGCCACCACCCATGCCCCGCTTGGCCTCACGTTCCCATCCTAGCCCATCGGCGTACCGCCCGCGCTAAAGTCCGCCGCATGGCCCCGTTGCGCCCCCATGCGTCCTTTCGCCCGCGTGGGCCCGTCGTGCTCGTGGTGATGGACGGCGTCGGGCGCGGCGCCGGCGATGAAGCCGACGCGGTGACCATCGCCGCGACGCCCACCCTCGATCGCCTCTGGGTCCCCGGCGCCCGCGCCGAGCTCCGCGCGCACGGCAAGGCGGTCGGGCTCCCATCCGACGACGACATGGGCAACAGCGAGGTCGGCCACAACGCGCTCGGCGCCGGCAAGATCTATGACCAGGGCGCGCTCCTCGTCGGCCGCGCCATCGAATCCCGCGCGATCTTCGAGGGCGACACCTGGCAGCAGGTCATCGGGCGCGGCGCCCGCGGCGGCGCCGTCCACTTCCTCGGCCTCCTCAGCGATGGCAACGTCCACGCCCACATCTCGCACCTCGAGGCGATGCTCGCGGCCGCCGCCCGCGCCGGCTGCAAGAAGCTCTACGTCCACGCGCTCCTCGACGGCCGCGATGTCGCGCCTTACTCCGCGCTCGAGTACGTCGAGCGCATCGAGGCCGTGCTGGCGCAGCTCCGGGACGCCGGGCCGAGTGGGGGTGGGAGCCCTGCCCGTGGGATCGACGCGCGCATCGTCTCGGGTGGCGGGCGCCAGAACATCACGCTCGATCGCTACGAGGCCGACTGGGACATGGTCGCCCGCGGCTGGCACGCGCACGTCCTCGGCGCCGCGCCCGCCCACCCGTCGGCCCGCGCCGCGATCGAGGCCGGCCGCGCCGCCCATCCCGGCGTCATCGACCAGGACCTCCCCGCGTTCGTCGTGACGCCCGCCGCGCCGATGCACGACGGCGACGCGTGCGTGATGTTTCACTTCCGCGGCGACCGGGCGATCGAGATCTCGCGCGCCTTCGACGACGGCGACGACTTCACGAAGTTCGACCGCGTCCGCCGCCCGGACGTCTTCTACGCCGGGATGATGGAGTACGACGGCGACCTCCACATCCCGAAGCACTACCTGGTCCAGCCGCCGAACATCGAGCACCCGATGGGCGAGATCCTCGCCGCCGCCCACATCACGCAGCTCGCGATCTCGGAAACGCAAAAATACGGGCATGTGACGTACTTCTGGAACGGTAACAAGAGCGGCATGTTCGATGACGGCACCGAGACGTACGTCGAGATCCCGAGCGATCGGGTCTCGTTCGACGAGCGGCCGTGGATGAAGGCGGCCGAGATCACGGACCGCCTGATCGGAGCTGCGCAGCGGCAAGCACCAGTTCGCGCGCGTGAACTACGCGAACGGCGACATGGTGGGCCACACGGGCTCCTTCGACGCCACGGTCGTGGCGGTCGAGTGCGTCGACCTCCAGATCGCGCGCCTCAAGAAGGTCGTCGACGAGCTGGGCGGCATCCTCGTCATCACCGCCGACCACGGGAACGCCGACGAGATGTTCCAGCGCGACAAGGCCGGCAAGGTCGCCCGGGACAAGAAATCGGGCCAACCCATCGTAAAGACGAGCCACACGCTCAATCCGGTCCCGCTGATCATCCATGATCCGACCCGCGGAGACCGCTACGAGATCGACCCGACTCGCGCTACAATTTCCGGCATCGCAAATGTCACCGCCACCTGCATCGAGCTGCTCGGGTTCGTCCCTCCGGATGATCTCCAGCCGTCGCTGCTGAGGTTTCGCTCATGAGTACAAAGACCCTGATCGGTGTGCTGCTCGCTGGAATCACCGGCGTGCTCATCTTCTTGTTCGTGCACCTGTCGGGCGGCTCCGGTGGCGGGCCGATCAAGCTCGGCTCGAGCAAGGCCGAGGCGTGCACCAAGGGCGCGCGCGATTGCCTGCCCGAGGTCAACTACGTCGACACGCAGGGCAAGGCGTACACGCCGAAGTCGCTCACGGGCCAGGTCGTCATCGTCAACTTCTGGGGCACGTTCTGCCCGCCCTGCAAGAAGGAGATTCCGGACCTCTCCGCCGCGTACGACAAGTACAAGGACAAGGGCCTCGTGATCCTCGGCGTGATGAGCGACGACCCGTCGGACAGCGAGCTCCTGAACTTCGCGAGCGACTTCCAGATGACGTACCCGGTGGTGCGCTCGAGCTCGGACATCCAGGTCGCGTTCAGCTACCCCGACAAGCTGCCGACGACGTTCGTGTTCAGCCGCGGCGGCAAGCAGGTCTACAGCAAGGTCGGCGCGCTCCACGCGGACGAGATCAAGCAGATCATCGAGCCGCTCCTCGCCGAGAAGCCGTAGGCGCTAGCGCTTCTTCACGGGCGCGAGCGCCGGCCGCTTCTCCGCCGCGCCATCGCCCGTCGTGCGCCCGTGCAAGCGGCGCCAGGCCCACGGGCCGAGGTAGCGCCACGCCCACGCGACATCCTCCACGAGCAGGTCGCGCTTGCGCCGCGGCTCGGGGGGCAGCGTCTCCGCGAGCGGGTCGACCTCGGCGCCCGGCAGGCCGACCAGGTGCGCGAGCGCGGCGCCGATCCGCGCGTGCCCGGCCGGGTTGCCGTGGATCCGATCCGCCGCCCACATCCGAGGATCATGCGCGAGCGCGTAGGCGTCGAGGTCGAGGAGGAGCGCGCCGGTCTGCGCCGCCATCCGCCGGAGCTCCATGTTCAGCGCCGCCGTCTTCGCCGTCAGCGTCCGGCCGAGCCGCATGCGCGCGGAGACGTCGGGGATCGTGAACGTCACCACCGTCGCGCCGATGGCGCGCAGGGCGCCGACCATCTCCCCCACCTGCCCGGCGACGCGCCGCGCGTCCCAGCCCGTGCGGAGGAGGTCGTTCATGCCCGCGACGACCGTCGCGAGGTCCGGCTGCATCGCCACCGCGCGCGCGAGCTGCGTCTCCACGATCTCGCCGGCGCTGCGCCCGCGGACGGCGAGGTTCGCGTACTGCAGATCGGGATAGACCGCGGCCAGGTGCTCGGCGAACCGATCCGCCCAGCCGCGATAGCCGCCGTCGCCGTCTGGATCCTCGAGCCCCTCGGTGCTGCTGTCGCCGAGCGCGACGTAGCGGTGAAAGCCGCTCAAAACGAGCCGCGCAGCCAGACGCCCGCGCCCGGCGGCCCGCCGGACGACGACGGCATCGGGCCGGGGACGAGCTGCATCCGCAGCTTGTAGTTGTAGCGATCGACGGCGTCGGGCGCGTCGTAGACGTCGTAGAACATGCCGCCGATGTAGGCGATGGCCGCGATGCCGAGGAACGCGACGCCCTTGCCCTCGATCGAGGTGCACGAGTTGTCGTCGACGCCGGCCAGGCAGCTGACGTGCTCGGTCCGCGTGACGCCGACGAGCGCGAGCGCCACCGCCGCGGCGCGGACGCCCTCCCCGATCGTCAGGTACTGGCCCGCGTAGTACTCCCCCGCCGACGGGCCCACCAGCGAGACGCCGAGCCCGGAGTAGAGCAGCGGCTTGTTGTACGGGTCGTGCGGGTCCTGGATGAGGAACGCCGAGAGCACGAGCGCGGTCGACACGCCGGCGCCGAGACCGGAGAGGAGCTTGGCCGTCTCGTGGCTCTTGCGGTGCGGCTCGGCGGCGGCCGGAGTGGCCGTCGCGACGAGGAGGCCGAGGCCGACGAGGGTCGCAGCGAGGCGCATGGTCAGGAGCTTACACGTGCCGCCAGCGCGCTCGACAGCTCGGGCGAGGCGAACGTGCCGAAGATGCCACCCGTGTGGAGAAACATCACGCTCGCGCCGAAGCGCCCCCCGTCGCGGCCGAGCTCGGTGACGAGCGCGTGGAAGGCCTTGCCGGTGTAGACGGGATCGAGGACGACGCCGTCGCGGCGACCGAGGGCCAGGAGGGTCGCCAGCTCCTCGGGCCGGCTGCGCGCGTAGCCGGCGCCGACGTACCCGTCGAGGATATCGAGGTCGGCCTCGGTGACGTTCGCGCCCAGCTGCCAGCGCGCCTCGGCGTCCGCGCAGATGGCGAGGATCGCGGCGACGAAGTACGCGCGGTCGTCGCACACGTTGACCGTGGTGAGCCGGATGCCGCGGCCCGCGAAGTCGAGCAGCTTGCCGCCGAGGACGAGGCCGGCCGCCGTGCCGCCGGAGCCGCACGCGTAGATCACCGTGCACGGCCTGGGGACGTCGGCGAGGTCGACGGCGAGCTCGTGGGCGGCGCGGAGGTAGCCCCAGCTGCCGAGCGCGTTCGAGCCGCCCTCGGGGATGACGTACGGACGACCGCCGGCGGCCCGGATGCGCTCGGCGTGCTCGGCGAGGAGGCGGGTGCGGTCGCGCCAGGCCAGCCGCGTGATCCAGACGAGCTCGGCGCCGGCCAGCTCGTCGAGGAGGATGTTGCCCGTGGCGGCGGGCGGGTGCGCCGGATCGTCACAGCGTAGGACGAGGACGCTGCGCAGGCCGAGCCGGGCCGCCGCGAACGCCGTGGCGCGCGCGTGGTTGCTCTGCTCGCCGCCGCAGGTGAGGACGTGGGTGGCGCCGGCGGCGACGGCCTCGGCCATCAGGTACTCGAGCTTGCGGACCTTGTTGCCGGACAGCTCGCCGCCGGTGTGGTCGTCACGCTTGATGAAGAGCGGGACGCCGAGGTCGTCGCCGGTGCGCAGCGGGTGGACGCGCGTCGGGAGGTTCGCGAGCGACAGGCGCGCTGGCTCGCGCGGATGGATGCGGTCCATGGGCGGACGATACGCGGGCGAGTGGCCAGAAAGAATGTCTTCGCCGCGCCGCGTGTTAGATGAAGATGGTGCGGGTAGTTCTCGTCGCAACGATGCTCGCCGCGCTGGCGTTGCCCGCGGCCGCGAAGGGCTGGCCCACGCCCGCCGCCGGTGACTCCGCTTCGGGGGATCCCGAGCTCGTGCTCACGTTCGACGACGGGCCGAACCTCAAGACGACGCCGGCCGTGCTCGACACCCTCGCGAAGCACCACCTGCACGTGATCTTCTTCCAAGTCGGCGAGATGGTCGGCGGCAAGAGCAAGCGCGTGGCGGAGATCGAGGCCCGCATCGTCCGCGAGGGTCACATCATCGGCAACCACACGATGACGCACAAAGACCTGTGCAAGAAGAAGATCGACGACGACCGCGCCGCGCGCGAGATCGACGAGTCCCGGGAGACGATCGTGGCGGTGGCCGGCGTTCAGCCGCGCTGGTTCCGCGTGCCGTACGGCGTGCGCTGCGAGCGGGTGGAGAAGCTCCTCACCGACCGCGGGCTCGTGCACTTCCACTGGGACCTCGATCCGCAGGAGTGGAAGCACAACGACGCCCCCAAGGCGGTCAAGTACGTGGAGAGCGAGCTCGGCCGTATGAGCGACCGCAACGTGCTCCTGATGCACGACATCAAGACCGCCACGGTGAAGGCGTTGCCCGAGATCCTCGACTGGATCGACGCCGAGAACATCAAGCGCGTGGCCGCCCACAAGCGGCCGATCCGCATCATCCAGGGCTACGAGCTGGCCGCGGAGCGCCTGCCCAAGGGCCTGGTCGACTGGCTCGCGGACGCGGCCCCCGACCTGCATGCCCTGGCGACGCAGACGGCGAGCACCCTTCCCTGATCGACCGCCAAGCCGCCACGGGCGCCGAGCCGGAGCCAAGGAAGAGCGTGGGCGATCAACCTGTCCCTTCGCTCCGGCTCGGCGTTCGCGGCGGCTTGGCGGTTAATCTGATAGGGTTGCTGCTCGGTGTTTCGGATTCGTCAATCGTATCGGGATGATGTCGAGCAAGTGCTGGCGGTTGCCGAGCACCTCGATACCGTCAACTTGCCCGCGGATCGCGCGCAGATCGAGGGCATCCTCGCCCGCTCGGAGCGCTCGTTCTCGGGCGAGGCGGCGGTCGTCGACCGCGAGTTCCTCTTCGTGCTCGAGGACCTGACGGCCAAGCGCATCGTCGGCACGTCGATGATCTACGCGCAGCACGGGACCAAGCGCGCGCCGCACATCTTCTTCCGCGTCGAGAACGACGAGCGCTACAGCGTCACGCTCGATCGGTACATGGTCCATCAGACCCTGCGCATCGGCTACAACTACAACGGTCCGACGGAGATCGGCGGCCTGATCCTCCTGCCCGAGTATCGTCGCAACAGCGAGGCCCTCGGCAAGGCGCTGTCGTACGTGCGGTTCCTGTTCATCCGCATGCACCGCGAGCT
>JANXOM010000040.1 GCA_025353585.1 Deltaproteobacteria bacterium
CGGCGCGGGCGGCTGCGGCGGTGGCGGCGCGGGCTCCGGCTCGGGGCGGCTCTGCGCGGCCTGGCCGCCGAACGCGCCCGGCATCGGGGCGGCCTCCGTCGGCCGCGGCGGACGCGCGTCGACAGGCGGCGGCGGGTTCATGCGCTCGCCACCCGGCGGGGACGTCGTGGTCTCCGACGGGCCGTCCCCATCGCTCGCCGACGCCTCGTCGACGCCGATGATGAAGTCCCCGACGTAGATCTTGTCCGAATCCTTGACGACGAGCGGGCTCGTGATCTTGCGGCCGTTGACGTACGTGCCGTTCGTGCTCTTGAGATCGACGATGATGAACTTGCCGTCTTTGAGCACGATGCGCGCGTGGCGCTTCGACACGTTGCCCTTCGGGAGCACGATGTCGTTGCCCTGCACACGACCGATGGTGACCTCGGGCTTGTTGAACACCATGCGGCGCTGCTCGCCGCCTTTCTCCTGGATGATGATGGTGAACATTGGCTCCTGAGGTCGGCGCGCGCGATCGGCGGGTTCCCCACCGAAACGGTACTAACCAATCGCAAACACAGTCAAGTATTGGAGGTCTGGCTCGCGGGGATCGCCGTAGGTTCGCTCCCCGACCCCACGCCCCACCCCATCATTCCGCGCACATCATCCCACCAGAGGGCCCAGACCCCGAGGCCGAGGATGCCCGCGATGGACGCCGCGATGAGCACGTCGTGCCAGCGCGGACGCGTCATGGATCACACGCTATCACGCGGCGTCCGAGCCAGGGCATATGATGCCGCTCATGTTCCGAGCCCTTGGCGCCCTGGTTGTCGTCGGTGCGGTCGCGGTCGCCGGCCGCGCGGACGCGGCCCCGCAAAAGAAGAAGTACCACTTCGAGCTGACGGCGGTGACGGCACGCAGCGAGGTCGCCGCCGACACCGCGGCGATCGCCCAGCCGCGCATCGAGGCGCAGGTCAAGACGGCCTTCGGGGCCCACGCGCAGCTGGTGGGCGCGCTCGACGGCGCGCCGGATCCGCGGACGGCGGCCGAGCCCTATCGCAAGTGGATCGAGCGCAAGGGGCTCGCCGGCAGCTTCCTCGTGACGGTCGAGATCACCGAGGCGAGCCAGGCGCTCGAGCCGATGCCGGACAAGCCGAGCTCGCAGCGCCTGACGATCCACGTGGCGCTGCACACTCTCGGCGAGACGATCCCCGGCCGCACCATGGGCTTCACCGGCGATGGCCAGGCCACGATCAAGATCGAGGTCGGCAAGAAGCTGCGCGACAAGGACCGCGACTACGGCTGGGATCAGGCCGCCGAGCTGGCCGTCGCCGATGCGATCAAGACGTCGCTCGCGCAGCTCGACAAGCCGGCGAAGAAGTAGCGCCCTCGGCGGCTTGGCCGCGAAGACGGCAAGGCGCCAAGAGGGCCGCCGAGGAGAGGCAGATCACCCCCGGCGCTAGTTAACAAAGTCGCCGATCCGGCTCCACCGGATCTCGGACGGCACGCTCTTGTAGGAGAGCCAGATGAACAGGGCCTTGCCCTTGACGTTCTCGACCGGGACCGAGCCCCAGTAGCGCGAGTCGTTCGAGTTCGCGCGGTTGTCGCCCATCACGAACACGTGGTTCGGCGGAACGACGTAGTGCAGCTGCAGATCGCACGGCCCGAGGGAGTTCGCCGGCGCCGTCTCGAAGAGCTTGCCCTCGACCTGGTTCGCCGCCGGAACCATCTCGTTGTCGCGGACGTTCGAGCACGTCTGGAGCACGCGCTCGTCGAGGCGCGGGAAGTCCTTGCCGTCGGCGTGCGGCGCCTCGCCCTTCGCCCGCTCGGCGCGGCGGTCGGGGTAGCCCTCGTCCTGGTACGTCTGGTAGGGCACGCCGAGCGCGCTCTCCTCGAACAGCGAGCACGGGCTCTTGAACCAGCCGAGCGGCGTCCGCCCCGGCGTGTCGCCGAAGTCCTCGTACTCGCACTTGTCGGTGAGCTGCTTCTGCGGGTTCGCGAGGCCGTTGACGTAGACCTGGTTGCAGCGCACCTCGACGGTGTCGCCGCCGGTGGCGACCACGCGCTTGATGTAATCGCGCTCGGTGTTGCACGGCATCATGAACACGATGACCTCGCCGCGCTTCGGGCCGCGCAGCTCGAACAGCTTCGTGCTCGTGTAGGGGATGCGCAGGCCGTAGAGGAACTTGTTGACGAAGATGTGGTCGCCGATCTCGAGCGTCGGGTACATCGACGCCGACGGGATCTTGAACGCCTCGATCACGAACGCCCGCAGCGCTAACGCGATCAGGATCGCCGCGCCGATCGACTCGACGTAGTCGCGCGTCGTCGACTTCGACGGCGCCTTGATGAGCTCGTCGACCAGCCCGTCCAGCGCCGGCAGGCCGCGCCGCACCCGCGCGTAGTCCTTCGCGTTGAGCGCGTCGGCCATCTCGTCGGTGACCGTCTGCAGGTCGCCCGCCTTGCCGCGCAGTGACCGCTTGAGCGCGAGCGCCCCGCGCGCCGCGCGCACGAGCAGGGTGGCCTCCTTCTTCACCCGCTTGTCGAGGGCGGCCGCGCGCATCAGTCGACCTTCAGCACCGTCAGGAACGCCTCTTGCGGGAGCTCCACCGAGCCGACGGCCTTCATCCGCTTCTTGCCCTCTTTCTGCTTGTTGAGGAGCTTCTTCTTGCGGGAGATGTCGCCGCCGTAACACTTCGCGGTGACGTCCTTGCGGGTCGCCTTCACCGTCGTGCGAGCGATGACGCGGCTGCCGATCGCGGCCTGGATCGCCACGTCGAACATCTGGCGCGGCACGACTTCCTTCATCTTCGTCGTGAGCTCGACGCCGCGGTGATACGCGGTGTCCTTGTGCGAGATGATCGACAGCGCGTCGACGCGCTCGCCGTTGATGAGCACGTCGAGGCGCACGAGGTCCGCCGTGCGGTAGCCGGCCGGTTCGTAGTCGAGGGACGCGTACCCGCGCGACATCGTCTTCAACCGATCGTAGAACCCGAACACGATCTCGGCCAGCGGCATCTCGTAGACCACGCGGACGCGACCGCCCGGGTCGTAGTGCAGGCCCTGCTGGACGCCGCGGCGCTCCTGGCACAGCTGCATGATCGGCCCGACGTAGTCCTGCGGCAGGTGAACGGTCGCCGTGATGATCGGCTCCTCGATCTGCTCGTACTTGCCGTCGTCCGGGATCTTCGCCGGGTTATCGACCTCGAACGTCTCGCCGTTTTGCAGGTGGATGCGATAGCGCACGCTCGGCGCCGTCGTGATGAGGTTCAGGTTGAACTCGCGCTCGAGCCGCTCCTGGATGATCTCCATGTGCAGGAGCCCGAGGAAGCCGGTGCGGAAGCCGAAGCCGAGGGCCGCCGACGTCTCCGGTTCGTACGTGACGCTGGCGTCGTTCAGCACGAGCTTGCCGAGCGCGTCCTTGAGGTCCTGGTAGTCCTCGTTGTCGACGGGGAAGAGCCCCGCGAAGACCATGGGCTTCACCTGCTTGAAGCCGGGGAGCGGCGCGAGGCACGGGCGGTTGTCGTCGGTGAGCGTGTCGCCGACGCGCGCGTGCGCGATGTCCTTGATGTTCGCCGCGACGACGCCGACCTGCCCGGCCTCGAGCGTGTCGACCTCGATGAAGGCCGGCGTGCGCACGGCGGTCATGGCGCACTCGTAGACGACCCCGGTGTTCCAGAACCGCAGCTTCATGCCCTTGCGGAGCGTGCCCGCCATCACGCGCACGAGCACGACGACGCCGCGGTAGGTGTCGTACCAGCTGTCGAAGATCAGCGCGGAGAGCGGGGCCTCCCGGTCAGCCTTCGGCGGCGGGATCCGCAGCACGACGGCCTCGAGCATCTCGTGCACGCCGATGCCGCTCTTGGCCGAGACGAGCATCGCGTCGGAGGCGTCGAGGCCGATCGTCTCCTCGATCTGCGCCTTGACCCAATCGGGGCGCGCGACCGGGAGGTCGATCTTGTTGAGCACGGGGACGATCGCGAGGTTGTTGTCGAGGGCGACGTAGACGTTCGCCAGCGTCTGCGCCTCGACGCCCTGCGCTGCATCCACGACGAGCAGCGCGCCCTCGCATGCCGCGAGCGAGCGCGAGACCTCGTAGTGGAAGTCGACGTGGCCCGGCGTGTCGATGAGGTGGAACTGGTAGACGAGGCCGTCGGCGGCCTTGAAGTGCAGCTGGACGGACTGCGCCTTGATCGTGATGCCGCGCTCACGCTCGAGGTCCATCGAGTCCAGCATCTGGTTCGTCATCTCGCGGGCGGTGACCGCGCCGCACTCCTGAAGGATGCGATCGGCGAGCGTGGTCTTCCCATGATCGATGTGGGCGATGATCGAGAAGTTACGGATCCGCTCGGACGGGAACGACATCGAATGCAGCTCTTCTTAGCCTCATTAAGGCCGCGGTGCGAGCGTCACAATGGATGATCTCGCGAGCTTGCGAAGCGCCCGGCCCCCGTCTACGCTCGGCCAAGTGATGCTGAACCGCGTGAACCTGACTTGCGGCCTCCTGGCGGGGGCCGTCGCGCTCGTCGGGCTCGGCGCGTGCCACGGCAAGAAGGACGATACGACCCCCAAGAATGACTCGCTCGACGCGAGCATCCCCAAGGTCGATCCCACGCTGTGCGAGACGACCGGCAAGAACGTCGTCACCTACGACCTCAACAAGGACGGCAAGCCCGATGTGTGGCGGCTGTACAAGACCGAGGACGACGGCGGCACGAAGATCGAGTTCATGACGTGCAAGCAGATCGACTTCGACCACGACGGTCGCAAGGACTGGGTCGTCGCTTACAACCGCAAGGGCCAGCCGCTCTTCGAGAAAGCGGACTTCGACTACGACGGCAAGTTCGACGTCTCGCGCGTCTACGACACGAAGACGGGCACGCTGGCCGAGGTCGAGCGCGACACCGACTTCGACGGGAAGTTCGACGTGAAAGAGATCTACGACTCCGCGGGCGTGCTGCAGAGCATCCAGCGGGATCGCAACAACGACGGTAAGCCGGACGTGTGGGAGCAGTACAAAGACGGCGTCCTGCTGGCGATCCTGTACGACGACGACTTCGACGGTAAGGTCGACCGCAAGGAAGAGATCCCCGGCTCGCACCCGAAGATCGTGATGCCGAGCTCGCTCGACGGCGCGACGTCGGATCTCAACGGGAACGGCGCGGCGGGTAGCGGTGCGGGCAGCAGCAGCACGGCGCCGAAAAAGTAGGCCGCATGGCGTCGTCGCGGGTGGAGAAGCCCTGGGGCCACGAGATGATCTGGGCCCGGACCGATCGCTACGTCGGCAAGATCCTGCATATCCGGGCCGGCGAGGCGCTGTCGCTGCAGTATCACGAGGCCAAGGACGAGACGATCATGGTGCTGACGGGCCGCATGCGGCTGCAGCACTTTGTCGAGGGCGAGGCGCCGCGCGAGCAGGAGCTCGTGGCGCGCGAGCCCTTCCACATCCCGGTGGGGATGCGGCACCGGATGATCGCGATCGAGGATACGGACGTGCTGGAGGTCTCGACCACCGAGCTCGATGACGTGGTGCGCCTCGAAGACCGCTACGGCCGCGCCCGCTGATCTGCGGCGAGCGGGTCGCCAGGTGCGCGCGGGAAGAGGCCGACGCCGAGCGCGCCGGTGACG
>JANXOM010000115.1 GCA_025353585.1 Deltaproteobacteria bacterium
TCGGGGTCGGCCACCACGTAGGTCACCACTCCACCGATCAAATCGAACTGGACGCCGATGTCCAGCGATCTGCGTGTGCGTCGCCGTTGTCGCTGAAGGCGACACGTTCCTCGACACCGCGACGAACGTGCCGATCGACCACGAGCGTCAAAACGCGACGGAATCAGGCTGCCGTCAACACAGGGCCGAGCGCTTACCGGGTTCAGCACCGGCGGTTCGCGCTCGTTTCCGTGACGCACGAGGAGCCGGACCCGACTGACCGCGAGCATCCGCGCACGCTCTGGGCAATCGATCCGAACACCGCTGCAGTCGTATGCCGCACCTTCCAGTCGTTCGACGTGGTGCACAGCTCGACCAACTCTCGCTGCTTGCCAAACGCAGTCTCGTTCGGAGTCGACGTGCGCGAGGACTCGACCAAGCGGCTCTAGTCCTCGAAGCGTTCGAGACGTGGCTCGTGAGCCCCACTCGCGTCCAGGCCATCCGCAAGAACATCGCGATGGAGCTGGGCGGTCAAGGGCGCAAGCTCGAGACCGAGCTCAACGATCGTCGCGAGAGCCTGCAGCACACGGAGCTGGAGATCCGCGGCTGATCGACTTCATCGCGACCGGCGACAAGTCCGATTACGTCGTGTCGACCATGCGAGATCTCGAGGCCTACGCGCGGACCGAGAAGGCCGAGATCAGCGGGCTGGTCGAAGAGTCACGCGAGCCGATCGCGCTGCCTTCGATCGAGGATCTGATCGCCCTGTCCCAGGATGCCAAGAAGCTGATGGTCACGGACGTGGACCGCGGCCGCGAGATGCTGCGCCGGTACCTGGCGGACGGCGTCATCCGGTGCGCCTTGGACGACGACGGGCCGTTCGCGAGTTGCAATCTCGGCGCCCACATCCTTCTGAGCGACATGCAGGGCCGAAACCGTCGAATCCCTGGGAGCGGTAGCTCTCCCAGGGATTCTCAGGTGTTCGCAAAGAGTAGCGGGGGCAAGATGTCCCCAGCGCCGGGTAAGTTGTTGCTTAGGTTCGTGTTTTTGATCCATCGCAAGGGGTCGCCGAGGTTCGCGGCCGCTCGTCGCTTGGTCAATCGAACGCCGAAGACATGATCGATCGATGGGGGTCGAGATGCCAGCTTTCGATTTCGATCTTTCTTTCTCTCGCGGCCCTTACTGCGCCGCTTGAAAATGGGGGATCACGCAACGCAGCTCGCGCCGGTTCGCCCATCGTGCGTCCGGTGCGGGAGCGGGGCACGCGCTGATCGCGTCGCGATCAAAACGCACCCTCATAGGAAAAGTAGCCTTCGCGTGACCTCGTGGTGCTCTCGATCCACATGGCGCTTAGGTCTAGTTGGCCATCCGTCTCGTCGATGCCGATGATCAGCTTCTTCAGGAACACGCCCTGATGTCCGTGAAGCGTCAGAACGTCAGTTATCGCCGGCGTCTTCTTTTTGCTGTGATGCTTGATATCAGCCCGGTCAGTGTAAGCAGCGGCGACCGATCCGGCAACGAGGTCGGCCACTGCTAGACAGTCGTTGAAGTAGGGCTGCGTCTCGGTCTTCGCGAACTCTTTCGCAAGGCCTATTAGACGGAAGTTCGGTGACTGGAGACTTTCGAGCGCTCCGGGCAACAGCTTGCCCAGATCATCCATTCCGCTCTGGTTGGCCACGAGACTATCGTTGTCGGTCATCCAGAAGACTCCCATACCGTCGCGACCAAGCATCGCCAACCAGTAAGCGACAGTGAAGATCTTGCGAAGGGCGGTCTCAAGCTCGAATGGGTTCTGCCACGACGAGATACTGGCTTCGTCGAGCTGTTTCCTCGCATCAGCGACGGCGCGTTCATGCCCAAGGAGATTCTTTGCTCGTTTGCTCACCGCCAACGTAAACAGTAGGCCGGGAAGCCTGTCAGCGGCTCGCATGATTCTAGGCACAGCCGCCGTGATTGCCTTCGAGTTGAGCTCCTTGAACGAGATCTCACGGCTCCCGAGTTTATGATCGCTCCTGATCTGTGCCATCGCCTGGCCGAAGCCTTCGAGAAATCCGAAATCAACAATCAGGAAGGTGTACGTCAATACTGGTGACTCTCGGTGATCTCCACCGTAGTCCGAGAAAACGCCTACGTCACGGGTTCCGTGAAACGCCGGCAACTGCAAGCGACCTTCGGCAACGCCCTTAGCGATCACATCATCGTAGCCAGCGAGAAAGGCCAGCGCGCGTTTGCGTACTCGTTCCGACCAAACGTTCGTCGCAAGCACGTTTCGCTCGGCCATCGCTCGTTGCTCGGTCGTAAGTCTTTTCATTGATGGTTTCCCAACCAACCGGTTTTGCCGATCTGCCGACAAGCGAGCTGCAATCACAAGAACCGGCAGAAGGGATCATACTAACGATGATCGCATCGCTCTTGTTCTGTCCTCCCCGGCGCCGATCGATGCAGGGTCGGCCCCAGGTTCGACCGCGCCGGACTACCATCGCCCCACCCGAATGCGTCGTACGCCACGGGCGGTTACGTGGCCACCTCTGAGAATCTCACAGGTCATCGTGTGGATGCCCTGATACGCGGCGGTTCGCCATGCCTCGTTCGGTGAGTTGAGTATGTACTGCTCCTGCTTCGCCTCCACGGCCTCATCACCAGTGTTACGGACGGTCCACCGGTACTCGACGTTGGGGACGTTCCTCCACTCTGACGGCAAGGCGAAATGGATGTGGCGTTTCTTGGCGATCGAGCCTTGCTTGATGTTGTAGGGCGTCGTCGTTCCGCCCTGGGAGCGTGCAACTCCGACGTCGATTCGCAGGTGTGTGACATCTGCCTTGGCCACCTCTTCGGCGGGCCCTTCGGCCTCCGCCACAAGGCCCCAGAACTCGTGGTTGAAGAATCGCCCCCACGCACGAAGCGTTTGTTCGCGAGTGCAGGTCGACTCTTCGATGATTGATAACCATTCGGTCGCCTTCTCGAGCTTCCTGAGAAGGTTCCGGACCTGGATTTTACATTCCGGTTTGGCGGTCAGCGACACCCCGTTAACGGGATTATTGACCTCTAGATTCGATGACAGCCTGTACTTCAAGGCCTTCACCGTATTGAGCAACGACACGTCATCGCGTCCCCGGTCGAATGAGTAGACCTCCACAGCGAGCGACGTAAGTATCATGCCGCCCGGAAGCGACCACGACACGCGCGAACGCGCGAACGCCTTTACCCAACGGACGACGCGGCGGAGTTGTTGATCGCGTACGTTCGCAAGCAACCCTGGGCTCCGCTCGTCGACCTGGCGCGTGAACCAATCCGTAATGGCGCTTGGATCGCGCTCCGCCCACGTGTCGCCACCGGCATGTTCGAGCTTCGTTCCCCAGAAGCCCGAGACCTCGCGATAGATGGCCAGGTCCACATGCGTACCGTCTGCGTACCAGACGGTGACGGCATTAGTGCGAGCCTCTGGTTCGGTTAGGAAACCACCACCGGCTTCAAGCAGGGCGTTTGCCATCCGTTGCCGCGAGTCCTTGGCATTCGCGGGCAGGTCCGCCTCTGCAAAGATGACGGCGACGTCGATATCGTATTCGCCCTCCGGGTGCTGGTTAAGGGTGTGCATCGCGTAGCTGCCTTGGTTGATCGGCCGCTGGTGCGACTTGTATGTCGTGGCGTGCTTCTCGCCGAGAAGCTTCAGGCCTTCACGAAGCCGTCCGAGACACGCGTCGCGACGCTCGGCCAAGAGCTTGCGGCGCTCGGTGCCGAGTACAACGTGGCCCTTGTAGAACTTGTTCAGGTCGGCGTCGACATCATGCTGGGCCATCACTCACCTCGCCAAGAAACTCGATACATGCGTCGCCGCACATCGCTTCACGAACACCTAACCGCCATGCGTATTGAGGCATCGTGTTTGTCTCGAAATTGTAGACGTACACCGAGGGGACCGAGCTGTGTGCCATCACCTGCCCGAGCAAGAAGGCAACACTGACGGGTACCGCCGCGAAAACGTGCAGTGATGCGTACTGGTGACCCGCGATGTGATTGTCTAGCAGGTCGCGGACACGAGCTGCGTATTCGCGAGCTTGTGTCTCATTCCCCACGGTGCCACGGCCGATCTTGTTCGCTTCGACGTGGAGATCCAACCGCAACCTTGAGCGCGGCAAGACGGCTTCGCACGGCAATTCGAGGACACGCGCTGAAACGCTCACTCGGAGACGCGCGACGCCATCCGCCGCCAAGGGCGTAGCGACTGCCGATGCGCCGATAAGTGGTGCACCCGCGCGCCACTCGAAGCGCTTGCTATCGAGATCGTGTTCGACAAGTGCGACCTGGCGTTCTTGCCCTGCGACGCACCCAGCCAGTATTCCGAATGGAACATGCGGAAAACCGTAGTAGAGCGTCCGCGCATTCGGTCTCGAAATGCTCGTGCAGTAGATGCCGTCGCTGCTCGCGAGCGCGACCGCAGCCGCCGACATACTCGCAGCATCACGGGAATCCAGCGTTGCGACATCGTCTACGCGTACCGTTGTGACGCGACGCTCTCCGAACAAGAGCGGAAGAGTATCCTTGGACGGAGGCTCGTCCACATGCTTCAAGGTCTCGTGTCTAATCGCGACGAGCTCTGCACTGGACGGAGACGGACCGACTCGAAACGTCTCTCGAGCGTTCGCGATGAGACCCATCAACTCATCGCGTTTCCACGGCCGCGTTCGCTCCTCATGGATCGCTTTGAGAACGGCGTCAGCGATTGCGAACGCCTCATCAATCGATTTGATCCCGACAGCCTGCGCCATGCCGAAAGCCAGTTCCTGACGAGCACGAATGATCGGTCCGTCAAGACTCGACAACGTCGTGTCGAAGTGAACATGCTCGACGATAAAATCGAAGTGACCATCGAGGGAGATCGTCGCCGCGGCCGCTCGAAGTGTCTCGAGCGTGGCCCGTCTCTCACTTTCGTCGCCTGCCTCGAAGTTCCGACTGCGGTAGATCGCAAGAGACTTCAAGAACGGACGCAGCGTGGTTCCAATCGCGGAAGCCGCGATAACAAACCGACGCAAACGGCATTCGCGAAGCAGGTCCGCGAAGCGCGCACGAAACGTCCCCACCAGATCGGCGACCTCGCCCGGCGTTACGTTCTCGTTCTTGCACTGGTGGTGATCGCGCCGCCCGTCCGAGAACCAGACGTCGACATCCTCTGCGCGCTCATGCTGAAGCGAGATGAACGTGGCATCCGCTAGAAGCTCAGGGATTCGCAGTGCGAGGTATCGCTCCTGAACAGTGAACCCATCGCCTGCGTAGATGCCGCCTGTTGCCTTCGGATCGAGAAGCGACGGTGCACCACCTTGCGACGAACGCCCTGCCATTGTTCCAGTATCGGCTCGGCATCTGACATCCAAGGGCTGGTCCGGTAACTATCCAGAATCGCGGCAGAAGTGCCGCCGCCGCGGCCCTCCGGGGTGCCGCTGCGCGTTCTACTAAGAACGAAATCTACGGCGACATCTCTGAACGACGGCCTCCGCGCGGCTACCTGGCCGGCCGCGTGGCGTTCGATCGGCCTCGCGCGATACGATCGGCGTTGGGTATGGGGACCACGGCTCCTGACACGTCGCACGTATCGAGCTTTGCGTTTCTCGCCCCCTACGGGCCGCTCTACCTACGCCTTGCGACGGTGGCCGAGCGCGCGCTAGCCGTCGACCCGAGCCTGACGCTGGTGTCGCTGCGGCAGCTCGCAGAGGCGTTCGCCAAGCACGCCGCAGCGCGAGCCGGGTTGTTGGGCGCACCCGGGACGCAGGTCGACCTCCTGCGCGTCCTCGAGCAGCGGAACATCGTCCGCGACAAGATCGCCGAGTGCTTCCACATGTTGCGGCGGGTCGGCAACAGCGCGGTGCACGACTTCCTCGGCTCGCGCCAGGAGGCCCTCGACGCGCTGGCGATCGCGTACCGGCTCGCATGCTGGTTCCACAAGACCTTCGGTGATGCCCACGCGCGTGGCGACTGGAAGCCGTCGAGCTATCTGCCGCCGATCGACCCGACCACGAGCCTGCGTGCCCTTCAGGAGGAAGCCGCTCGTGCACGAGCCGAGGCCGACGCTCATCGCGCCGATGCCGCGCGTGCGCGCGCGTCACTCGAAGCGGAGGGCGCGCGCCGCTCCGAAGAAGCAGCGTTGCGCCAAGCCGCTGAGGCCGAGCGCGCCGAGTGGGAGACCCTCGCCCTCGGCTTTCAGCGCGACCTCGAGAAGGCCGCGACCGAGCAGGCCAAGGTCGTCGCCGCGGTCGCAACTACGGCCGCGCAGGCACCCGCCGAGCAGGAGCAACTCGTCGTCACCCAGGCCGCCGCCGCAGCACAGGCCACCGACCTCAGCGAACAGGAGACCCGCGTTCTGATCGACGCGCAACTCCGCGACGCCGGCTGGGAGGTCAACAGCCAGACCTTGCGATGGCCGGGTGGCGCACGGCCCGAGAAGGGTAAGAACCGCGCGATCGCCGAGGTCCCCACCTGGACGAAGGACGACGGCGACGGCATCGCGGACTACATCCTGTTCGTCGGCCTCGATCCGATCGCCGTGGTAGAGGCCAAGAAGAAGGCCCTATGTGCCAACGTCGCTTGAGACAGTCGCTTCCCGATATCCGTGTACCGATGGGCGGAGAATGGATCCCCAAGCGTGCCGAAGTCACTCCGAGTT
>JANXOM010000190.1 GCA_025353585.1 Deltaproteobacteria bacterium
CGCCCCCGGCCACCGTCACCGCGTCCGCGCCGGCCGCGCCCCCGGCCGCCGCCCTCGCGCCCGTCTCGATCGACGAGTTCAAGAAGCTCGATCTGCGCGTGGGGAAGATCCTCTCCGCGAGCGCGGTTCCCAAGGCGAAGAAGCTCCTCCACCTCCACATCGATCTCGGCGAGGGCAAGCCCCGCTCGATCGTGTCCGGCATCGCCGAGGCCTACGACCCGACGACGCTCGTCGGCAAGCAGGTCATCGTCGTGGCGAACCTCCCGCCCGTCACGCTGCGCGGCGTCCTCTCCGAGGGGATGATCCTCGCCGCCGGCGACGGCACGGGGCTGGGAGTTTCCGCGATCGATCGCGACGTCCCCCCTGGAACCCGAGTAAGCTGAGCCCCGCATGAGCGAACACCGTCGCGCAGGTCGCGTCCTCGTCAACGCCCCGGCGATCGTCGAGTCGATCGGCCAGTCCGCGATGTCGCTGCACCCGAACCTCGCCGCCGTCTATCGCCGCGTCGATGCGGACGCCTCCACGGTCGGCAAGCGCTTCCCGGCCGTCGTGCGCGACCTGTCCACGAACGGTGCGTTCATCTCCGGCGGCCCGCTGCCGCTGCTCGCGCGCGTGGCCGTGCGCTTCGAGGTCAAGGGCATCGGCCCGATCGACGCCGTCGGCTGGGTCCTGTGGCAGCGCACGGACGACTGCGAGCTCCCCAACGCGACCGCCGACGGGGGCGAGGTCAACAAGACGCTGCCGAAGGGCTTCGGCGTGCTGTTCGAGTCGATCCCGCTCGAGACGCGCGCGGCGATCGCGGCGCTGGCGAAGTGAGCCGATCCGGTCGGCGCCTGACATGACGGCGGCGACCACATCGTTTCGATTCATCCCGCGTTACCGCGGGCTCGGCCTCTCCGCGGTCGGGCTCGGCGGCGCGCTCCTGGTCGTCGGCGGGATCGCCACGGCGGTCGCCCCGATCCTCGCCGGCGTTGTCGGCATCGGCATGGGCGCGGCCTATCTCCTCTCGCCGGCCTGGAAGCTCGTGGTCATCGTCGATGACACGGGGTTCGAGGTCCGGTCGCCGGACAAGTCGCGCTTCCGCCTCGCCTGGGGCGACGTCGTCAAGGTCGTGGCGGCGCCGAACGCTACCTGCTTCGTCGACGGCGGCGCACCGGAGCGCAGCTTGCTCGTCCCCGGCGTCGGCGCCGTGGCGCCCTATGACATCCGCGACAAGGCGAAGCTCTACGAGGCGATCCTCGCGCACGTTCCCGCCAGCCGCATCGAGCGCGTCGAGTCGCTCGAGGCCGCCCTGGCGGCGGCCGCGCCCGTCGTCACGCCTCCGGGTCCGGGCGGGTAGGCTTCGCGCGTGTCGTACCTGTTTCCGGCCAAGTCGATCACGTTCGACGCCGCGCTCCGCGATCTCGCGACCGGCAGCCCGAAGGCGCGCGCGCTCGCCGCCCACGCGCTGGGCGACATTTCGGATCCGAGCGAGCGCCGCCGCGCCATCGAGGCGCTGATCACCGCCCTCGAGGACGACCGCATGGAGGTCCGCGCCGAGGCCTGCTCGTCGCTGGGAGGCCTCGCCGAAGAGCCAAGCCGCTCGCTCGAAACGGGCGCCCCCGCGCTGATCACGGCGCTCGGCAAGCGGCTCGCGGATGGCTCGGCGGCCGTGCGCCAGAACGCCGCGATCGCCCTCGGCACCATCCGGCACCCCGCCGGCTTCGCCCCGCTCGCGGAGGCCCTCGCCGATGGCCCCGCCGACCTCCGCTTCCAGGCTGTGACCTCGCTGGCCGAGATCGACGGCCCGCGCGCCTACGAGCCGACCGTCGCCGCGCTCGGCGATTCGGATCCCCAGGTCGTCGGCGCGGCCGCGCTCGCTCTCGGCGGCATCGGCGATGCGCGTGCGGTCAGCTCGCTCGCCGGCAAGCTCGACATCGGCGACCCCGGTGCGCGCTTCGACATCGCGTACGCGCTCGCCGAGCTCGGCGACGCGACCGGCCGCGCCGTGCTGGTCGGCGCCCTCCTCGACGAGGACCGGGCCTGGGACGCCGTGATGGCGCTCGGCTGGCTCGGCGGCGCCGATGACATCGTCGCCCTCGCCCGCTGCATGACGGCGCGGAAGACGCCGATCGAGGCGTCCGTCCTCGCCGCCGGGACCATCCTCGCCCTCGCACCGGAGTCCGCGCACGAGCCGGCCGCACGCGCGCTGCTCGTCGACGCGCTCGGCAACCGCAAGACGCACATCCGCGGGATCGCCGTCGAGCAGCTGGGCGCCGCAGGCGGCCGCTGGGCCATCCCGCCTCTCGACAAGCTCGCGCGCAGCGGCCGCGGCGACGAGCTCCGCGAGGCGATCGCGACCGCCATCCGCGCGATCGAGTCGAGGCTCTCGCCAGACGAGCCGCCGAGCCACCGAGCCGCCTCGGCGGTTGATCTCGGTTAATCTGGCGAGCGTGCTCATCGATTCCCACGCGCACGTCGACGGCCCCGAGTTCGACGCCGACCGGGACGAGGTGCTGGCCCGGGCGCGCGCGGCCGGCGTACAGCGCATGATCGTCATCGGGGCCGTCGACGAGCCGGCGAGCGCCGAGCGCGCCGTGGCCCTCGCCGAGCGCGATCCGAATATCTGGGCGACCGTCGCCACGCATCCGCACGACGCCGCGAAGATGACGCCGGACTGGTGGGCCGTGCACGAGCGCCTCGCACCGCACCCGCGCGTCGTCGCGATCGGCGAGACCGGCCTCGACTACTATTACGACCACTCGCCGCGCGCCGAGCAGCAGGCGGTGTTCGCGCGCTTCATCGCGCTCGCTCGCACGGTCGGGAAGCCGGTCGTCTGCCACATCCGCGACGCCCACGACGACGCGCGCGCCATCCTTCGCGAGCACCGCGCCGCCGAGCTCGGCATCATCATTCATTGCTTCACCGGCACGCCGGAGGACGCCGCCGCCTACGCCGCGATGGGCGCCTACATCTCGTTCTCCGGCATCGTCACGTACAAGACCGCCCAGCCGCTCCGCGACGCGGTGCGCCAGGTCCCCCGGGATCGCCTGCTCGTGGAGACCGATTGTCCCTACCTGGCGCCCGTCCCCAAGCGCGGCAAGCGCAACGAGCCGGCGTTTATTACCTACACGGCCGAGGCCGTCGCCCGCGAAGTCGGCATCAGTTACGAGGACTTGGCGGCGCTGACGACGGAGAACGCGACGCGGATCTACAGGCTTCCACCAGCGAACCCCTCTACGTATTGACGGCCAAGTCCTCGACGCGTATAGACTCTCCTCGCTTTCGGCCTTTAGGAGCTGTTTGTCATGACGCAGAAGATCGGCCTGCTCGGTAAGAAGCTCGGGATGACCCAGGTGTTCGCGGACGACGGCGAAGCCGTCGCTGTCACCGTGATCCAGGCGGGTCCCTGCCACGTGATCGGGACGCGCACCCAGGAGCGCGATGGCTACTCGGCCCTCGTGCTCGGCTTCGATGACAAGCCGCTCCGCCTCGCCAACAAGGCCGAGGTCGGCCAGGTGAAGGCGTACGGCGGCACGCCGCAGCGCTTCATCCGCGAGATCCGCCTCGACGCGGCCGAGGTCGGTAAGTACACCGTCGGCCAGCAGCTCGGCCCCAAGGACATCTTCGTCGACGGTACGCCGATCGATGTCGAGGGTACCTCCAAGGGCAAGGGCTACCAGGGCGTCATCAAGAAGCACCACATGAAGGGCATGAAGATGACCCACGGTACCCACGAGTACTTCCGCCACGGCGGCTCGATCGGGTGCCGGCTGACGCCGCAGCGTGTCCACAAGGGCAAGCGCATGGCCGGCCAGATGGGTAACTACAAGGTCACCGTGCAGAACCTCCAGCTGTTCCGCATCCTCGCGGAGGAGAACTGCATCCTCGTCCGCGGCTCGATCCCGGGTGCGCCGAACGAGTACGTCGTCGTGACCCAGGCCGCGACGCGCACCGTCTACCAGCGCAAGGGCATGGGCAAGGAAGAGGTTCGGTCGAAGAACCCGCTCAAGGCCTCCAAGAAGGCGGCCGCGGGCCGCGGCTAGGCGGGTCCTACCGGACCTGCTACACAGAGCCCCGCCCGCGCGGGGCTTTTGCTTTTGTATGGCCAGTAACAAGCTCGACGACCGCTCCACGCGGCATGACCGCTTCCACGCGAAGGCGAAGAAGCACGGCTTCCTCGCGCGCGCGGTGTGGAAGCTCGGGGAGCTGGACGACAAGTTCAAGCTGTTCGCGCCGGGTCAGCGCGTCCTCGATCTCGGCTGCGCCCCCGGCTCCTGGCTGCAATACGCGCGCGGCAAGGTCGGAGCGAAGGGGGTGCTCGTCGGGCTCGACCGCGCCGAGCTCGACGCCGGCGAAGTAGCGGGCGCGCGCGTCGTCGTCGGCGACGTGCTCGCGATCGATCCCGCGGTGCTGCTCGGCGCCAACGCGCAGTTCGACGTGGTGCTGAGCGACATGGCGCCCGACACGAGCGGCATCCGCAGCATGGATCAGGCGCGGTCCGAGGCGTTGTTCGAGCGCGCGCTCGAGATCGCGACCCTGACGCTCGCGCCGGGTGGCAACTTCGTCGGCAAGATCTTCCAGGGCCCCGACTTCAAGAAGCTCATCGAGGAGGTGCGGAAGCGCTTCGCGGTGGCGAAGAGCGCGAAGCCCGAATCGAGTCGGCAGATCTCGATCGAGCAGTACATCGTGGGCACGGGGTTCAAGGGATGAGCCCCCGACGAGCGGGTCTCGTGCCGTCTGGCGCGGGACCCCGTGCGAGGACGGGTTCCGTACCGTGACTGTGAACCCGCTGCGCCTGGTGTTCGATGCGTGGGGCGAGCCCTCGCCACGCAAGATCCAGCAGGCCGTCGAGGTGCTGCACGGCGGCGGCGTGGCCGCCTACCCGACCGACTCCGTCTACGCGCTCGGCTGCGCGATCGAGTCGCGCGACGCCATCGAGCGCATCTACCGCGCGAAGGGCATGCACAAGAACCAGCGGCTCGCGCTGATCTGCCCCGACCTCTCGACCGCATCGGAGTTCGGCATGTTCTCGCAGACCGCGTTCCGGCTCGCGCAGCGGATCTTCCCCGGCCCGTACACGCTCGTCGTCCCGGCGACGCGCGCGGTGCCGAAGACGCTCACCGACACGAAGCGCCGCACGGTCGGCATTCGCATCACGAGCCACCCCATCGCGCAGGCCCTCGCCGTCGCGCTCGGCCGGCCGCTGCTCACGTCGAGCGCGGTCTCGCCGGAGACGGGCGAGGTCTGCCGCGACGCCGACGAGGTCCTCGAGGCGTTCGGCAAGAGCGTCGATGTCGTCCTCGACACGCTGCAGACCGCGGCCGAGCCGTCGACGGTGATCGAGGTCGATGGCGACGCGATCACGCTGATCCGGCAGGGTCAGGGCTCGACCCAGGGCTTGTTCGCGTAGGGGCTACTTCGCGACGACCTGCACGACGGCGTCGTCCGGCCACGACGCGGTCGCGAGCCACGGGTCGAAACCCGCGTCGTGAATGGCCGCGATCATCGGCCGCGTCACGTCCTTGGGGGTCCCGAGCTTCGCGTCGTACGACATGTAGATCGCCTCGTGGTCGAGGTCGAAGCCGAGCTCGTAGACGTTTGGCACCGCCGCCAGCGCCTCGCGCACGCGCAGCGGGCACGACTCCGGGCAGTTCATCCCGAGGGCCTTGATCGTCACGTGCGCCAGCGCGGCCGGGCGATCCGGCCGGATGGTCACCGACGGGATCACGGCGGGGCGGCTCGGTCCCGGTTCCACGGCCACGGCCACGGCCACGGCCAACGCGGGCGGCTCGGCGCGGTTGCACGCCGCCCCGACCAGCAGCAGGGCGAGCGTCCGGTGCATCTAGTGATGGTGATGCGGAGCCGGCACCGGCGCCACGGGGGTCTTGTCCGGCGCGCCGGCCGGGACCGGCACCCCGAGCGTGGCCGGCAGCTTCGGATCGATCATGACCGCGACGCGGCCGACCTCGCTGGGCGGCTGGACCTTGTCCTTGATGTCCGTCAGGATTTGCGTGGCCTTTTCCTTGTCGGCCGGCGTCGCGCCCTTGCGGGCCACCAGGATCTCGGCCTCCGTGAGCAGCACGCTCGGCGCCAGGGTGCTCTTGTCAGCGTCCGCGAGCACGCGGTCGAGCAGCTCGCCCGCCTTGTCCGGGTCGCCCTTGCGCAGCAGCACGCGCGCCTGCGCCTCGAGCGTCGGGAGGTACCCGCCGTTGGTCTTGAGCGCCTCCGTCAGGAGCTTGTCGGCCTCGTCGAGGTTGCCCGCGCCGATCAGGATCTCGGCGAGGGCCGTGCGCGTGCGGTAGGCGAGCGGGTTCGGCTGCGTCTCGCTGAGATCCGCGAGGGCGAGGCGCAGCTGCGACTCCGCTTCCTTGAAGTTGCCGAGCTGCATCCACGCGATGCCGAGCGCGTGGCGCGCCAGCTTGCTCTCGCTCTGGTGCGTGAGCGACTCGAGCGGCTTGGCCGCCTCCTCGCGATCCTTCTCCGTGCTCGAGAGGAGCTTCGCCTGGGCCTGGAGGATGCGCGCCTCGATGCTCGCCTTCGCGCCCTCCGTCTTCGGCGTCGTCAGCTTCACGAGCTCGTCCGCCTCGGCGAGCGCGTCCTTCGTCTTGCCGAGATCGAGCAGCGCGTACGTCTTGATCGTACGCGCGCGCGGGCCCTGCACCTCGAGCTTGCTCACGGCGTCGAGCGCGTGATCCGGCCGACCGCCCGCCAGCGCGAAGCCCGCGTCGACGAGCTGCAGCGACGGATCGTCCTCCGCCTTCGACTTGCCGTAGTGGACGACCTGCGTGCGCGCCTTGAGCGCCGCGTCGAGATCGCCGCGGACATAGTGTGACCACGCCATCGCGGCCCAGAACCGCGGCTCGATGACCGGCATCGGCGGCGTGGCCTTCATGTCCTGCGCGGTCGAGAGCGCGAGCTTGAACTGCTCGTTCGCCTTGCCGTAGTCCTCGATGCCGAGCTCCGCGAAGCCGAGGGCGAGGGCGCGATAGGCGTTGGCGCGGCCGCCGCCGAGATCCTTGTCGCCGACGCCGATGTTCAGATCGTCGATGACCTGGCCGGGCTCGAAGCCCGCGGCCGAGCGCGCGAGCGCCTTGCCGAGCACGGCGAGCGTGTGTCCGGGCGCCTTCTTGAGCGCCTTGTCGTAGAGCGCGATGGCGTCGTCGACCGCGCCGTCGTCCGCGAGGAGGTCGGCCTGGTCGACCCACGCGAGCACGAGGCCGTCCTCGCCGTCCGCCGCCTTCTTGAGCGACGCCCGGGCCGCCTTGCGCTCGCCGGCCGCGAGCTGGCAGCGCGCCTTGAGCCAGCGCACCATCTTGTCGTCGTCGTGCGCGGCGAGGTAGTCGTCGACCATCCTCGTCGCGGCGGTGAGCTGCTCGCGCTGGGCGGCGTAGAGGTTCGGATCCTGGCTGCCGCTCGCCTGCACGCCGACGCCGAGGCGCGCGAGGACCATGGCCACCTTGCCGATGACCATCTCGCGCGAGCCCGGATCACCGGGCTGCATCGCCTTGCTAACGCCGGTGTAGAGCTCGTCCATGTTCTCGATCGCCTTGCCGTAGAGGAGCTCCTCGAGGCCGGCGTTCTGGACGATGTAGGCCTGCGTCAGCGTGTTGTGATCGTCGCGCTTGTTCGCCTCGATCAGCTTGCCGTGCGCGACCTCGAGGCCGGGGTAATCGCCGGCGCCGGTCGCGACGGTCGCCTCCTGCTGCAGGCCGAGGATCGCCTCCGCCTTCTGCTTCTCGCTCCACCAGTAGCCGGTGCCGCCGCCGCCGATGCCGAGCACCAGCACGACGAACAGGAAGATGAACGCGCGGCGCGTGGAGCGGCCCCAGCGGCGATCCGGGCGCAGGTCGTACTCGACGTCGGGGACGCGGACGCCCGCGACATCGAGGAGCCCGCCGGTGAGGAGCTCGTTCAGGTAGCTCTCGCCGACCGCCGCCGACTGGCGCAGCGACGCGGCAGCCGCGTTCGTCGGCTTGGCCGTGGCGATCACGCGCGGGCGCACGCCCTCGACGCTCAGCGGCGGCGGGGCCGTGGGCTTCGGCGCCGGACGCGGGGCTTGCGGAGGGGGCGCGGGCGGCGCCTCGTAGACCGGCGGCGGCGGCGCGTACACCGGCTCCGGCGGCGCGTACGCCGGCGGCGCGACGGCCGCGAACTGCGGCGGCGGCGACGGGGCGGTCGCGTCGGGCCGCAGCGGCGCGCTCGCCATGATCGGCACCGGCGGCTGCGGTGGGGGCGGCACCGGCGCGGCCTGGGCGCGCGGCGGCGGCTGGGACGGGCCCGGGCGCGCACGGGTGGGCGCCGGGCGCTGGATCTCGATGTGGTTGTTCGTCTCGCCGCGCGGCGGGACGGGCTGGGGCACGGCGGGCGGCGCGTCGAGCGGCTGCCCGTTGCGGGCGCGCTTGAGCATCGACAGGATCGCCGGGCTCGTCGGATCGAGGTTCTGCGCGTGCTGGAGGACCGGCACGGCGCGCTCGAAGTCGGCGCGGCGCAGGAGCACCTCGCCGAGGAGCGCGAAGCCCTGGCGGTTGCTGCGGTCGACCTTCACGACGCGGAGCAGCTCGCCCTGCGCCTCTTTCCATTGATGCAGCGACGCGAACGCCCGCGCGAGGAGGACGCGCGCCTCGAGGTTGTCGGGGATGTTTTGCAGCCCCATCGACGCGATCTGCACCGCATCGCGGGGCCGACCGAGCGCGAGATACGCTTCGCCGAGGTCGATGAACGCCGGCGACGCGGGATCGCGGCGCACGAGATCGATCAACTCCTCGATTTCCTGAGCCGTCGGACGGCGATCGGTATCGACCATTTCCCCGCCAGAAGGGTAACGCCAAAGGCGACGCGACGGCAAACGGCGGTCGTACAACCGTCGTAATTCCGGTCGTCGGCGCTCCGCCGCGCGCTTCTCGCCGCGCGCCCGGGCTGTTAGTTTGACGCATGGGAAGCGGCAGCGGCCTCGGCGTCCTGTTCCGGATCACGACCTTTGGCGAATCGCATGGCCCCGGCCTCGGCGTCGTCATCGACGGCTGTCCGCCGCGCATCCCCGTCGACGCGGCGCTCGTGCAGCGGGAGCTCGACCGGCGCCGGCCCGGGCAGAGCACGCTGACCTCGCCGCGCAAGGAGACCGACCGCGTGGAGATCCTGTCGGGCGTCAACGGCGGGGTGGCGCTCGGCACGCCCATCGCGATGCTGATCCGCAACGAGGACGCGCGCAGCAAGGACTACGCGCAGATCGCGCGAGCCTATCGCCCGAGCCACGCCGACTTCACGTACGACGCGAAGTACGGGGTGCGCGCCGTCGCCGGCGGCGGGCGGGCCAGCGCGCGCGAGACGGCGGGCCGCGTGGCGGCGGGCGCGATCGCGCAGCAGATCCTCGCGCACCACGGGATCGAGATCGTGGCGTGGGTCGACGAGGTCTGCGGGATCGGCGCGACGGTCGATGGCGCCACGGTGACGCGCGCGGCGGTCGACACCCACGATGTCCGCTGCCCGGACGACGCGGCGGCGGCGCAGATGACGGAGCGCATCGAGCGCGCGCGCAAGGACGGCGACTCGGTCGGGGGCGTGGTGCGCGCGGTGGCCCGCGGTGTCCCCGCCGGCTGGGGCGAGCCCGTGTTCGACAAGCTCGACGCCGACCTCGCGAAGGCGATGATGTCGATCCCGGCCGTCAAGGGCGTCGAGATCGGCTCCGGCTTCGCCGGCACGCTCATGACCGGCTCGCAGCACAACGACCTGTTCGTGCCGCGGCCGGGCGGCGGGATCCGCACGGCCACCAACCACAGCGGGGGCATCCAGGGCGGCATCTCGAACGGCGAGCCAGTGACGGTGCGGGTCGCGTTCAAGCCAACGGCGACGATCATGCGCGCCCAGGAGAGCGTCGACCGCGAGGGCAACGTCGCCACGCTCGAGCCGCGCGGCCGCCACGACCCGTGCGTGCTGCCACGCGCGGTGCCGATCGTCGAGGCGATGCTCGCGCTCGTGCTCGTCGACCACTTCTTGCGTCAGCAGGCCCGCGGCTAGCGCAACGCCCGGCTCGCGATCACCCGAGCGGGACGCCGGCGCCCCGGACGCGCTCGCAGCGGCGACCGCACGGCGCGAGCTCCCAGCCGTGGCGCGCGCAGACGAGCCGCTCGCCATCGACGAAGCCATCGGAGATGCGGCCGCCGTCGTGCGGGCAGACGTCGTCGACGACGACGAGCTTGCCGCTCGCCAGTCGCGCGACCGCGACGTTCACCGCGCCATCCCGCGCCGCGACGAGCGTACCAACGGCGAGCGCGCGCGCGTCCAGCTCCGCGAGCTGCGGCACGCCGTCGTCGGGGTCGTACCCGAGGATGTCGAGCATCTGCGCCGCGAGCGAGCTCACGCCCGGACGGTACGCAGAGGGTCTGACACTCGCGAGCCGCGCTCCCGGCACGAGCCGCGGTCGAGCCCGCTCGCGATCGTCACCGCGGCTCCGTCAGGCGCGGCGGTTTCTACGGCAACACCGCGTAATTCTTGACCCCGTCGCGGCGAGCCCGTAGCCTGCGGCGACCGTGGCGGCCGTCCTGGTCCACATCGATCTCGACGGCGGCGAGCCGCATCCGTCGTCGCTCGCCGCGCTGGCGGCCGGCCGGCTGGTCGCATCGTCGTGGGGCGCGGCGCTGTACGCCGCGCTGATCGTCCACGACGGGCGCGAGCAGGGTTCAGCCGACTCGACCGCGCAGGTGATGCACACGCAGCTGCCCGCGGTGGCACTGACGCGGGCGCGCCTCGCCCGCGCCGGCGCCGACAAGGTCATCGTCGCGATGTCGGACGTGCCGGTCGTCCCGCTGTGGTCCGCGCTCGGCGCCGCGTGGCAGGCCGTCCTCGACCACCTGCGCCCTCGCCTCGTGCTCTTCGGCGCCGACGCGCCCGCGGCGGCGGAGCTCGGCCCGCGGACCGGCGCGCGGATCGGCGCGCGGCTCCTGCTGCGCGCCCGCCCGATCACCGGCAACATCGTGGAGCTCCGTGACCGCGATGGCGGCTACGCGCGCGCACAGGACGGCGGCGCCGCCGTCGCGCTCGTCGGCAGCGCGCCGCGCCTGCCGGCGGTGCTGCCCACGCGCGGCCACGATCCGATCGAGCTCGTGATGATCGCCGTGCCCGGCGGTGGCGATCCGCGCATCCAGCTCGTCGGCTCCGGCCCGGCCGAGACCGTCCACACGTGCGGGACCGTGATCGCCATCGGCGATGACGTCGCGACCGATCCCGCCGTGCTCGCCGATGCGCGGCGCCTCGCGGCGGGGCTCGGCGGGGTGGTCGTCGGCGGGGCGGGCGCCGAGGCGCTCGCGCGCAACGCCGCGATCGCCCCCGAGCTGTGCGTGCAGATCGGCGCCGTCGCGCTCGACCTCGCCGGCGCGAGCTGCGTGATCCGTCTCGGCGGCCCGAAGCGTGCCGAGACCGTCCCGGGCAGCGCGCTCGGCGCCCTGCCCTCGCCGACGTCCGTCGACGGGGCGATCGCCGGCGCGCCTGGCGCCGCGCTCGCCGAGCTCGTCGACCGCCTGGAGCTGCCCTGACCGACGAGGCCCAGACGGCCGGCCCGACCGCGCCGTGGACGCCGATGAACCGGCCGACCATCGCCGTCTGGCTCGGCAGCGCGCCGCCCGCGCGGTCGATCCGCTGGCTCGACGGCGTGCTGGGCACGGCCGCGAAGCTCGGCGCCGCCATCGCCATCGCGGCCGGGGATCAGAGCTGGCTCGAGCTCGCGAACGACCGCGCCGTGCGCGCGGGGCTCGCGGGCCTCGCGGGGGTCGCCACCGATCTGCGGCTCGACTACCTCGGCTGGGCCCAGGTGGCGGCGGCGGCCGTGCGCGCGCTCGGCGCGACGACGGTGCTCGTCGACGAGGCGAGCCGACCGGAGCGGGCCGCGGAGGTGGCCGCGATCGCCGAGCTGCTCGACGCCGCGCAGATCACGCGGATCGTGGCGCTGACGGCGGACGGCGGGCCGGGCGTGACGGTCTTCCGCGCGAGCCGCATCGCGGGCGCCGAGCGCCAGGCGCTCCTCGTGCGCGCGCCCGTGGTCATCGGCGTCCGGATCGCCGGCCCCGCCCTCGAGGATTACCCGACGCCGCTGCCGCCCGCCGGCATGCGGCGGCTCGACCTGCCCGCGCTCGGCCTCGACCCGGTCGTGCTCGCCCATCGCGCGCTGCCGCCGCGCACGGGCGCGGCCCCGCGTGGCACGATCGAGCGCGTCGCCGACCAGCTCGCGGTCCACCTCGCGCCGCGTGGGCGCCCGTGAGCGCGCAGACCCGGCCCGCGACCACCGCGGTGCGCGTGCACATCATCGCGCCCGTCGCGCTCGGCGGCACCGCGGTCGAGGTCCTGCGGGCGCGCGGCATCGACGCCCGGCTCGGCGACGACGCGACCGCGCTGACCGATGACGATGCGTGCGCGTGCGCGTTCGAGGCGATCCCGACGGGCCAGGCCGCCGTCGAGCTGG
>JANXOM010000191.1:5000-49056 GCA_025353585.1 Deltaproteobacteria bacterium
GCAAGCGCGTCCCGTTCAAGATGGTCGCCGCCAGCAACGGCGACGTCGGCATCGAGATCCGCGGCAAGCGCTACTCGCCGCCCGAGGTCGCCGCGCGCGTCCTCATGAAGCTCAAGCGCGCGGCCGAGGAGTATCTCGGCGAGCCCGTCACCGAAGCCGTCATCACGGTCCCCGCGTACTTCAACGACTCGCAGCGCCAGGCGACCAAGGACGCGGGCAAGATCGCCGGCCTCGAGGTCAAGCGCATCATCAACGAGCCGACCGCGGCCGCGCTCGCGTACGGCCTCGACAAGACCAAGGAGCAGCTCATCGTCGTGTTCGACATGGGCGGCGGCACGTTCGACGTGTCCGTGCTCGAGGTCGGCGACAAGGTCGTCGAGGTCGTGTCGACCAACGGCGACACCCACCTCGGCGGCGATGACATCGACAACCGCCTGATGGACTGGCTCGTCGCCGAGTTCAAGAAGGACACCGGCATCGACGTCAGCAAGGACAAGATGGTCCTGCAGCGCCTCAAGGAAGCGGCCGAGAAGGGCAAGATCGAGCTGTCGGCGACCCAGGAGACGGAGATCAACCTCCCGTACCTGACGGCCGACGCGAGCGGCCCCAAGCACCTCCTGAAGAAGCTGTCGCGCGCGAAGTTCGAGCAGATGATCGAGGACATCGTCATGCGGGCGATGGAGCCGTGCAAGAAGGCGCTGGCGGACGCCGGCAAGAAGATCAGCGACATCCACGAGGTCGTCCTCGTCGGTGGCTCGACCCGCATCCCGATGGTGCAGGCGAAGGTCAAGGAGTTCTTCGGCAAGGAGCCGAACCGGTCGGTCAACGCGGATGAAGTCGTCGCGCTCGGCGCGGCGGTCCAGGGCGGCGTCCTCTCGGGCGACGTCAAGGACATCCTCCTGCTCGACGTCACGCCGCTGACCCTCGCGATCGAGACCGCGGGCGGCGTGGCGACCCCGATGATCCCGCGCAACACGACCATCCCGACGCGCAAGAGCGAGACCTTCTCGACGTACTCGGATAACCAGACCACCGTCGAGGTCCACGTCAGCCAGGGCGAGCGCCCGATGTCGAAGGACAACAAGCTCCTCGGCAAGTTCCAGCTGACGGGCATCCCGTCCGCGCCGCGCGGCATCCCGCAGATCGAGGTCACGTTCGACATCGACGCGAACGGCATCCTGAACGTCACGGCCAAGGACAAGGCGACCGGCACCGAGAAGCAGGTCCGCATCGACGCGAGCTCGGGCCTCACCGACGCGGACATCAAGCGGGCCGTCGAGGATGCGGCGAAGCACGAGTCCGAGGACAAGGCGCGCAAGGAAGCGATCGAGGCCCGCAACCAGCTCGACTCGCTGGTCTACGGCACGCGCAAGCTCGTGACCGAGAACGGCGCGAAGATCCCGGACGCGGACAAGCTGCAGATCGAGGAGGACCTCAAGAGCGCGGAGGCCGTCCTCGAGCGCAACAAGGAGGCGAGCACGCCGGACGAGCTGCGCGCGTCGTTCGAGAAGCTGCAGGCGTCGGCGCACAAGCTCGCCGAGGCCATGTACAAGCAGACCGGCGGCGAGGGCGCGCCGGGCGGCGAGGGCGCGCCGGGCGGGCAGGCGGGCCCGGAGTCGGACGTCATCGACGCCGAGTTCGAAGACAAGACCTAGAACGCTCGCCTCGCATGGGCGTGCGCCGAAGACGGCGCGCCGCCCCGCTCGGTAAGAGCTTGCACGACCCTCGGCGCTCGCCGGGGGTCGTAGCTTTTTCGGCCGCGCGTGCCCGCCGTGTCATATTGGAGGGGTGCGCTGGGTGCTTGCTGCCGCAATCGGGCTCGCCGGGTGTGCCGAGCTCGGCCTACCGGGTGACACCGGCAGCCTGTCCTTTGGCAAGGTGAGCGGCGGCCTGCTGCTACGCGGCGCGCGGCTGCCAGACCACGGTCCCGGCTTCACGACGCGCGACGTCTGGCGCACGCGCAACAACCGCTACGGAACTGACGAGATGATCGAGCTCGTCACCGGCGTCGCGTTCCGCCTGCGCGGGCGCACGGGCGGCGCGGATCTGGTCGTGGCCGATCTCTCCGCGCGGGGGGGCGGCGGCGAGGGCGCGCAGGCCTTCCACCGCTCGCACCAGAACGGCCGCGACTGCGACCTCGTCTACTTCACGCGCGACGCGAAGGGCAAGCCGCACGCCGAGGAGACGATGCGGGTCTTCGACGCCGACGGCAAGGCCAAGGACGGGTCGGGCGACACGATCGACGTCGCGCGCCAGTGGCTCCTCGTCCGCGAGCTGCTCACGGCGCCCGAGGCGAACGTGCAGTGGCTCTTCATGTACGAGCCGATCGCGCAGAAGGTGCTCGCGCGCGCCGTCGAGCTCGAGGAGCCGCCGGCGCTGGTCGCCCGCGCCCGCGCGACCTTGCGGCAGCCGGGGGATAGCGCGCGCCACGACGATCACATGCACGTCCGCGTGTACTGCAGCGCGGCCGATCGCGACGCGGGCTGCATCGACGTCGGTCCGCTCGAGCGGCTCGACCGCGAGGGGCTCGTCGCGCGCGTGTCGCTGCCGACGGAGCTCGCGGTGGCGCTCCACCGCGTCGCGAAGCTGCGCTGACGTCAGTTACACGGGCCGATCGGGTTCACGTGCGGCGTGGGCGCCGACTGGAACCCGACGCCCGCATCGACGAGGCTGGCGTCGGCCGGCGGCGGCGGCAGCGCGGACGCATCGACCGGCCCGGCGGACGCATCGCGCGGCACCACCGCCCGCGCATCGGAGGTCGCGCTCCCCGCGAGCGCGCCCGCATCGGCAACGAGCGGCGCCGTCGTCACCGCGGGCGATGCATCCGCCAGCCCGTTGCGCCCGCCGGCGTCGCTGCCCGCCGCCTCGGCGGCCGTGAGCGGGCGCAACGTGCGCAGCGCCTGATCGAACGGCCGCGAGAGCGACGCGCGCGCGTCGAGCGTCGACGCGCTCAGCACGAGGCTCACCGCGCGGTCGCCCGTGATCGCCACGGCGTGCCGCAGGAAGTGCTTGCCGTCGTCGTACTCGAACCACACCGACGGCATCCCCGCCGTCTCGTTGTCTTTCGGCCCCGCCTGCACCGCGCCGAGCTTCATGTTCTGCGTCTGCAGGCGCTGGCGCAGCGCACACGCGAACTTCGCGGCGAGCGCGTCGTGGCTCGCGCGGCACGTGACCGGCCACGAGCAGTAGAGCTCGTGCGTGAACGGCTCGGCCGTCAGCGCGATGCGCCCCTCGGGCTCGCTCCGCATCATCCACAGCAGCACGCCCGGGTAGCTCGGCTGATCCGTCGCGCGCCAGTAGCGCGGCACGACGATGCGCAGGCCGTCGGGCTTCGACGTGAACACCTGGTTGTCGAGCTCCGCGCCGACCTCGGTGCCGCGCAGCGCGAACACGATCGCACCGACGACGATCACCGCGAGCGCGACGCGCAGGACGGCCTTCACCGTCGGGCGTTGTATCAGCCGCCGGCGATCACCGCGAGCTTCTCGCGCCCCGCCGCGCGCGGGTCCTGACGACGGCACGCGGTCACCTGCCGACTGTGGTTCACCTGAACAGAATCACAGGCAAATAATTGACTCTTCCGCCGGTGCTATTGTTGACCGAATACATTCACGCGATTATTGTCACGACACTTCGACGGACACCGGATACTCCGAGGTCACATAGAGGTAGAGGGTAGGCGAGGGGCTCTGCGCACAGGGGAGATACGGATGAGTGCTCACCCGAGCACTCCCGTGTTTGTGCGCTCGCTTCGCGTTTGTTTTCGAGGACTTGCTGCAGGGGGATTCCGTTGTTTTCACGTCACCGAGGCTGGGATACGCGTGCGACGGCGACGGGGACCGTCGTCCCGTTTCGCGGGCACGGACGGAGCGCGCTGGCGAGCCTCGCCTCGCGCCGTGACGACGACGAGCCGGCCGCCGGGACCGCCACGCCGAGCGCCAAGCGCGGGCTCCTGGACGACGCGTCCCTCCACGCGATCGAGACCACGCACGCCGAGGGCCTGACGGCCGTCCAGATCGTGGATGTCTTCACGAGCCGCGGCGTGAAGTTCTCCGAGGCGAGCTTTCGCAAGTACGTGCAGCAGGGGCTCCTCCCGCGCAGCCGCCGCGTCGGCCGCAAGGGCAAGCACCGCGGCTCGCTCGGGCTCTACCCGGCCAAGACCGTGCGCCGCATCAACCGCGTGAAGCAGTACATGGCGGACGGCTACACGATCGAAGAGATCCAGGACCAGTTCCTGAACTACACCGACCTGATCGAGACGATCACCGAGAGCCTGACCGATCTGTGGTCGCGCCTCGACGATGACCTCGACGCCGTGGAGCCCGTGCTCCGCCGCGAGCTCCAGCACGAGCTCTCCGAGATCCACCGCGACGGGGACCGCCTCGTCGACCGCCTGAGCACCTTGGAGCGCCGTGTTGCGGCGCCACGGACCGACACGCTTCGTCTCGCGGGCGCTGCGGGTAGCGCCGAAGACCTCTTCTGAGCTGACGACGCGACCCGCACGCGCGCCGTCACACCACCACCGCTGTTTTTTTTCGAGGGAGCCACCACCATGAGCGACGACCAGAACGACGACGACATCGACGAGCTCGACACCGACCTGGACACCGAGGCCGACGCCGACGACGCGGACGCGGTCGAGGGTGACAGCGAAGGCGCCATCACGGCCGACGGGGCCGCGGGGGACGTCCCGGAAGTCAGCCGGAAGATCCGCCGCCGCCGTCGCCGCACGCGGCCGCGGTCCAAGACGATCGCGATGAAGCGCCTCACGCGTGAGGAGCTCCGCGTCGGTGCGCTCATGTACCCGCCCGTGGACATCGTTCGCCCGACGAACCGCTCGGAGTGCAAGGAAGAGATGCGGCCGTGCCCGTGGGTGGCCTGCAAGCACCACCTCTACCTCGACATCAACCCGGAGACCGGGTCGATCAAGATCAACTTCCCCGAGCTCGAGCCGTGGGAGATGTCCCACACCTGCGCGCTCGACGTCGCCGAGAAGGGTGGCATCACGCTCGAGGAGGTCGGCGAGATCATGAACCTGACCCGCGAGCGCATCCGCCAGGTCGAGGTCCGCGGCCTCCTCAAGCTGAAGATGGGCTCGCCGAGCCCCGACGAACTCGGCGCCGACCTGCTCGCGCAGCAGGCGGCCGCGCGCGCTGCCCGCAACTAACGGCCGCCGGCCGCGGCGGGAGCGGCGGGAGCGGGCGCCAGGTCGGCCGACCTGTGCTAACAGCGGCGCATGATTCGCCGTGCGCTGATCTCGGTCTCCGACAAGCGAGGCATCGTGGAGCTCGGCCGTGCGCTGGTGGCGCACGGGGCCGAGATTCTCTCGACCGGCGGGACCGCCGCGGCGCTCGCCGCGGCCGGGGTTCCGGTCATCCAGGTGTCCACGTACACGGGCGCGCCCGAGATCCTCGACGGGCGGGTCAAGACCCTGCACCCGAAGATCCATGGCGGCTTGCTCGGCCGCGACACGGAGGCGCACCGCGCCGAGATGGCGGCGCAGGGCATCGGGCCGATCGACCTCGTGGTCGTGAACCTCTACCCGTTCGAGGCGACGATCGCGAAGGCGGGCGTCGGGTTCGACGAGGCGATCGAGAACATCGACATCGGCGGGCCGTCGATGCTGCGCTCGGCGGCGAAGAACCACGAGCGGGTCACCGTCGTGGTCGAGCCCGATGACTACGCGGCGGTGATCGCGGCGCTGCCGGCCGGGTCGGGCGCGGCGCAGCGGCTCGCCCTCGCGAAGACGGCGTTCGCCCACACGGCGGCGTACGACGCGGCGATCGCGGCGTACCTCAGCTCCCTCGACCTCGACGCCGTGGCGGCGGCGCGGACGGCCGAGCCCGCGCGGCGCGAGCTGCCGGACGTGCTGGCCATCCAGTGGACCCGCGAGTACGGGCTCCGCTACGGCGAGAACCCGCACCAGCAGGCCGCCTTCTACAAGGACGCGCGCTCGCCGATCGCCGGCGCCGGCCGCACGCGCCCAACCATCGCGACGGCCGAGGTCCTCGGCGGCAAGCAGCTCTCGTACAACAACCTCCTCGATCTCGACGCCGCGCTCGGCCTCTGTCTCGAGTTCCACGAGCCCGTCGCGATCGTCGTCAAGCACAACAACCCGTGCGGCGTGGCGCTCGGGGCCGACGTCGCCACGGCCTACCGGCGCGCGCGCGAGGCCGATCCGGTCTCGGCGTTCGGCGGCATCGTCGCCGTGAACCGCGAGGTCGACGCGGCGCTCGCGGCGCTCCTGGCCGAGACGTTCCTCGAGTGCGTCGTGGCCCCGGGCTACTCGGCGGCCGCGCGCGACCTGCTCGCCGGCAAGAAGAACCTGCGGCTCGTGGCGGCCGGCGGCGACTGGACAGCGGCCGCGGCCCCGAGCTGGTCGGTGCGCACGATCGCCGGCGGTGCCCTCGTGCAGACGGTCGACCACGGCATGGTGGACCTCGCGACGGCGCGCGTCGCCACCAAGCGTGCCCCGACGGACGCCGAGCGCGCGGACCTCGCGTTCGCCTGGCGCGTCGGCAAGCACGTGAAGTCGAATGCGATCGTGTTCGCGAAGGACGGCGTGACCCTCGCGATCGGCGCCGGGCAGATGAGCCGCGTCGATTCGGTCCGGATCTGCGAGCGCAAGGCGGGCGCGGCGCTCGCCGGCTCGGCCGTCGCGTCGGACGCGTTCTTCCCGTTTCGCGATGGGCTCGACGTGCTGGCGCAGGCGGGCGCGAGCGCGGTCGTGCAGCCGGGCGGCTCGGTGCGCGACGACGAGGTCATCGGCGCGGCCGACGAGCACGGCCTCGCGATGCTGTTCACCGGCATGCGCCACTTCCGGCACTGAGGTTCGCCATGAAGATCCTCGTCATCGGCAGCGGCGGGCGCGAGCACGCGCTCACCTGGGAGTTCACGACCAGCGATCACGACGTGATCTGCGCGCCGGGCAACCCCGGCATGGAGGAGCTCGCGCGCTGCGTCCCGATCGCGGTCGACGCGCACGAGGCGCTCGTGGCCATGGCGCGCAAGGAGGGCGTGGAGCTCGTGGTCGTCGGGCCGGAGGGGCCGCTGGTCGCCGGGCTCGCGGACAAGCTGCGCGCGGCGGGCATCGCGACGTTCGGGCCGGGCGCGGCCGGCGCGCGGCTCGAGGGCAGCAAGGTCTTCAGCAAGCAGTTCTTCGCCAAGCACGGGATCCCGACCGCGCCGTTCGCGGTCGCGACGAGCGTGGCCGCGGCGGACACCGCGATCGCGGAGCTGACGGCGGGCGGCGAGCAGGTCGTCATCAAGGCCGACGGGCTCGCGGCGGGCAAGGGGGTCGTGGTCGCGAGCACCCCCGACGAGGCGCGGGCGGCGGCGCGCGAGATGCTGGAGGCGCGGCGGTTCGGCGACGCGGGGGCGAGCGTCATCGTCGAGCGGCGGATCCGCGGGCGCGAGGTGTCCGTGCTCGCGCTCACCGACGGCAAGCGCCTCGAGATCCTGCCGCCGGCCGAGGACCACAAGCAGCTCCTCGACGGCGACCAGGGCCCGAACACCGGCGGCATGGGCACGGTGTGCCCGGCGTGGGCCGGCGCGGAGCTCCTGGGCCGCATCGCGGCCGAGATCCTCGAGCCCACGCTCCGCGGGCTCGCGGCGGACAAGATCGACTATCGCGGCGTGCTCTACGCGGGCGTGATGGTGGACGCCGCCGGCGCGCCGTGGCTCCTCGAGTACAACTGCCGCTTCGGCGACCCCGAGACGCAGCCGATCATCGCGCGCATGGAGGGCGACCTCGGGACCGTGCTCGCGGGCGCGGCGCGCGGCGACATGCCTGCCGGTGAGCTGACGTGGGATCCGCGGGTCGCGGTGTGCGTGGTCGTGGCCGCGGCCGGCTATCCGGGCGCGCCCCGCACCGGCGACGTCATCGGCGGGCTCGCCCCGTTCGACGACTCGCCGGCCCTCGTGTTCCACGCCGGGACGGCGCGGCGCGGCGATGCGCTCGTCAGCGCGGGAGGCCGCGTGCTCGGCGTGACGGCGCTCGGCCTGACGGTCGAGCTGGCGCGCGCGCGGGCGTACGAGGTGGTCGCGCAGATCGACCTGCCGGGCCGCCAGGTCCGCACCGATATCGGGCTGCGAGATCCGGTAGCCTGAGCGGATGCAGCTCGCCGGCCTGCGCGGACTCCTCTACGACCCGACGAAGGTGGATCTCGGCACGGTGGTGGTGCCGGCGGCCGACGTCGCCGTACCCGCCGGAGCCAGCGCGCACGCGCTCGGCAAGCTCGACGCCGCCGCGCTCCGCGCCTGGCAGGCCGACGGCACGCTCCTGCGCGACGGCAGCCGCGCCGTCTACCGCTACCATCAGGTGTTCGCGGCGGGCGGCCGCACGCTGACGCGGAAGCTCCTGCTCGCGGCCGGCAAGCTCTCGCCCTGGGCCGACGGCATGGTCCGCGCGCACGAGGTGGTGCCGCCCGCCGCGCGCGCCGCCGAGCTCGCCCGCCTGCGCGCGACCGGCGTCCAGCTCCAGCCGCTCCTCGCCGGCTATCGCGACGCGGCGGGCGAGGTCGAGCGCCTGATGAAGCGGGCCGAGGCGGACCGCCCGATCCTCGAGGTCACCACGGCGGACGGCACGTCCCACCGGGTCTGGCGCGAGCACCGCGCCGAGATCCTCGGCTCGCTGCGCACGCTCTTCGCGCCGAAGAAGGTCACGTTGCTCGAGGGCCACGCGCGGTACGACGCGCTGCTCGCGTACAGCGACGAGCTCGCCTCGCCGGCGATCTACGCCGCCTCGAATTACGCGCTGATGGCCCTCGTGGCTCTCGACGACCCGACGCTCGAGCTCCGGCCGCGCCACCGCGTCGTGCGCGCGGCGGTGGACCAGGCCGCCGTGCTCGCGGCCGCGCGCACGTACTTCCTCGTCGAGCCGCTGCCGGGGGCCGCGCGCGACGCGGGCAAGCTGACGGCGGCGCTCGCCGACACGCTCATGCACCAGCCCGGCTTCGCGCTCGCGTTCGCCGGCGATCCCGATGGCTACAAGCTGACGCTCTCCCCGGACGTGAGCCCCGTCGCCGAGGGGGTGAAGGTCCACCGCGGGATCCAGAAGCTCGATCCGATCGTGGTCGACGAGCTCTTCCTCGCCCGCGCGCTCGTCGGGGCCGAGGTGACGGGCGAGCTCGACGCGGTCGCGGCGGTCGCGCAGCTCGCGGCCGGCGCGGCGGCCGTCGTCATCATCACGCGCGCCCTCACGCTCGACCAGGTCACGCACGTCGCCGACCTGGGGCAGGCGCTGCCGGCCGGCTCGAGCGCGTTTCACCCGCCGATCATCGCGGGTCTCGTCATGCATGCGCTCGATGCGAACGAAGATCTGATCTAGAGAGCGAGACGGGCTAACGGCGCGTCGGCCAGCGGCGCAGCTCGACGGGCTTGTCGGCATAGCCCGAGTCCGCGATGGGCTGCTCCTTGGGCGTGTCGAACAGCGCGTGCATCATGATGTCCTGGTCGTCGAGCACGCCGGGCGTGCCGCGATCTTCGACGAGCACGCCGACGTGGCGCGGGAACAGCACGATGTCGCCGGGCGCGCCGAACGGCAGCGGGTGGCCGTGCGCGTCGCGGTAGACGCCGTCGTCGCCGCGCGTGCCGGCCGCGAGGAGCTTCGTGATCTGCGGCAGCCCCCCGGTGTACGTGTAGGCGATCTGGTGGCCGAGGCGGCGCTCGCCGTAGACGACGAAGTCCGCGCAGTCGGCGCCCTCGAGCCGCTCGCTCTCGTGAGTCGCGTCGGTCGCGCCGGCGGACGCCCAGATGTAGGGCTGGCCGAACATCTCGGTCAGATAGCCCAGGTAGCTGTCGTCGCGCCGGAGCGAGACGCGGAAGACGTCGTCGGTGAGGCCGCCGGAGCCGCGCCCGCGCTGCGCCTCGGGCCCCGGGCTCGCGGCGGTGCGGTCGCCCTGCGTGGCCGTCACCTGGAAGCGCATCGTGCCGACGCCATGGCCGTGGTCGGGCGTGAGGGTCGGGCGGACATCGGCGGCGAGCGCGCCCGTCTCGCCGCCCGCGAGCGCGGAGGTGGCGTACGCGATCGGCGCGAAATGAAAGTTGGAGACGCCGTCCTCGTCCGTGTTGGACATCGTGGCGGCGGTGGGCTCGACGCGGCGCCAGGCGAGAGCGGCGCGGGGCGCACGCGCGAGGGGCTCGGTCGTGACGCGGCGGCCGGCGAGGGTGAGCGCGGGCGCATCGGTGTAGAGGGTGGTGCGGGTCTGCAAGACGGCGTAGAGGACGACGGGCTGGTCGAGGCGCGCGTAGGCCGGGCGCTCCGCCGCCGCCGCGCCCGCCACGGAGGCGACGACGCGGACGCGGACGATGACCTGCGCGTTCGCCGGATCGCCGACCAGAACGGCGGCGGCCACGGTTGCAGTGGCGGTGGCGGGAGCCGGAGCAGAACCCGTCGCCGGCTCCGGCTTCGACGCCGTCGCCGACGAGCAACTCGCCAGAATCACCACCGCGAACAGCGATCGCCGCACCTGGGTCCAACGCGTGCGCCGCGCGACCTATTCCATGGCGCGCCGCGGCGACGAGTTCCCGAAAATGCCGTTGTCGCCTCGCGATCGGCATGACAGTGTCCCGCCGTCGTCGCGGGGTTGGCACCTGGCCCCGTCATGTTGGACAGGACGAGGAGGAGGACCCATGTGGAGCTTGGCTGATCGAATGATGAAGGCGGTCTCGGACGCGACGGTGGGGACCGTCATCGTCCTCGTGCACGCGGCGCTCGCCGATCGTGCGCGCCTGCGGAGCCGAAGCGCGGCGCCCGTGGTCACGCGCCGCTTGCCGTCCTGACGATCGATGGGTTGCGTAGCGCAGAGACGCAGAGGAAGAGGAGGTCAGAGGAGCCGGACGGAGAGGGTTTGCCGTGGATGGGCAACCGGGGCTCGCCGAGCTGCCGCACCTGCTCAGCGCCGCCCGGCGTTTATCCACGGCAAACCCTCTTCCTCTTCGCTCCTCCGACCTCTTCGTCCTCTGCGCGTCTGCGCCACGCAACATCTCGACCGTCAACGCACCAACCAACCCCCGACCCGAGATCGCCTCGGCGTGGCGCGGAGCGCGATGAAGACTTGATCCGCGCCCGGCATCCACGGATCCTTCTTTCGAATGCCCGAGTCATCGAAGTCATGATCCCCGCGATGTCGGAGCGATCTGCTAACGGTTCCGGCGTGCCGCCCTACGCCTCTCTCGCGATCTCCGTCCGCCGCGCGACGCCGCTGGACATGCCGGCCATCGCCGCGCTCGTCAACCGCGCCTACGCGGTCGAGTCATTCTTCGTCGACGGAGAGCGCACCAACGCCGCCGAGATCGCCGAGATGGCGCAGAAGGGCACCTTCCTGGTGCTCGAGCAGGCCCGCGGCGAGCTCGCGGCCGCGGTGTTCGTGGACGCGCAGAGCGCGAGCGCGTACATCGGCATGCTGTCGGTCTCGCCGGACATGCAGGGGCGCGGCCTCGGCAAGCGGCTCGTGCGAATCGCCGAGGCGCTCGGCGAGGCGATGGGCTGCTCGTCCGTGGGTCTCCGCATCGTCAACCTGCGCGAAGATCTCGGACGCTGGTACCGCTCGCTGGGCTACGAGGAGGTCGGCACCTCCGAGTATGTGCGCCACCGCCCGGTCAAGCAGCCATGTCACTTCATCGAGATGCGGCGCCAGCTGTTGCCCGTGGCGTCCGCCGCCGCCGCGTGATCTGAGTAACTACAGGTCCCCCCGGGCTGCGGTATACGATGCCTCATGGCTTCGTCTCGGCTGTTCCTGACCTGCGTCCTCGTCACGTCCCTCGGCGCCGCGTGTGGCGGCGGTGGCGGCTTTCCTGACGCCCGGGTCATCGACGGGCCGCCGCCGGGTGGCCGCTTCTCGCTGACCTGGACGCTGACGGACATGAACGGTGCGCCCGTGACCTGCGGTCAGGTCGGCGCCGCGACCGTCTCGATCGTCTATCACGACCCCCACGTGTCCGGCGGCGGCGCCGAGGCGTTCACCTGCGGCACCGGCTCGGGTACGAGCCAGGTGCTCTCGATCGGTAGCTACGACCTCTCGGTCTCCCTCATCGACCGCAGCGGCGCCACGCTCGTCATGGCCCCCGCGCAGACCACGGTCCCGATCACCTCCGGCGCCACCACGCCGCTGACCGCCGCCGTGTTCCCGGTCAACGCGACCGGCAACCTCAAGCTCCACATCGCGAGCCACGCGGTCGCCGGCAACTGCGGCGCGGTCGCGGCGAGCGGTGCCGGGATCACGAGCACCACGATCACGCTGTTCAACGGGAGCGACGGCACGTGCGCGCCCGTGACCTTCGCGGTGGGCTCCGGATCGAACACGGCCGCGACCACCTACACGGTCGATTGCGCGGCACCCGTCGCCGGCCCCTGCATCGAAGGCGACCAGGAGCTCGACGCCGTCGGCATCCCGAGCGGCGCGTATCAGATTCACGTCAACGGCCGCAACGGCGCGGCGACGACCTGCTGGACGAACAACGACTCGTTTTCCGTCCCCGGCGCCGGCCACGATCTGAACGACAGCCTGAACCTCGGTGCCACCGGCGGTTCCGGCTGCTAGGTCTCCGAGCTACAAACTGACGGTGACGACCGTCAACCACTACCGGCCGAACCTCCGCGACACGTTCTTCCAGCTCTTCGAGGTCCTCGAGATCCAGCGCACCGCGCTCGGGCAGGGCCCGTTCGAAGGCATGGACGAGAGCACCGCGCGCGCCTCGCTGGAGGGTTTGCTCGAGATGGTGCAGGCCTCGTGGGCCCCGTCGTTCGCCGCCGGCGATCGCACCCCGGTCGAGCTCGGCGAGGGCGGCAACGTCAAGCTCCCGGCCGGCTACCACGTCGCCCTCGACGCCTACTACAAGGGCGGCTGGAACAAGCTCGAGCTCCCCGAGAAGCTCGGCGGGTACGGCGCGCCGCCGAGCGTGCAGTGGGCCGCGTTCGAGCTCCTCGCCGGCAGCAACGCCGCCGTGTGCTTCTACCTGCTCGGCAACTTCATGGTGAAGATCGTCGACGCGCTCGGCACGCCCGCGCAGCGGCAGCGCTACGTGCAGAACATGCTCGACGGCCACTGGGGCGGCACGATGGTGCTGACCGAGCCGCAGGCCGGCAGCGATGTCGGGGCCGGCACCACGCGCGCCAGACACGTCGCGGGCGACGAGTACCTGCTCGAGGGCGTCAAGCGCTTCATCACCAACGGCGACTTCGACTACGGCAGCAACATCGTCCACATGGTGCTCGCGCGCCCCGAGGGCGCCGGCCCCGGCACCAAGGGCCTGTCCCTCTTCATCGTGCCGAAGTTCTGGGTCGAGGCCGACGGCTCCCTCGGAGCGCGCAACGGCGCCGTCGTCACGAAGGTCGAGCACAAGATGGGCCTCAAGGGCAGCTCCACCTGCGAGCTCACGCTCGGCGACGGCGTCCCGTGCCGCGGCCTCCTCCTCGGTGAGGTCCACGAGGGCATCAAGCAGATGTTCCACGTCATCGAGTACGCGCGCATGGGCGTCGGCACGAAGTCGATGGCCACGCTGTCGACGGCGTACGGCAACGCCCTCGAGTACGCGCGCATCCGCGTCCAGGGCGCGGACCTCAAGGAGCAGACGAACAAGGCCGCGCCGCGCGTCGAGATCATCCGCCACCCCGACGTCCGCCGCATGCTCATGCTGCAGAAGGCGTTCGCCGAGGGCCTGCGCGGCATGATGCTGTGGACGGCGCACATCCAGGATCGCATCGAGCTCGCGGGCGGGCACGGCGCGCTGGCCGGGCCCGAGGCCGCGATCGTCGCGCTCAACGACATGATGCTGCCGCTCCTCAAGGGCTACGGCAGCGAGAAGGTCTACGAGCTCCTCGCCGTCTCGCTTCAGGTTTTCGGCGGGAGCGGCTACTGCCAGGACTATCCGATCGAGCAGTACATCCGGGACCAGAAGATCGACTCGCTGTACGAGGGCACGACGCACATCCAGGCGCTCGACCTGTTCTTTCGCAAGATCGCGCGCGACCGCGGCGCCACGCTGACGGCGCTGCTCGGCGAGATCGGGAAGACCGTCGCGGCCTTGCCAACGGACCTCGGTGTCGAGGCGGCCGCCCTCGCGCAGGGCCTCGCCGACGTGCAGGGCATCATGGGCGCGATGATGGCCAAGCTCGGCCAGTCCATCTATCACGTGGGCGTGCAGGGCAACCGCATCCTCGCCGCGCTCGCCGAGCTCGTGATCGGGTGGCGCCTCGCCGACGGAGCGCGCGTGGCCCACGCCGCGCTGGCGACCGGCACCGCGACCGCGGAGGACACGGCGTTCTATCAGGGCAAGCTGGCCGCGGCGCGGTTCTACGCGAAGCAGATCCTCCCGGGGCTCACCCTCGCGCGCAAGCTCGTCGAGGCGAGCGACCTGGACGTCGTCGACGTTCCGGACGCCGCCTGGTGAGCCCGGCGTGGACCGTCTCCAGCACGAGCTCGCGCCGTATTACGCCGAGCTGAGGCAGATCCGCACGCGCAAGCAGCTCGAGACGAGCGCGCTCTGGGCGAAGATCGGGCCCGAGGTCCTGCGGATCCTCGATGCGGTCGACGTGCTCGACGCGCCCGCCGCGCCGCCGCTGCCCCGCGCGTTCCGGGTGGTCGCCTGGAACATCCAGCGCGGCCAGCACCTGGACGCGCTGATCGCCGCGCTCCGCGACGACCCCGTGCTCGCGCGCGCCGACGTGCTGTTCCTGTCCGAGGTCGACTGCGGCATGGGGCGGTCGGGCAACCGGCACGTCGCCCGCGAGCTCGCGGCGGCGCTCGGGATGAGCTACGCGTTCGCGGTCTCTTACCTCGCGCTCGCGGACGACTACCTCGAGAACCCCGACCGCACGCCGAACACGCTCGCGCTCGCCGGCAACGCGATCCTCGCGCGCGCGCCCATCCTGCGGGCGATCAACGCCGACGTGCCGGCGGTGCGAGACAAGTTCGGATCGACGGAGAAGCGGCTCGGGCGCAAGCGCGCGGTCGTCGCGCAGGTCGCGACCGCCGCCGGCCCGCTGACGATCGCCCAGGCCCACCTCGACTCCAACGCGAGCTCGCCGCAGCGCGCCCGGCAGCTCGCCGCGATCCTCGACGAGATCGACCGGATCGCTCCGGCGCCCGCGCCGGCGCTCCTCGGTGGCGACCTCAACACCACGACGTACCAGTACAGCTCCGCGCTGCGGCTCGCGCGCGACCTGCTCCACAAGCTCGTGGTCACCGGCTTCCGCGGCACCATCGACAACTACCTGACGCCGGACCAGCGCTACGAGTGCCCGATCTTCGAGCTGCTCGCCGCGCGTGAGTTCGCGATCGCCGACTTCAACGCGCGCGGCGGCGGCACGATCCGATACGACCTCGGCGATCCGTACGCGCGTGCGAAGGTCCAGGCCGCGGTGGGCGGCATCATCACGCGCGCGCTGCTCGCGCGGCTCGGGCCGTGGAACAACGTCGTCGAAGCCCACCTCGACTGGTTCGCCGGACGCCGGCTCGCCGGCGGCGGCGCGCACATCGTGCGGCAGGGTCGGCCGCCGGCCTCGGATCATGACCCGATCGTGGTCGACGTGACGCTGTAGGTGCGACGGGCGGGAGCGCGGACGACGCTCACCGCAGAGCCGCCGAGCCCGCCGAGCCCGCAGAGCCCGCAGAGCCCGCAGAGAGGGAGGAGCAGAAGGAGAGGGGTTGACTCCAGGGCGACGCGGGTCGCGACCGCTGATGCCGGCGAACCAAACTTCTCTCGATCTGCTCCTCCCCCCCTGCGCGCTTCGCGGCTCTGCGGTAAGTGTCGCGCACGCGCTCGCGCCAGCAGCGCATAGAGTGTCAGCGCAACGAGTCCTCCAGGAAGCGCGCGATCCGAACCATCAGCTGGATCTTGGTGTCGCGCCGGTCGACGGAGTGGCCCTCGTTCGGCGCGACCATGTACTCGACGGGGACCGCGCGCGCGCGCAGCGCCGCCACGAGCGCGTCGGACTCGCTCCGCGGGACGCGCGGGTCGTCCTGGCCGGCATACACGAACAGCGGGCGCGCGATCTTCGCGACGTCGCGCATGGGCGAGAACTGCTCGATCAACGCCGCGTCCTTGTCCACGTCACCGAACTCCGGCACGAACCCGGAGCGGATCGCCGCGTCCGTCGTCAGCAGGAACGTGCGCAGGTTCGCGGGCCCGAACGCGTCGATGCCGGCGCGCCACGCCAGCGGGTCCCGCGTGAGCGCCATCAGCGTCGTGTAGCCGCCGTAGCTGCCGCCGCTGATCACGACGCGCTCGGGATCCGCCCACGGCTGCGCCTTCACCCACGCGTTCACCGTCTGCAGATCGCGCAGCCAGTCCGCGCGCTTCTCGCGGTTGTCCGCCATCTCGTACGCGCGGCCAAAGCCCGTGGAGCCGCGCACGTTCGGCTCGATCACCGCGTAGCCCAGCGCCGTGTAGAACCGCAAGCTGGGGGCCCAGTGGACGGCGGCGCTCGCCGACGGCCCGCCGTGGAAGCTCGCGATCACGGGGAGGCGCGCGCCGGCCGCGTGCTCCGGCAGATAGATGTTGATCGGGATGGTGAGGCCGTCGAAGGACGGCGTCGTCTCGATCGTGACGGCGAGGGGCGGGAGGCTGGCGAGGCCGGGGCGCAAGTCGGCGCGCAGCGGCGTCACCTCGCCCGTGGCGACGTTCACCGCGTAGGGTCGTCGGGCTGCGACGGCCGCGAGATCGAGATGCTGAACGCGCCGCCGTCGTCGCGGAACGCGCCGAGCCAGATCTCGCCCAGCGGCGCCGTGACGTCGTGGCGGACGGTGAGGGTCGCGGCGTCGAGGATGCGCACCTCGCCGTGCGTGCCCGCGTCCACGCCGATGGCGACCGTGTCCCCGCGCGGGGAGGCGAGGACCGAGAGCGGTGACGTGCGGATCTTGTCGCGATACTCGCCCCGGGCCGCGCCGGTGGCCGCGTCGACGACGCGCAGGACCACGCCGTCGGCGCTGTCGGTCGCGACGTAGACGGAGGCGCCCGAGGCCGAGTACGCGGCGGTGTAGACGCCCGCCGGCGGGCCCGCGGATGGGCCGACGGATGGGCCGACGGATGGAAAGACGCGGTGGGCGGCGCCGGTCGCGACGTCGATCTCGGTCAGCCGCACGTCATCGTCGGCGTAAAACTCGGCCATGAGCGCCCGGGTGCCGTCCGGGGTGACGTCGAGGAGCGCGCCCGGCGCGTGCTGGATATAGACCTGCGTTGCCGCGCCGCCGGCGACCGGCTGGCGCATCAGCCTCACGTCGGGCGAGGTCTTGCGCGCCGCCGAGTACAGCATCGTATCGCCGCGCGCGCGAGGCAGCAGCGGCTCGCCGCGGTGCAGCGCCTCGCCGGGGGTGAGGTTCGTGGCGTGGCTGCCGTCCGCGTCGGCGCGCCAGATCGCGAAGTTCTCGTCTGCGCCGGTGTCGCGCAGGAACAGGATGCTCTTGCCGTCGCGCGTGTACTGGGCCACCGGCGCGCGCTCGGGGCCGATGGTCAGCGCGGTGGCGGCCGCCTCGGGGCGGCTGGGATCGCCGGCGTAGATCTGCGGCGCATTGTTGCGCTGGGAGGCGAACAGGACCCTGGTGCCGTCCGGGGACCAGCGGGCCGCGAAGCCCTCGTCGGCGGACGGCGCGTTCGAGTACGCGTCGACGACGCTCGTCGCCAGCGGCGCGCGGACCGCGTCCCGGCGCAGATCCGCGGCGGACAGCGACGTCGGCTCCACGCCGGGGCCGGCGCTGCCGGAGCCGGGCGCGGCGACGGGCGGGTTGCAGGCGGCGAGCGCGAGGGCAGCGGCGAGGGCGGTCCGGGCCATGGCCGGAGTCTATGCCCGACCCGGCCCGCGTTCAGCCGATGGCGCGCCGCGAGGAGCTCGCGGTGGAGAGCCGGCGGCTCGGTTGTCGTTCGTTTGAACCCAAAGCATTGTAGGGTGGCCCGGACATGGCAGCGGAGCGACCGATCGGCGAGACCCTCGAGTTCATGCAACGGATCTGGCAGCTCGTGCACGCGCTCGACGTGCGCAGCAAGCGGATGGCGAAGACGCTCGGCGTGACGGGCCCGCAGCGGTTCGTGGTGCGGGTGATCGGCCACCGGCCGGATCAGACAGCGAGCGAGATCGCGGCGTGGCTCGGCATGCATCCGTCGACGCTGACCGGCATCCTGGCGCGGCTCGAGGCCCGCGGCGCCATCACGCGCACGGTCGACCCCGAGGACCGGCGGCGGGCGCGGTTCGCGCTGACCGCGATCGGCAAGCAGCTCGACCGCGAGAAGAAGGGCACCGTGGAGGCGGCCGTGCGGCGCGCCCTCGGCAAGACGTCGGAGCCGGCCATCGCGAGCACGGAGCAGATGCTCGCGCGCATCGTCGAGGAGCTCGGCCGCGCCGATGGCTGAGCGCGCTCCTTGGCGGCGGCTTGGCGGCGGCGGCTTGGCGGCGGCGGCGGCTTGGCGGTCGATCCCCCGCTCGCATTCACAACGACGCGAGGAACGGGATGACGGCCGCGGCCACGCGCGCGCAGCCGTCCGGCCGGTGCGTCACCGCGTGCGACGTCTCGAGCTCGATCCCGGCGTAGGGCGCGGGCGCGCGCGCGACGCGGAGCTCGGTGCACAGCGCGGGGCCGACGCCGCTGTACGGCTGGTTCGCGCGCACGTCGAGCCCGGCGCCGCGCAGCGCGAACATCAGGCGCTCGGCGAGCGCGGCCTCGAACGGGTGCGCCGGGTCGTAGAGCACGCCGACGTCGAACGTGCGGACCGTCGGATCGAGCGCCGGGTCGAAGCTGTGCGACGAGAGGTGCAACACGCTGCCGTGGTCCCGCAGGCGGGCGTCCACGTCGCGCGCGACGGCGGCCCAGTACGGCGCGTGGAACTGCGCGAGGCGCTCGGCGCGCTCGCCGGCGGGCAGGTCCGTGTTGCCCGGCACCGGCGCGCCGTAGCTGACGCGCGGGATCACGTCGTCGTGGTGCGGCGGGCGGTTCAGGTCGACGAACATGCGAGAGAATTCGCCTGCGTGGACCGGGTGCCCGACCTCCTCGGACAGCCGCATCGCGATGTCGAGCGCGCCGTGGTCCCAGCTCGCCTGGCCCTGCAGGACCGCGAGCGGCACCCCGAGGTGGCAGCCGGGCGGCAGCGCCCAGGACGCGTGCTCGCAGGACAGGACGAGGCCCGGCCGAGACATCGCGCGCAGCCTAGCGCGATTCGCCCGTCGTCACTGGCGCTCGAGCACGCGGTCCGTCGCCCGCGGCGCGAGCGCGGCCGCCAGCGCCGCCGATACGCCGACCACGCTGCCGTGGATCAGCGCGACGTGCGGCCAGTCCGTGATCCGGCAATGCAGGTGCAGCACGAGGCCGCCGAGGCACCCGCCGGCCGCGCCGAGGCACGCCGCGATCCACCGCGAGCCCACCGGCAGGGCGCCCCGCAGGAACAGCGCCCCGGCCACGACCGGCACGACGGCCGTCGCGAGCCCGAGCTCGAGGCAGCTGTGGCCGTGCGGGAAGCGCTCCCAGCCGTACGTCAGGCTCGACGCGCCCGTCGGGTGCGCGAGGCGCCCGAGCACGACGAACGCGACCGACGACCCGACGGCCGCGGCGGCCGCCCACGGCCAGCGCGGCGTCAGCGTGCCGGGCTGCGGCACGAGCGCGAGGTACGCGGGCAGGAGGAACCCGAAGAGCCACGCCACGCCCGCCGCCGCGAGCCAGGCCATCGGTAGCTCCGCCAGATCCTGGCGCATCGTCAGCATCCCCAGGAGCGCGGCGCCGTACACCAGGGACACGCCGACGAGGATCGCGAGCTGGCGCAGCGGCCGGCGCGTCGCCACCGGCGCGAGCTTGCCGAGCTCGGCCTCGAGGAGCGCCGACAGCCCGGGGGCCAGGGGCGGCGGGGCGGCGGCCAGCGCGTCGAGGCCGCGCGCGGCGTCGTCGCTCACGCGGCCGCGCCCTTCGCGCCCGGGCGGCCGAGCGCCTTGCGCAGCGCCTCGTAGCCGCGGTGCGCGCGGACCTTCATGGCGCCGACGGTCGTGCCGGCGATGGCGGCGGCCTCGGCGACCGACTTGCCGTCGAGCTTCGTGAGCACCACCGCCTCGCGCTGCGCGTCCGGGAGCTCGCCGAGCGCGGCGAGCGCGGCCGCCGTCAGCTCGGGATCGGCGCGCGGCTCGTCGGCGCGATCGACCGATTCACCGGTGATCGCGGCCGCGACCTCGGGGACGTCGTCACCGGCGGACTGCACGATCGCGCGCTTGCTCCGCCGCGCCTCGTCGATGAAGGTCCGGTGGGCGATCGAGTAGATCCAGGGCACGGGATCTGCCCCCCGGATGTAGGCGGCCCGGGCGTTGTGCACCTTCAGGAACGTCTGCTGGAGCAGGTCCTCGGCCAGGGCGCGGCTGCGGGCCATCTTCATCAGATAGCCCAGCAGGCGCGGCGCGACCGCGGCGTACAGCTCGCGAAATGCGTGCGCGTCGCCGTCGCAATACCTCGCCATGAGCTCCTTGGGCTCGGCCATGCCGCCGATGGCGGGTATACGCCCGGGGAGGGGGGTGGTTACAGAGGGCGCGTGGAGTCTTGCACTCGGCGCCCGTTTCCTCGATAACCCCCGGACCATGGGTCAGCGAGTCAAGCGCAAGCTCAAGTCACGGCCGAAGTACAAGCGGGTGCGCTCGCTCAAGGATCGGCGCATGAAGGCGAAGAAGGCGGGCTGGCACAAGCGCGGCCTCGCTCGCAACAAGGCGCGCCGCCAGCAGCGCGGCAAGGCCGGCACCCGCAAGACGGGGAAGCCGGGCAAGAAGCGCGGCTAGCTCCGCGCTATCCGCCTCGCGGCTGCCAGCCGCCGAGCAGCGCGGTGACGAGCTCGGCGCGGTCCTGCCCCCACACCAGACGGGGGCTCGGCCCCATCACGACATACGACGGCACGCCGAAGATACCGGCATGCGCCGCTTCCGACGTTACGGCGACGAGCGCCTGCTTCGCCGAGGGCTCGCGCGTCTCCGCGAGCAGCGCGGCCGGCAGGTCCTCGGCGACGAGGATGGCCGCGAGCGTCGCGTCGTCCTCGAGGTCGCCATCGTCGGCCCACAGCGCGTGGGCCAGGGCGCGGGCGAGCGAGAGCTGCGCGGCGGCGCCGTGGGCCGCGGCGAGGAGGATCAGGCGCTGCGCGGTCTGCGTGCGCTGCGGAAACTTCGACGGCATGCGGAACGGAACGCCGTACCAGCGGGCCCAGCGCTGCATCTCGGCGACGACGTAGCGGCGCTTCGCCTCGGGAAAGGCGAACAGCGGGACGTCCGCCGTGCCGACGCTGCGGAAGAGGCCACCGAGGAGGATCGGGCGCAGGGTCGGCGAGGGATGGAGGGTGGAGAGCTGGGTGAGGCCGAGGTAGGAGTACAGGGAGCTGACGTCGAAGTAGAAGAGAAGGTCTCTCGCCTCGGTGGCGTTTGCGTCCACGTTTGCGTTCACGTTTGCGTTTGCGTTTGCGTTTACGCGCGGATCCCAGCCGCGAGCGATCGCGGCGATCCACGGGAGGCGATCCTGGCCCCAGACGAGGATTTTGCGGTCGCGGAAGTACCAGGCAGGTGCGCCGAAGATGCCGAGGCTGATCGCCTCGTCGGTGCGCGCGCGGAGATCGTCCTTGGCCAGGTCCGCGGTGGCGATGACTTCGGCGGATCCCGGGATCGCGTGCAGCACCGACGCCAGGACCGCGTCGGACGTGATGTCGAGGCCGTGGACCCAGTAGGCGGCATAGATCGCCTCGATCGCGGCGGGCCAGTGGGCTTCGGGCAGCCGGAGCAGCGTGCGCAGCGCGCGGACGGTGCGCATCGGGTGGGCCGCCGGCATGTTCAGCGGCACGCCGAGCCGCTCGGCCCAGCGCTGCATGTCGCGGAGGTTGTAGGCCGCGCGGACCGGGGAGATCGTCGCCAGCGGGCCGTCGCCCGCGCCGATGCCGCGAAAGACGCCGCCGAGCAGCATCGGCCGCCACGCGATCGTCACGCCCAGCCGCGCCGCCAGCGCCGGGGCCTGCGTCGATGCGAGGTACGCGTAGGGGCACGAGAAGTCGAACCACAGCTCGATCGCGGTTGCCACCGACTGACGCTACTCGCAGATCTGAGGCTGCCAAAGCACTTCCGCGCCCCACCCGGCGCCGGTAGACTCGGAGGCGCTGAGCATGGCGAAGTTGGTGGACGGCTTCAAAGACGGGCGTCCCGAGCTCGGCCGCAGGACGTTCCTCGTGCCCGAGAATCACGCCGAGGTTCTGGCGCTGCTCTATCACGAGCAGACCGGCATCGTCGGCGGACTCCCCGTCGGGCCCGTGACCACCGACCCGTTCGGCGCGCACGGCATCCGCATGTATCCCGACCAAGATCCCGTCGTCCTCGAGGAGACGCGGCGCTACTTCGAGAAGCTCGCCGAGCGCTTTTCGAATGACCTGCCGAAGGCGTGATCTAGTGCTAGCTTCGCGGCACGGATGTTGACGAATGGCCGCCGGCTGACGGCGGCGGTGGTGGCGGTTGCAGCGACCGGATGCAGCGGCACGCAGGCCCGCCAGACCGGTTGCAGCAAGGATACGGATTGTCGGGCGCCGCGCGTCTGCGAGGCCTCCGCGTGCGTCGAGCCGCGCGCCGCCGCCCCCGCGCTCGCCGACGGTGGACTCGCCCTCGCGCCGCCGCCGGCCGGCCCGCCCGGGGCGCCGCCGTTCGCGATGTTCGGCGGCGACGCGCGCCACACGGGCCGCCGCGCCGGGCCCGCGCCAGCCAAGGCCCCGAAGGAGATCTGGTCCGCCGATGTCGGCGGCGTCGTGGCTGGCTCGCCGACGATCGGCCCCGACGGCACGATCTACGTCGCCTCCCACGACGGCGCGCTCCACGCGATCGCGCCCGACGGCACGCCGCGCTGGAAGCTCGCGACCGAGGATCGCTCGTGGAGCACGCCCGCCGTCGCCACGGACGGCACCATCTACATCGGCTCCGACGACGACCACCTCTACGCGATCACCGCCAACGGCAAGCTCGCGTGGAAGCTCCGCCTCGGCACCTGCGACCCGAAGGGCTTTGGCCCCGAGTCCTCGCGCTGCGACGTCGACGGCGGCCCCACGATCGGCCCCGACGGCACGATCTACGTCGGCGGCGATGGCGTGCACGCGGTCTGGCCGGATGGCACCCTGCGCTGGAAGCTCGCGACCGCCGAGCACGTCGCGTCGACGCCCGCGATCGCCCCCGACGGCACCATCTACGCCGGCTGCGAGGACGACGCGCTCTACGCCATCGCGCCCGACGGCACGAAGAAGTGGGACGTCCGCACCGGCGACGACGTCGACGCGGCCCCGACGATCGGCGCCGACGGCACGATCTATGTCGGCAGCGATGATCACGCGCTCTACGCGATCAGCCCCGACGGCAAGATCACGTGGAAGGTCATCACCGGCAGCGACATCCGCGGCGGCGCCGCGCTCGCGGCGGACGGCACGATCTACACCGGCAGCCACGACGGCAAGCTCTACGCGATCGCGCCGAACGGCGCCGTCAAGTGGACCGTCGCGGCCGCCGATCGAATCCAGGGCGCGCCTGGCGTCGCCGCGAACGGCACCGTCGTGTTCGGCTCGCAGGACGAGCACGTCTACGCCGTCACCCCCGACGGCACCCTCAGCTGGATGCTCCAGCTCCCCGAGGATGTCGACACCACGCCCGCGATCGCGGCCGACGGCACGTTGTACGTGGCCGGCGACGACGGGCATCTACACGCTTTTCGTTGACCGCTTCGGTCGACACCAAGACACGAAAGAGAAATATGAGTGGAATCGAACGACAGGGTGTCATCGACATCCTGTCCCGCCTGGTCACCCCGGGCATCAAGCTGACCGCGCTCGCCGACGAGCTCGGCGCACACAAGCAGGACTACGCGGGGCTCCGCACGTTGCTCGGCGAGCTGGTCGAGGAGGGCGTCGCGCACGTGCTCCCCGGCGGCGCCTTTGCCATCGCCCCGATGGGCCGCGGCGGCGATCCGAGCGCGAAGCCGGTGCGCGCCGCGCGCCCCGAGCCGATCAAGATGGCCGCGCGCAAGCCGACGCCGCCGCCGAAGAACCGGTCGCAGCGCCCCGCCGCGCAGGCCCAGCTGCCGTGGAAGAAACCGCCGCAGACCGGGCCCGCGTCGCCGGTCGGCCGCGACGGCCACGCCAAGCCGCCCCCGCCCCGCGCCCAGCCGGTGGTGCGCGAGACCTACGACCCCGACACCGGCGAGGTGAAGAAGGAGGACGGCCGCATCATGGGCCGCATCACCGTTCACCCGGCGGGCTACGGCTTCGTGGCCACGGACCTGGGCGAGACCGTGTTCGTACCCGCGAAGTACCGCGGACACTCGCTCGATGGCGACCGCGTCGTCGTCGAGACGTGGCCCGGCGTGAAGGGGACCGAGGGCCGCGTCGAGGAGATCCTCGCGCGCGGACGCGCTCGCCTGACCGGCATCCTGCGCCGGGTGGGCCGCGCCGTGTACCTCGAGCCCGATGACCCGCGCATCGCGGCGGACTACGGCCGGGTCGGCGTCGACGACGCGCCGAGCGGCAAGGACGGCGACGCGATCGTCGTCGAGATCACGCGCTATCCGAACGAGGCGCGCCGCGAGCTCGCGGGCAAGCTGCTCAAGGTCCTCGGCGATCCCGAGGATCCGCGGACGGAGATCGAGAAGATCCTCGCGTGCGCCGTGATCCCGGCCGAGTTCCCCGACGACGCGACCAAGCAGGCGCTCGCCACGCCGCAGGAGGTCGGCATGTCCGACCTCGCCGATCGCCTCGATCTGCGCGACCGCCGCTTCTGTACGATCGATCCCGAGACGGCGCGCGACTTCGACGACGCCCTCTGCATCGAGACCGGTCCGCACGGCGGACCGCGCGTGTGGATCGCCGTGGCCGATGTCTCGCACTACGTGCGCTGGCACGACGCCCTCGATCGCGAGGCGGTGGTGCGCGGCGTGTCCGTGTACCTGCCGGATCGCGTCATCCCGATGCTGCCGTTCCAGCTGTCGGCGCAGATCTGCTCGCTGAACCCGATGGTCGACCGCTGCGCGATGGTCGTGCGGCTCGACTACGCGATCGACGGCTCGGTGCTCGACGTCGCGTACGCGGCGGCGGTCATCCGCAGCAAGGGGCGGCTCGACTACCCCGGCGTCGCGGCCGCGCTCGAGGGCGACTTCCGCGGGCGCCGAGAACAGTATCGCGGCTGGCTCGAGGAGCTCCGGCGCCTCGACGCGCTCGCCCGGGTGCTGCGCTCGCGCCGCCAGGCCCGCGGCGCGCTGGAGCTCGAGATCCCCGAGCCCAAGGTCGTGCTCGACGCCGATGACCCGCGCCTCGTGCGCGACGTCGTCAAGAGCAAGGGCGACCCCGCCGTGAAGCGGGCGTACCAGCTCGTCGAGGAGTACATGATCGCGGCGAACGAGGCGGTCGGCGCGCTGTTCAAGAAGCGCAACGCCACGACCGTGTGGCGCGTCCACGCCCCCCCGGCGCTCGATCGCGTGAAGAAGCTGGCGGACATGATGGGCGCGTACGGCATCACGGTCGACGTCGAGACGGCGACGACGCCGCTCGGCATGAAGGCCGTGCTCGACCAGATCGCGGGCAAGCCGGGCGCCCAGGCGCTCTCGTTCCTGGTGCTGCGCACGCTGACGCAGGCCGTGTGGGACACCGTCCCGATCGGTCACTTCGGCCTCGCGTCGGCGGACTACTTGCACTTCACGTCGCCGATCCGGCGGTACCCGGATCTGCTCGTGCACCGGCTCCTCAAGCACCAGCTGCAGCGCGACGGCCAGCCGTCGGGCGGCGGCTACGCCGACCCCCCGCCGAGCGGCGTCGAGCTCGCGGGGCTCGCGGCGGCGTCCTCGGCGAACGAGCGGCGCGCGATGGAAGCGGAGCGCGAGGCGGTCGCGATGTACCGCGCGTACATGATGCGTGACCAGGTGGGCGTGCGGTTCGACGGCGTGGTCTCGGCCGTCACGAGCTTCGGCGTGTTCGTGGAGATCGAGGAGCCGTTCGTGGAGGGCCTCATCAAGCTCGAGTCCCTCGGCGACGAGCCGTTCGACTACGACGAGATCCACATGCGGCTGTCCGGGCGCCGGACCGGCAAGGCGATCGAGCTCGGAGACAAGGTGACCGTCGAGGTCAACAACGTATCCGTGACGCGGCGCCGGATCGACTTCACGTTGATCCACGGCGGCACGGCCGGCAAGGCGCCGAAGGTCGAGACCTCGGACCGCGCCACGATCCCGCAGCGGAAGCGGGCGGGGCGGGAGATCGATCGCGCCCAGCAGGGCCGGGTCGAGCGCGGCGCGGCCCCGCGGGCCGGCGGCGCCCGGAAGGTCACCGTCAGCGCGAGCAGCAGCGCCGGCAAGCTGCGCCTCGGCGTCTCGCACCGCGGCATCGGCGGCGCCGGCGGCAGCCAGAAGAAGACGCCGGGCGGCGGCGGCAAGAAGAAGAGGTAGCGCGGACCCGGAGGAACCGCCAAGCCGCCACGAGCGCCATGCCGGAGCCAAGTACGGGGGTGAGGATCCCATTCTCTTCCCGGCTCCGGCTGGCGTCCTTGGCGTCCTTGGCGGTTGATCCCCGCCGCGTGCACCGTCAACGGGCCGCCAGCGCCTCGAGCAACTTGCGCCGGGTGATCGGCTTGGCCACCAGGGCGCGGACGCCCAGGTCCTTGGCCCGCCGGCGGTGCTCGGGGCTCGCACGCGACGTGATGATGATGATCGGGGTCTGCTTGAACCGGTCCTCGGTACGCAGCCGCGCGATGAGATCGAAGCCGCCGAGCTCGGGCATCTCGAGGTCCGTGACCACGAGGTCGTAGCGCAGCTGCCGCGTCATCTGCAGCGCGCGCCCGCCGTCCTCGGCGACATCGACGATCCACCCCTCGCGGCCGAGCATCGACGTCATCGCCTCGCGGATCGCGCGCGAGTCGTCGACCACCAGCGCGCGGCCGGCGAGCACGAGCGGCGCCGACACCGCGTCCGCCGCGGCCTCCGGCGCGTCCGGATACGCGCGGCGCACGAGCTGGGCGGGGTCGAGGATCAGCTGCACCTTGCCGCTTCCGCTGATCGTCGCGGCCGCGTACAGGGTCAGCGGCGCGAGCAGCGGGCCGAGCGGCTTGATGATGATCTCCCGCGGCCCGACGATCTTGTCGACCGTGCACACGAGCCCCTTGCCCGCGAACGACACCACCACGCCCGGCCGCCGGTCGCCCGTCGCGCCGTGGCCGAGCACCGTCTCGAGCCGCAGCACCGGGAGCTGCTCGTGGCGCACCGGCGTCGTGTGCGCGCCCGCCTCGACGAGGGTGGTGTCCACCACGTGCACGTTCGGGATCGCGTAGACCTGGCCGCCGACCTTGAACAGCATCGCCTGCGCGAGCGAGGTCGACAGCGGGAGCCGCAGGCTGAACGTCGTGCCGCGACCGGGCGCGCTCGTCACGCGCACCTCGCCTCCGAGCCGCGCGACGGTCTCGCGCACGAGGTCGAGCCCGACGCCGCGGCCCGCGAGCTCGTCGGCGACGCCGCGCACCGACACGCCCGTGCCGAGCAGCGCCCCGAGGATGTCGTCGTCGCTCGCGAGCTGGGCCCGCGCCGCGCTCCAGCGGCCCGTCGCCACGAAGCGCTCGCGTAGCGCGGACGTGTCCACGCCGCGGCCGTCGTCGGCCACGTCGAGCACGAGGAGGTTGCCGTCCTGCCGCGCGCGGATCGTGATCGTGGCGTGCGCGGACTTGCCGCGCGCCAGGCGCTCGGCCGCCGACTCCACGCCGTGCGCCACCGCGTTCCGCAGCAGCTGCGTGATCGGGTCGACGAGCTGCTCGGCGACCGCCTTGTCGAACTCGGTATCCTCGCCGACCGTGCGCAGCTCGACCTGGATGCCGGTCGCTCGCCGCAACGCGCGCAGCGTCCGCGCCGCGTGCGACATCAGATTTCGCGCGCTCTCCATGCGGATCCGCGTCAGCCCGCGCTGCAATTCGCCGATCGTGCGGCGCAGCGCCTCGATCTCGTCGAGGAGCGCGGCCGTGGTCTGGGACAGGAGCGCGGCCTGGCCCGCGAGCTCGGCCTCCGCCGCCGACAGCGCGCCGCGCTGGCTCGTCGCGGGCATGCTCCCATCGCCGATCGCGTCGCGCAGGCTCTGCCGGGTCCGCGCGAGGTCCCGGGCGAGCGTGCGCAGCAGCTGCACGCGCCGCTCGATGCGCGTGCGATCGAACAGCAGCTCCCCGGCCGATGACATCAGCGCGTCGATGCGCTCCGGCTCCACCCGCAGCCAGGTCTTCGGCTCGGAGGCCGCCGTCCCGTCGATCAGCTCGTGCCCGCCGGTGTCATCGCCATGGCGCGGCGGGTCGTCAGGCTCGCCCGCCTCGACGATCGTCGGGATCATCATCGACTCGAACGACGGCCGCTCCTCCGGCTCGCTCGGCGCGCCGCGCGTGATGAGATCGATCCGCGCCCGCAGCGCGTCGGCCGCGACGTTGGTCCCGGGCCGGTCGGCGACGAGCTCGTCGAGGTACACGCGCAGCCCGTCGACGATCTCGACGAGCTGGTCCGCCGAGTGCGAGCCCCAGCGATCGGCAGACTGGCCGATCGCCTCGAGCGCGCTCTCCAGCCGGTGAGAGAGGTCGACCATCGAGCTGAGCCCGACCGTGCCCGCCGCGCCCTTGAGCGTGTGCGTCACGCGCATCATCTCCGTCAGCGCGTCGGGGCTCGGCCGGGCCGTGCCGCCGGCGAGCACGCGCATCGTCACCACCTCGAGCGCCTCGTGCGCCTCGGTGGCGAACAGCTGGCGCAACATCACGAGCTCGTCGGGATCGAAGTCGAGGTCCAGCGCGTCGCTCATGGCGCGAGCTCTGCTTTGCCGGCGCCGCCGACGAGCTCCAGCGCGCGCCGCACGAGGTTGATCGGGTCGAGCAGCGTGAGCGGGCGCCCCGAGGCGTCGACGACGGCGCCCGCATCCTCGTGGAGCGACGCGACGTGATCCACCTGATCGACGCGCAGCGCGCAGGTGACCCCTTCTGCCTCCACCACGAGCGCGCCATCGCCCTGGCGCGCCGGCGGCCCGGGCGGTTGCCCGAGCAGGGCGCTGACATCGAGCACCGGCAAGATCACGCCGTGCAGGTTCACCACGCCCCCGAGGGATGGCGGCGCGGTGGGGACGGCCGTCACGAAGCCGAGGCTGACGACCTCGCGCACCCAGCGGATCTCCACGGCGTAACGCGCCGCGCCGAGCGAGAACACGATGACGTTCCGCAGCTCCGCCACGGTGCGAGCATAGTGGATCCGCGCGCGTCGCTCGCGCGTATACTGGCCCGATGTCACGCACCTTGGCTCTGGCGCTCGTGGTCTTCGGTGGGCTCTATGTCGCCGCGTGCGGGGGCGGCGGCTCGCCGGGAGCCGTCGATGGAACGCCGGGCGGCGGCAGCGACGGCGGCGGCGGCCACGTCGACAGCGGCAGTGGCGGCGGCAGCGGCAGCGATGGGTTCGTCGAGCTCATCGGCCGCGACTGGACGATGGGGCAGGGCCAGGAGGGCTACAAGTGCATCCGCGCGGCGGTCACGCAGGACATGTGGGTCGACGGCTTCCGCGCGAACTCGCCGCAGGGCACGCACCACGAGGTGCTCACGATCTCGGAGAACAGCAACCAGGTCGGCGAGTACGACTGTGACGCTGGGTCGCTCGACTCGAAGATGCTCTACGCGGCGGGCGTCAACACCGACGACCTCGACTTCCCGGCGGGCGTCGCCATTCACGTGACGACCGGGCAGTTCGTGAACTTGAACCTGCACCTGTTCGATCTCACCGACGCGGACCTCACCGGTCACTCCGGCGTGTCGGTCCACACGATCGCGCAGGCGGACGTGGTGAACGAGGCCGACATGGAGTTCTCGGGGACCGCGCTCATCAACATCCCGTCGGATAACCAGCCGCACACGGCGACCGGCGGCTGCCAGGCGCCGGCGGACTGGCACCTGTTCACGCTGTGGCCGCACATGCACCAGACGGCGACGCACCAGAAGCTGACCGTCACCCACAACGGCACCACGACCGCGCTCATCGACACGGACTACGCGTTCACCGAGCAGCGGAACTACCCGATCACCAACACGCTCGTGCACCAGGGCGACCAGATCAGCACGACCTGCACGTACGTGAACAACACGGGCTCGACCAAGACGTTCGGCGAGAGCAGCACGTCCGAGATGTGCTTCACCGGCATGTACAAGTACCCCGCCGACGGCAACACGTTCGGCTGCGTGGTCGGCGGCGGCTTCTAGCGGGCACACCCGGCGCGAGCGTCGGCGAGACTCTCACCGCAGAGTCGCCGAGCTCGCAGAGAGGGAGGAGCAGCGACGGAGGGGTTGGTTCGCCGGCACCGGCGGCCGGGCCCAGCGCCCCCTGGCATCAACCCCGCTCGATCTGCTCCTCACTCTCTGCGAGCTTCGCGGCTCTGCGGTAAGCGGCTCGCACCCGCTCGGGCTCGTCGGGGCTAGTCCCAGCCTTCGGAGATCCGCTTCGAGCGCGGCTTCCCGCCGTTCCGCGGCGTTGGCGCGGCGGGCTCGTCGCCGCCGATCGAGCCGGACGCCATCGCGCTGTCCTCGGAGCTGATCACGCGGGCGTGGACGGGCGGGCGCGGCGGGACCGGCGGCTCGGCGATCTCGTCATCGAGGTCCGCGTCGAGCTCCTCGATCGCCTCGAGCTCGGACGTGACCGGGGCGGCGGCCTCGAGCGCGGCCGCGAACGTCTGCGAGACCGCCGCCGCGGACTCCGGATCGGGCGTCGGCGACGCGGCGCCGGGCTCGGTGACTTCGGGCGGCGAGGTCGTCTCGTCGGCGAAGTCGATGCTGACGCCGGCGCTCGGCCTGGCGAGGACGCGCGCGGGGACGGCCGGCGCGGCCGCGGCTGGCGCGAGCAGCGTGCCGAGGGGCGCGAGCGTCGGCGCGGGCAGAGGCAGCGGCGTCGGGGCGCGTGGAAGTCGCGGCAGCGGCGCGCCGGGCGCGCGAGCCGCGACCGGCGGCGCGATGATCGGCATCGCCGCGGGCGGCGTCGGGCGTTTCCGGACGGCGGTCGGGATCTCGGCGAGCGGCTCGAGCTCGAGCGTCAGCGGCAGCGCCGAGCGCGGCGTCAGCTCCTCGACTGGCTCGGTCCCGGCGCGGTCGTGCTCGTGCCCGTGCCCGTGCCCGTGCGGGTCCTCGATGATCGCCTCCTTGGGCGGGGGGCCGACGACCGTCGGCACGCGATCGAGATCCGTCTCGCCGTCGGACGCGAGCTCCAGCGCCTGCACCGGCAGCGCCTCGAACTCGCCGGAGCGTGGCAGCTGGATCGCTGGCAATGACTGCAGCGTCGCCATCCGCCGCAGAGGCGGCGGGATCGTGGTCAGGTTCTTCGGCTCGGCGTGCATCGCCGGACTGTCGGTGACGAGCGCGGCGGTGTCGCTCTCCGATGACGGGCGCGCCGGGCGCGGCACGGGCCCCGGCAGCTGGATGTCCGGGTCGGTGGCGGCGCGGGGATCGACCGTCGCGTCGCCGACCGCGACGTGCGCGGCGACCGCCACGGGCGGCGCGATCGCGTCATCGGGGGCCGACACGCGCGCCGGTGGTGTCGCGCCATCGGGCGCGGGGCCGAGCACCGTGTTCAGGCCCTCCAGGAGCGCCTCGGCCAGGTCGTCGTCGTCGGCGCAGATCTCGCGAAAGTCGTCACTGCGCAGCGCGAGCACACGCAGATCCGCCGACACCGTCCAGAGCCCGTCGCGGTCCGGCATCACCCGCGAGACATCGAGCGACTCGGGATAGATGAGGCTTCCGGGCCCGCGCTTGACGCCCGCCAGCTCGACCTCGCCCTCCACGATGATCCACGCCACGCGATCGCCGAGCGTCTGCGCCGGCAGCTTCTCGCCGGCCGGATAATCGCGCGGCAACGCGATCCGCTGCGCGCGCAGCCGCTGCTGCGGCGAGAGCTTCACGTAGAGCGCGCACTGCGCGATCGCCGCGTCATCGCGCTTGCGCTCGAGCGCCGACTGCGGCCGCTCGCCTGCCTCGAGCACGCGGACCACCAGCGCGGTGGCGTTGTCCGCGCCGCCGCGCTCGAGCGCGAAGTCGACCAGCTTCTGCGCCGCGCGCGCCGGGCTCGGCTGCTTGCACAGGATCTCGCCGACCTCGGCCTCCGTCACGTACTCCGAGATGCCGTCGCTGCAGAGCAAGAACCGATCGCCGTCCGCGAGCGGCACCACGAACGTCGAGACCTTGCACTCGGGGCCGATGCCGAGCGCGTTCGTCAGCATGCTCTTGAACCGGCTCCCTTCGCCGGTGGTGTCGACCTCGACGCCGGCGGCCATCAACCGCGCGAGCAGCGTGTGGTCCTCGGTGAGCTGCATCGCGATGCCGTCGCGGACGAGGTACGCGCGCGAATCGCCGGCGTGCGCGAACACGCAGTCGCCGCCGACCACGACCGCGCCGACCAGCGTCGTGCCCATGCCGGTCTTGGCCTCGTCACGCGCGGCTTCTTCCAGGATCGCGCCGTGCGCCGCCACCACGCCGCCGCGGATCGTGTCGATCAGCTGTTTGTGAGCTTCCGGTGAGCCCTTCTGGAGCCAGCGCGCCGCGGCGTTGTGGACCTCGTTGCTGCCCCACTTGTCACGGATGACGTTGACGGCCAGCGCGCTCGCGACCTCGCCGGCGGCGTGCCCGCCCATGCCGTCGCACACCACGAACAGGCCCTCGTCTGCGTCGATGAAGTGCGAGTCCTCGTTGTGCGCGCGCACGTTGCCGACGTGCGACACGGCAGCACCGACGATGGACGCGCGTCCGGCCACGGTCGAACGATACAATGGACACGCGCGGCGCGGGGCGCCTACGCCCGCATCTTGTACCCGACGTTGCGAACGGTCTCGATGAGGTCGCCGCGCACACCCAGCTTGCTGCGCACACGCCGGACGTGGATGTCGACCGTGCGCGAGCCGCCCGCGTAGCGATAGCCCCACGCGTGCTCGAGAAGTGAATCGCGGGTGAAGACGCGCCCGCGGTTCTGGGCCAGGAAGCGCAGGAGGTCGAACTCCTGGTGCGTGAGCTCGAGGCGGCGGCCCGCGATGCGCACCTCGTACCCCGGGACGTCGATGACGAGGTCGCCGAGCTTCAGCACCTCGTCGGAATCGAACGTCGCCGCGCGCCAGTCGAGCTGGCGGAGGCGCGCGTAGAGCTCGGCGGGGACGAGCGGCAGGAGCACGAAGTCCGTGAAGCCGAGCGAGAAGTCGAGCGCGGGCAGGCGGGGCAAGGTGGCCGCGACCAGGATCGGCACGTGGGCGAGGGCCGGGTGCGCGCGGACCCGCGTGACGGTCGCGTGGGCGAGCGGGACGTCGTCGCCCGCCTCGATGACGAGCGCGGCGGGCGGACGCCGCACCAGGTCCGAACCCGGTTCGAGGTCGAGGCCGGTCAGGTCGAAGCGGCCGAGCGTGACGCGCGCCCCGAGGTCCGCGAGCGCGGAGGCCACTTCACCTCGCTCCGTGGGCTCCCCGGGCGCGCCGGGCTCCATGATCACGACGACGCGCACCGACGAAGTGATCCCCGGGGGCGGCACCGGGTCAAGGGGCGTGCGCCCTGACCAGGATGGCAGGTCACGATCGCCCAGCAGAGCTATTGCCCCGCCCCCGGAACATGTAAAGATTGGGGCGGATGGAGGAATTTCACTGCTCGTTCTGCGGCAAGCAGCGACGCGAGGTGAGGAAGCTCATCAGCGGCCCGCGGGTGTTCATCTGCGATCAGTGCGTGACGCTGTGCAATGACATCCTCGCCAAGGAAGAGGCCTCCGAGCGCCCGAAGTACCCGCCGCCGAAGGCGATCGTCGACGAGCTCGACAAGTACGTCGTGGGCCAGAAGGAGGCGAAGCGCGCCCTCGCGGTCGCCGTCTACAACCACTACAAGCGCATCGGGATGCGGGGTAAGGCGAGCGACGTCGAGCTCCAGAAGGGGAACATCCTCCTCATCGGGCCGACCGGCTCGGGCAAGACCCTGCTCGCGCAGACCCTCGCGAAGAAGCTCGATGTCCCGTTCGCGATCGCCGACGCGACCACGCTGACCGAGGCCGGCTACGTCGGCGAGGACGTCGAGAGCGTCGTCAAGGCGCTGTTCCGCGCCGCCGGCGGCGACGTCGAGAAGACGGCCCGCGGCATCATTTGCATCGACGAGATCGACAAGATCGCGCGCAAGGGCGGCTCGCCGTCGCCGACGCGCGACGTGTCCGGCGAGGGCGTGCAGCAGGCGCTGCTGAAGATCCTCGAAGGCAAGACCGCGACGATCACGCCCGACGGCGCGCGCAACCGCCCGCAGCAAGAGCTCATCCAGATCGACACGACGGACATCCTCTTCATCTGCTGCGGCGCCTTCAACGGGCTCGAGGACATCGTCCGCCGGCGCACCGGCCAGCGCGGCCTCGGGTTCGGGGCCGCGATGTCCCACGCGGATGACGACAAGGACGTCCTCCGGCGCCAGGCCCGGACCGAGGACCTCATGAAGTTCGGGATGATCCCCGAGTTCATGGGTCGCCTCCCGGTCATCGTCTCGTGCGACGCGCTGGATGTCGAAGCGCTGACCGAGGTGCTCTGGAAGCCGAAGAACGCGCTCGCGAAGCAGTATCACCGGCTGTTCGAGCTCGAGGGCGTGAAGCTGAACTTCCGCCCCGACGCGCTCACGGCGATCGCGGAGGAAGCCTCGCGCCGCGCCTCCGGTGCCCGCGGTCTGCGCGCGATTCTCGAGGAAGTGATGCTGGACGTGATGTACGAGATCCCGTCGCTGACGGGCGTCAAGGAGTGCGTCGTCACGCGTGACGTGGTCGAGAATCGTGCGCGTCCCGAGCTGGTCCTCGAGTCCAAAGCGGCGAGCTGATCCGCCGCGGCCCTACGGCCGCTGGTAGTCGGTCAGCTCCATCGTGATGTCGCCGAGCTCGGTGTGGCCGACCACGCGGAGCGGGACGCGGTCGGCGTCGTCGGAGAGCCAGACCGAGAACGTGCGCGCCGCCGTCGTCGACTCGAGCGTCAGGTTGCCGCGCGCGCGGAACGACTGCCCGTCGAACTGCACGGCGCGACGGTTGCCGAGCGCGGACCCGACCGTCGCGCTGCCCGCATAGCGGAGGTCGATGCGCCACAGGCGCTTGCCGCCGATGACGTAGACCGTGCGCGTGGCGCCGACGTCGGCGCGCCAGCCGCGGATCTGGCCCATCGCCGCGTGCATGTCGAGGACGCTCAGCCCGGCCGTCGCGATGCCCATCTGGTGCGGCGCCTCGCCCTCGCGGGCCCACGCGATGGTGACCTTCGCGGGCCCGAACGTCGCGCGGGCCGTGGTGCGCTTGCCGCCGTCCTCGACGAGCGAGTCGACGGTCATCGGCTTGCCGCTGTCGAGATCAATCGTGGTCGTGGCCTCGTCGATGATGTGCTTGAGGACATCGACCGCCCCCGCCGTCGCCGCGCGCGACTTCACGACGACCGCGCGATGTCCCTCGACCTCGCCGACCGCACCGACCGCGAGCGACGCCTCGCCGGCGAGCAGGCCGCCGAGATGGACCTCGAACGCCATGCTCTCGCCCGGGTGCAGCCCGACATCGGCGGGTGCGAGGACGGCGGGCGCGGGCGGCGGCGCGGCGGGCCCCAGCGACCGCGCCTCGGCGCCCGCGCACCCGGCGATGGCCATCAGCGCGAGCGCACGTCGCATCCGCATCCGGTCAAGGCTAGCAGCTTGCGCGCGCGGTGCCCGTGCGTCACAGCTGGGGGGTGAACGCAGGACGCATCGGCATCACGCTCGGCGATCCGAGCGGCATTGGCCCCGAGATCGTGGCGGCGACGCTCGCGACGGCACCGGCGGCGTGGCGCGCGCGGCTCGTGGTGTTCGGCGATCGCGAGCCGCTCGTGCGCGGCGCCGAGGCGATGCGCGTGGCGTTGCCGCCCGGCCTCGAGATCCGCGGCGACGGCGCCGGTTCACGCGCGGTCCCCGGCGCGCCCGACGACGCGAGCGGCGCGGCCCAGGTCGGCTACCTCGAGGCAGCCGTCGCGGCGGCGAAGGCGGGCGAGCTCGCCGCGATCGCCACGGCCCCGATCTCGAAGACGTGGGCGCGGCGCGCGGGCTTCGCGTTCCCGGGCCACACCGAGCTCCTCGCGGCGCGGCTCGGGGCGCCCGACGTGGTGATGGCGTTCTACGGCCCGAAGCTGCGCATCGCGCTCGCGACCGTGCACGTCCCGCTCGCCGAGGTGCCGCGCGTGCTGACGACGGCGCGCATCCGCCGCGTCGTCGAGCTGCTCGCTGCATCGCTGACCGCGGACGTCGGGCTCGCCGCGCCGCGCATCGGCGTCGTGGGCCTGAACCCGCACGCGGGCGAGGGCGGCATGCTCGGGAGCGAGGACGACGCGATCATCGCGCCCGCGCTGCGCGAGCCACTACCGCCGGCCACGCTGCACGGCCCGCTCATCCCCGACGCCGCGTTTCGCGATCACGCCGAGGGCCGCTACGACGCGCTCGTCGCGATGTACCACGACCAGGGGCTCATCCCGGTCAAGCTCCTCGACTTCGACGACAGCGTGAACGTCACGCTCGGCCTGCCGATCGTGCGCACGTCGCCCGACCACGGCACGGCCTACGACATCGCGGGCCGCGGCATCGCGCGCTCGACCTCCATGCAGCGCGCCCTGGCGCTGGCCGTGGACATGCTCGGGCGAAGGCGTCGTCCAGATTGACCGCCAAGCCGCCACGAGCGCCAAGCCGGAGCCAAGGTCAGAGGGTGACGGGCGTCCGCCCTCATCTCTCCCAACCTGGCTCCGGCCTGGCGTCCTCGGCGGCTTGGCGGTTCGTCCCCGCTCGCGCGAATCCTCAGAACAGCGCGCGCAGCGCTTCGCTGTTCGAGATGATGACCTTGCGGCCCTCGGTCGCGATAAAGGCGCGGCGCTTGAACTGCGAGAGCGTCAGCGACACGGTCTCGCGCGTCGAGCCGATGAGGTTCGCGAGCTCCTGGTGCGTGATCTTCAGCGCGACGAGCGTCCCGCGGGCGTCGTCCACGCCGTACTCGGCGGCGAGCTTGACCAGCAGCTCGGCGAGCTTGCTCGAGACGTCGCGGAACACGAGCGCCTCGACCTTGTTCTCGAGCTCGCGCCGCCGCACGATCATCAGGCGCGTCATCGCCAGCCCGAGCGCCGGGTGGCTGTGCATCAGCTCCTCGTAGTGCACCCGATCGATCTCGGACAGGAGCGCGTTCTCGACCGCCTCCGCCATCTCGGTCCGCGGCCCGCCATCGAGCAAGCAGCTGTCGCCGAACAGATCCGGGGGGCCGTGATACGCGAGCGTCAGCGACTTGCCATCGCGCGTGACCTTGCTGACCTTGATCCGGCCGCCGTGTACAAAGAACAGCGACCGGCCGGGGTCGCCGGGGAGGTAGATCACGTCGCGGCGGCGTGCTTCGCGGAGCTCCACGCGCTCCGACATCCGGGCGAGCGCGTCCGGTCCGAGGTCGGCGAGCAACGGCACCTTGCGCAGGTACCAGAGGACACGCTTCGGATCGGGCACGTTCGGAGTGTAGCAAGGCTCGCAAGTCCAGGTATGGGTGTGGCGCGCCTTACGGAATCACGATGTCGGCGCGGCCCTCGCCGGGCGTGGCAATCCGGATGGTGGCGTCCCGCCAGGTCGGATCTCCGGCCATCCGATCGGCGAGGGGCCCGACGACGAGGTCCTCGAGCGTGCGCCGGAGCGGGCGGGCGCCGAGCTTGGGATCGTGGCCGAGCGTGGCGAGCCGGGCGCGGGCGCCGGCCGTCATCTCGAGGCGCAGGTTGCGGGCGACGAGGCCCGGGCGCTGGCGGAGCTTGTCGAGCTCGAGCTCCACGATGCGCTCGAGCGCGACGGGTGGCAGCGGGCGGAACGAGACGATCGTGTCGAGGCGACCGAGGAGCTCGGGCCGGAAGAACGTCCGGATCGGCCCGGTGAGGTCGGGCAGGGCATCGGGATCCGACGAGAAGCCAGGCGGGCGCGGGTCGGCCGCGCCGAGGTTCGTCGTCATGACGATGACGGCCATGCGGAAGTCGACGAGGCGGCCGAACACGTCGGTCAGGCGGCCCTCGCCGATGACGCCGAGCAGGAGATCGAACGCGGCCGGGTCCGCCTTCTCGATCTCGTCGAACAGCACGACCGAGAGCGGCTGGCGGCGGATGCGGTCCGCGAGGGAGGTGCCGGCGGGCGAGGGCGTGATCAGGCGCGCGATGGCGGCGCCCGTCGTCAGCTCGCTCATGTCGACGCGCACCAGGCGCTCGGCGTCGCTGAACAGGTAGCGCGCGAGCTGCTTCGCGAGCTCGGTCTTGCCGACGCCGGTCGGGCCCGCGAACAGGAGCGCGCCGACCGGGCGCTGGGGATCGTCGAGGCCGGCCTTGAGGCGGGCGATCACGCGCGCGGCCGTGAAGCAGGCGTGGTCCTGGCCGATGACGCCGCGCCGGAGCTCGCTGGCGATGGCGGCCGTGTCGAGCGCGCGCTCGGGCGAGATCAGATCGACGGGCAACCCGGACCACGCGCCGAACGCGGCGACGAGCTCGCTCATCCCGAGCGGCGCGGCCGGTCCGGCGGGCGCGGCGGGGCGCGTGACGAGGTAGTCGACAAAGGCGAGCGCCTTGCCGGGGAACGCGGTGTCGCGGCGGAACGCGGCGAGGAGCTCCACGAGCCGGCGGGCCGCGTCGTGGGCCAGGGCGACGGGCGGGTGCTGGCGCGCGCCGTACGGCTCGACGAGCGCGAGCGTCTGGGCCGGCGTGGCCTCGGCGACGCGGATCACGCGGAACGCGTCGAGCATCGCGGGCGCGCGCTGGCGGGCGCGGACGAGCTCGGCTTCATCGCACTCCGCGATGACCGTCAGCTCCTTCGCGACGACGGAGGGCGCGAAGAGCTCCGCGATCGACGCGCCGTCCGACATCGGCGCCATGAAGTCCGCGAGGCGGTCGACGAAGAGCGCGTCGGGCGAGTCGTGGAGCTCGTGCACGAGCGCGAGGCAGCGCTGCTGCCACATGCCGAGGTAGATCATGCCGGCGACGATCCGGTCGGCGGTCGTGGCCCAGAGCGCGCGGGCGCGACCGTCCTTGCCGCGCGAGGACTCGAGCATGGCGCGCGCGACGCGGCGGACGAGCGCGGACTTGCCGGCGCCGCGCGGCCCGACGAACAGCAGGCTCGGCAGCCGCTTCTCGGCGAGCAACGGCACGATCGCGTCGAAGTTGGGATCGTGGCCGACGACGGCGGCGAGCTTGTTCGCGCGCGCGAGGGCGACCCAGTCCTCGCCGACGGACTCGAGCGTCGGCTTCGGATCGGGCTTCGGCTTCGTGACCTTGTCGGCGTTCGGCGTGGCGTCGATCGGTGACCACTTGATGATCTTCTCGTCGACCTCGCGGCGCAGATCGTAGAGCGAGGCGGTCGCGTCGCCGACGAGCGCGGCGAACACGAGGGCGCGGATCGTCTCGGGGACGGCGGCGAGGTCCTCGCTGACGAACGACCAGTCGAAGCGCGGGACGATGACGCGGTAGAGCGGGGCGCCGTCGAGCTTCGCGGCGGCGTAGGCGAGGCGGATCGGCACCGTGGCCGCGGTGATCACGTAGCCGTGGGGATCGGGGCGGCCGGGGTGGATGTCGATCTCCACGCGGCGGAGCTCGAGATCCTCGCTCCACAGGTAGCGGTCGACGTCGTTGTCGTCGTCATCGTTGTCGTCGTCGGCGATGAGGGCGGCCTGCGGGACGAGGCGGGCGAGCGCGGACTCCTCGTCGAGGGCGACGGCGGCGGGCGGCGGCGCGTCCCACGACGTGCGAAAGCGGCGCAGCAGGACCGCGGACGTCAGGCCGCCGTGGTGCGTCGTGACGAAGACGCGGAACGTGGGCTTGGCGGTCACGGGTTACCGGCCGCTCCATGCGAGGTGCCAGGCGCGGCGGATCGCCGTCGGGATGTCGCGGTAGCTGCCGCGGTCGACCCAGCCGGTCGCGAAGTCCTCGAGCTCGACGTGGTACGGCTCACCGGCGCGCAGCGGGGCGCGATAGGTCAGCGTGCGCGTCACCGGCAGGAGCGCGTCGGGGTTCGGCGGCAGCGGCCCGCCGTGCTCGAGCACGCGCTCCAGCTCGCGACGGGCGTCCAGGTGCGTGCGTAGCGTGTGGACGGCCGTGCTGCCGCCGGCGCGGACCTCCACGCGGATCATGTCGGGCTCGGCGGCGGCCGCGCGCACCATCCAGGTCCCGTGCTCGCCCTCGAGCGCCGCGCGCAGGAACAGGCCGCGCAGCACCACGACGAGGTCGCGCGTGCCCGGGAGGAGCGCCGGCAAGGCGGCGGCGCGGTCGGACACGATCTGCGTCTCGCCCGACGGCGCGACGTGCGCGACCGCGGCCTCGTCGAACCAGCTGCTCTGCGCGAGGACGCGCGCGACCAGCGGCAGCCCGCCCGCCGCCACCGTCGAGCCGACGCGCGAGAGCGTCAGCGTCACGGCATGGGCGCCGGGATCCAGGAGCGTCGGCAGCGCCCGCTCGACGAGCAGCGCCTCGGCGACGCCCGCGATGAGCGCGTCGCGGGAGGCGGGCGGGCGCGCGCGGACCGGCGCGGCGACCTGCGTGCGGCGCTCGCGGCCGGTGCCAGGGGTGTGCCCCTTCACCATGCGCTTGACGTGCCGCACGCCCTCGTCGTCGTACTCGTCGCTGTCGTCTTCGTCGACCATCGGCGCGTCGCCCTCCATGCTCGCCGCCGGCTCCGGATCCGTCCGGAACCGCGCGCCGAGCAGCTCGCCGAGCGCGGCGAGCCGCAGCATCAGGTCGTCGACGTAGTAGCGCAGCTCGCCCTGCGCGGTCGCCCGCGCGCTCGCGAGCTCCGGCGACCGATGCACCCGCGCGAGCGCCGCCACCGCCTCGGCGACGGCCGGCTCCAGCGCGGCCGTGGCGAGATCCAGCCCGCCCTCGAGCGCGTACGGCCCCGGCGTGGGCGTCCGCTCGAGCATCGGCTCGAGCGCGGCCACGAGCTTCCCCTGATCCTCGGACAGCCGGATGATGCGCAGGCGCGAGGGCGGCGCGGCCGCGAGCAGGTCCGTCAGCGCGCCGCCGACCTGATCCTCGAGCCAGCGCTTCACCGTGCGCGCGCCGTATCTCGGATCGAAGGCGTCGGCGACGGCGCGCCGCCGCACCGCCGCGCCCGCGTAGACGTACGTGTTCGCCTCGCGGAGGCCGCGTCGCCCGAGGAGCTTCGCGAGCTCCTTGTCGACGACCTTCTGCGCGACCTCCGGCGTGAGCGGCTCGAACGGCACGACCTGATCGATGCGGTTGAACAGCTCGACGGGGAAGAACTCGCGGACCGCGCGCGCCACGTCGGCGAGGATCCGGTCGCGCGTGTCACCGAAGCCGATCGGCGACGCGTTCTTGCTGCCGAGGTTCGACGTCATGATGACGACCGCCGAGGCGAACGAGGCGACCTCGCCGGCCGCGTCCGTCAGGCGCCCCTCGTCGAAGAGCTGCAGCAAGAGGTGCAGCGCCTGCGGGTGCGCCTTCTCGATCTCGTCGAGCAGCACGACGCAGAACGGCTGCGCCCGCACGCGCGAGGTCAGCAGGCCCTCGGGTTGCCAGCGATCGCCGATGAGGCGCGAGACGGCGTCGGTCCCCGACAGCTCGCCCATGTCGATGCGCACGAGCCGCGACTGGTCGCCGTACAGGTACTCCGCGATCGCGGTGGCGAGCTCGGTCTTGCCGGTGCCGGTCGGCCCCGTGAAGAGCAGCACGCCGACGGGGCGGCCCGGATCGGCGAGGCCGGCGCGCACCTTCACGATGACGTCCGCGGCGGCGCGCGTGGCCGTCGGCTGCCCGATCACGCGGGCCGCGAACGCCATTTCGACCTCGGCCGCGTCGAGCGGCGCGTCGAGCGAGATCAGCTGCGGCGAGAGGCCGGTCGTGCGCGCGAGGTAGGTCAGGACATCGGCCGGCCCGAGCTCGCGCAGATCGCCGCGAGCCACCGCGTCGTCGGCGATGCGGCGCACGATCTCGATGGCCACGCCCGGCCGCGCGCGCCACGGGAAGAGCGCCGAGCCGAGCTCGAGCGCCGTCCGCGGCACGAACGGGTGCAGCGAGATGCCGGGCAGCCGCACCTCGAGCGCGCGGACCTCGTGGAGCAAGAGCGTGCTCGTCTCCGCCGCGGTGCCCGCCGGGACCGCGACCAGCGCGAGGGCCTCGGCGAGCCCCGGGGCATCGCGCTCGAGCCGCGCGTGCTGCTCCGCCGTCAGCTCCGCGATGATGCCGAGATCGCCGCGCCGCACGGGCCCGCGGAAGAAGTCCGCGAAGCTGCGCTCGCTCTGCCGCGACTGGCCGAGCCGGCCGAACAGGTGCAGATCCTCGATCCACAGGATCGCTTTCTTGCTGCGCGCCTCGTCGAGCAACGCGAGGCAGCGCTCCTCCCACTGGCCGAGGTACGACATGCCCGCGATCAGCCGCTTGCCGCTGAGCCGCCACACGTGGTGCACGCGGTCCATGTTCTTGTGGATCGGCTGGCCATCCTCGACGAGCCGGTCCGCGATCCACTGGTGCAGGAGCAGCGTCTTGCCGCTGCCGGGCGGCCCCACGACCGCCACCGAGCGCGGCCGCGCGCCGCCGAGCAGGTACGAGAGCCGCTCGCGATACGGCGAGCGCGGGACGCCGAGGGGCAGCGTCTTGTTGCTCGCGCGCAGCGTCTCGTCGAGGCCGATCTGCCGGAGCACGTTCTGCGGGCGCGCGGCGGCCGCGCCGGCGCGTGGATCCTTCTTGCGCGAGGGCAGGGTGTCGAGCAGCGTCATCGGCTCGCACGAGAAGGCGAGCGTGAGCAGGCGGTCGCGCCCGGTGGTGAGGAGATAGTCCGCGTTGTCCTCGGTGATCGTCTTCCAGCGCTCGCGGACGATGGCCTGCGCGAGCGGCTGCAGCTCGCTCTGGTCGTCACACGTGAACCACGTGTCGCGGCGCCGCGGGTGGTACGCGACGAGCCGCTGCGTCGTGGGCGAGGTCCAGCGCGGCTCGACGATGAGCGGGATCGTGCCCTGCACGCGGCCCTCGGCGGTCTTCACGTCGATCTGCACGCGCGCGAGCTCGGTGCCGAGCGGCAGCTGGAAGAGCTCCTGCAGCTCGGGCTTCGTGCCGCGCAGCGTCTCGCGCAGCCGGTCGAGCATGCGCTCGCGCAGGCGCGCCTCGCCCGCGCCGACGACGTAGAGCAGAGTCGGCCCGAGCGCGATCCACGTGTCCTGCCCGTCGGTCGTGCCCTTCGCCTCGTACACGCCGACGGAGAAGTCGACCCTCATGGCTCCGCCTTCGGCGCGGGCGGCGGCAGGGGGCTCTTGTACCCCCACAGCGTGTCCGCGGCGGGCGTGCCGGCGGTGGCGAGCACGCGCACGACCGCCGCCTCCTCGAGGCGCGCGGGCAGCTCGGCCCACGCCAGCTCGACGAGCTCGGTCCCGACGAGCAGCGTGTCGGCGCCCCACTGCACCGTGCGCATCGCGGTGCCGCTCCGCGCGGCCACCGGCGGCGGCGGGCCGGGGATGTGCGGCCACTCGGCGTCGGTCAGCTCGCCCTTCGGCTCGAGCAAATCGACCCAGACGTGGCACGGCTCGCCGGCGAGGCCGATGAAGCGATGGAGGCCCGCCTCGAGCCCGAACAGAATATCGGAGCCGGCGCCGGTGACGCGCACGATCGCCGAGGCGGGCGTCCGGCTCGCGAGGTGCTCGGCGGCCCACGCGCGATCGCGGCCGGGGCCCCACGTGCTCGGCGGCTGGCCAGGGCCGGTGTCGCCCCACAGGTGGACGGCGGCGCGCCAGCCGTGCGCGCTCGCGGCGGCGAGGGCCATGGTCACCCACTCGACGACGGCGCGCCGCGCGTCCGGCGTGTGGACATAGAGCGTGATGCCGGGCCGCACCGGGCGCAGCACGGTGACGAGCCACAGCAGGTCGCGGCGGAACTTGTGCCGCGCGGCGATCGCGCCATCGATGAGGTCGACCGCGTCGATGTCGCGCGCGAGCGCCTCGAGGCAGAGCTCCTCCGCCGTGCGCAGGTCCGCCTGGGCCGCCGTGCACGCGAGCAGGCGCGCCGCCAGCCGCGCGTGGTCGGCGGAGAGCCGCGCGATCTCCTTGCCGGGGAGCATGGTCTTGCCGTCCTTCTTGCG